>NZ_JBHXPI010000013.1:150865-173356 GCF_042718575.1 Streptomyces sp. NPDC058579
GAACACGCCCCCGCGCCGGCGGGTCCCCGCGGGGCGGGGCCCGCACCCCGCCGCCGACAAGCGGGGCGGGGGCGGGGGGCGACCCGCGGGGGGGGGCGGCCGCGGCCGCCGCCGCTGCCGTCGCGTCCCGTACGACGTCCAGGGCTCCGGAGTCCTCGACGGACCCCCGCCACCGCAGGCCGTAACCGATCGATCGCTGGACGAGATAGCCGAGCACCCGCGCGAGCTGCGGCGGGCCACCGTCGAAGGCCGCGCCGACCTCGGGGTCGGACTCGATCAGGGAGTGCAGCAGATGGGCGGTGTCGATCTGCCGGTCACCGTCCCGCAGGGCCCGGCGGCGCGCGCTCGCCACGACCGTCGCGAGTTCGGCGGTGAGTCGGCCGAGCTGGATCTCCGGGCGGCGGGACGCGGGGAGATCGGGGCGGTGGGACGCGGGCTGCTGCGGTACGCGGGGGACAGGACTATGCACGCTCCCACCTCATCAGCCGACGGCCGCCGGAGCATCCCCGGCGAGAAGCATGTGCGCATCCCACCACAGTTGGGCACAGGCGACCGGATCCTCCTCCTTACGGAGGAGATTGCGCCCGATCACGCCCGAGGGGCGCGCGCCGCCTTGCTTTGCGCCCCGAATGCAACCACAAGGCCCTCCCGTTTCGTCCCCTGGATATGTTCTGGATGGTCGCCCTGCTCGCGCTCGACGGGCGGCAGTACGTCTACCGCGTGTACGCGCCGCGGGATGCGCTGCCGGCCGATCTCTTCTGGGCCGCGTTCCACTGCCACGACGAGAGCGGCGGTCCGCGCGCCTCCGACTGGTTCGACGCGGCGCAGATCTGGTGGATCGGCGATTCGGCGATGTCGAAGAACTGACGGTTCATCAGTATTGAATGTTCACGGCCACCCGGCTACGTTCCGCGACACCAGAGTCGGACGGAACCCGCGAAGGGGTGGTCGTATGGCCGAAGTCAGCGCCGAGACACGGATCGATGCGCCGGCCGAGAAGGTCTGGGCGCAGCTGACGGACTTCTCCTCGTACGGCGAGTGGAACGCCACCCACACCAACTTCCCCAACGGCGGCCCGGCTTCCCTGGAGACGGGCGCCACCTTCGCGGAGAACATGAAGCTGATGGGCTTCCCCGCCGAGGTGACCTGGACGGTGGAGGAGCTGGAGACCACGCGCGTCCTGGCCATCCGCGGCAAGGGCCCGATGGGCGTCATCGTGGCGACCCGCTACTCCCTGGCGGCGGACGGGGACGCCACGACAGTCCGGATCGACGGCGAGTTCACGGGCGCCGCCGTGTCGCTGATGGCGGGCAAGCTGAAGGACTCGGCGACGGCGGCCCTCAACGAGTCCCTGCGCAAACTGACCGGCCTGGTGGCCTGAGCCCCACACACACGGAGGGCCTGAGCCCCGCACACATACGGAGGGCCCGCGCGGCGATCGCCGCGCGGGTCCTCCGTCTCTTCCCGGCCCCCGAAGGTCAGTCCTCGTCGGCCAGGATCAGATACAGCTTCTTACGGGCTTCGTTGATGACCTCGACGGCCTTCTGCCGCTGCTCGGCGCTGCCGGTCTTCCAGACCTGCCCGAACGCCTCCATCAGACCGAAGCCCGCCTGCCGGATCTCGTTGACGGCGTCCCAGTCGACACCGCGCCCGGCCTCCTCCCAGGGGGCCTCGGGCCCCGACTCGGCCTCGGTCCGGCCGGTCTCGGTGAGCGTGAACAGCTTCTTGCCGCCCTCGCTCTCGCTGGTGATCAGGCCCTCGTCCTCGAGGAGCTGCAGGGTCGGGTAGACCGAGCCGGGGCTGGGCTTCCACGCCCCGCCGCTGCGCTCGCCGATCTCCTGGATCATCTCGTAGCCGTGCATCGGCCGGTCCTTCAGCAGCGCGAGGATCGAAGCGCGCACGTCTCCGCGCCGCGCCCGCCCCCGGCCGCCTCCATGACCGCGCCCACCGGGGAACGGCCCGCCCCGGAACGGCCCGCCGCCGAACCCCGGCCCGAACGGGCCGAAGGCGGCACGCCGCCGCTCGTCGTCACCACCGCGGAAGCCGCCCCAGCCACGAGGGCCGGGTCCACAGTCTCCATGTCCGTGTTCGTGTCCATGTGAACGCATCGCAACGCTCCTTCCATCGGGTTTACATCGTTGAACAGTCGCGATGCCTCAACGATATATCGGAATACTTCGTTTGCCAACCAGGCTTGAAGAATCCCCGGGCCGCGGCGCGCACCAGCGCCAGACTGAGCCCCATGACCGCTACGGACCCCAAGGCCGACCTGCGCTTCTACCTCCAGTCCGCCCGCGACGCCCTTCTGTGGAAGCTCGACGGGCTCTCCGAGTACGACGTCCGCCGCCCGATGACACCGACCGGCACCAACCTCCTGGGCATGGTGAAACACGCGGCGAGCGTGGAGCTGGGCTACCTCGGGGACACCTTCGGCCGGCCGTCCCACGAACCGCTGCCCTGGCTCGAGGACGGCGCGGACATGTGGGCGACCGCCGAGGAGTCCCGCGAGCAGATCGTGGGGCTCTACCGCCGGGCCTGGGCTCACGCGGACGCGACGATCGACTCGCTGGCCCTGGACACGGTCGGCACCGTGCCTTGGTGGCCCGAGGGCAGGGACGAGGTGACGCTGCACCACGCCGTCGTACGCGTCATCGCCGACACGCACCGGCATGCCGGGCACGCCGACATCCTCCGGGAATTCATGGACGGCGCCGTGGGTATGAACGAGGGCAACACCAGCATTCCCCCGGGCGACACGGCGTGGTGGAAGGAGTACCGCGACCGCCTGGAACACACCGCCCGGGAGGCGGACAAGACCGCCGTGGACACCTGACACCCGGACACCCGGACCGTCGGCGCCCCACCCGGTCCGGGCGTGGAGGCCTGACACCCGGACACCCAGACACCCGGACACCCGGACACCCGGGACTGTCGGCGCCCCACCCCGTCCCCGGATCGGTCCAGTCCCCCGGAATTGGCCTTGGCCTGCCGCTTTCCCCTAGCGGTACGGTCCGGTCCATGCGGATCCGAATCGTCGACGCCTTCACCGACCGCCCCTTCTCCGGCAACCCGGCAGGGGTCCTCCTTCTCGACTCCTTCCCCGACGACCACTGGCTCCAGAAGGTCGCCGCCGAGGTCAACCTCTCCGAGACGGCCTTCGCCCACCCCCTCCCCCCGGGCGGCGAGGCCGACTGGGCGCTGCGCTGGTTCACGCCGGTCGCCGAGGTCGACATGTGCGGCCACGCCACCCTCGCCACCGCCCACGTCCTGCACACCACGGGAGCCGCGACCGGGACCGTACGGTTCGCCGCTCGCTGCGGCATCCTCAGCGCGACGGCGGCGCCGGACGGCTCCATCACCATGGACTTCCCGACCTCGTCCCTGACCCCCGTCGAGACCCCCGCCGGTCTGGAGAAGGCCCTCGGCGCCGAGGTCGTCGCGGTCCACGACACCGCCGCCCACATCGGCGACCTCGTCGTCGAGCTGCGCGACGAGGCAGCCGTACGCTCCCTCGCGCCCGACCTCGCGGCCCTGGCCCGCCTCGCCGAGCGCGGTGTCGTCGTCACCGCCGTCGCCGAACAGCCCGAGCGGGGCTACGACTTCGTCTCCCGCGCCTTCTTCCCGCGCCTCGGCATCGACGAGGACCCGGTCACCGGCAGCGCCCACACCGCGCTCGCCCCGCTCTGGGCCGCCCGCCTCGGCCGCGACGACCTCACCGGGTTCCAGGGCGGCGCCCGTACCGGCGTCGTCGGCACCCGGCTGCGCGGCGACCGCACGCTGCTGACCGGCGACGCGGTCACGGTCATCGAAGGCGACCTGCACGCCTGACGGCCCTCAGGGACCAGAAAGGGGCGTACGGCACCAGCCGTACGCCCCTTCACCCGCCCCCACACCGTCGCCCTACACCGTGGGCAACCAGTCCACCCGCCCCGCCAACAGCCCGTATCCGACGAAGGCCACGATGTCGAGCAGCGCGTGCGCCACCACCAGCGGGCCCACGCGCCCCCAGCGGCGGTAGAGGTAGACGAAGACGACCCCCATCACGACGTTCCCGATGAAGCCGCCGATGCCCTGGTAGAGGTGGTACGAGCCGCGCAGCACCGAACTCGCCACCAGCGCGGCCATCGGTGTCCACCCCAACTGCCCGAGCCGGCGCAGCAGATACCCGACGACGATGACCTCCTCCACGACGGAGTTCTGCACCGCCGACAGGATGAGCACCGGGTACTTCCACCACACGTCCGGCAGCGACTCGGGCACCACGGTCAGGTTGAACCCGGCGCCCCGCGCCGCGAGGTAGAACGCGAGCCCCACGCTCCCGATCCCGGCCGCGACCAGCGCGCCCCTGCCGAGGTCGGGCCAGGGCCGGGTCCGGTCGAAGCCGATCGCCCGCATCCCCGTGCCCTCGCGCAGCAGCAGATGCGCGACGAGCACGACCGGAACGAGGGCCGTGGCGATGCCGAAGAGCTGCCAGGCCAGATCGAGCCACGGCCGCCCGGGCGCGTACGAGCCGTTGAGCGTCGCCGCCTGCTCCTTCAGCCCGCCGGGCTTGGTCAGCGAACCGATGAAGCTGATGAGGGACGACGCCGCGCTCGCGCCGAGCGAGAGCGCCAGGACGATCAGGGTCTCGGACCGCAGGATCCCGCGCGGAAGGCCGCCGGGCGGCAGGGCATCAGGCACCACACGTTGATCCGACACCACACCTGTCTCCACTTCCCCATCGCGTTCCGGGTACGGAGATCATGCGTGACGCCCCCTGCCGAGCGCCATTCCGACGGCGGTACTCCCCGTCCTCCTCCCCCGCCCCCGACTACCCGATCCCCACCGGCCAGCGGTGCACCGGCTCGCCGCCCCGCATCAGCTCGGCGTACCGGCGGGTCGTGGCCGCGAGGGCCGCGTCGCGGTCCAGGCCGGACGCGAGCGCCCGGTGGAAGGTGTCGACCTGCCAGGACGCCCCGTTGACCCGCGCCCGGCACCGCTCCTCGATGACCCCGAGGTAGAAGTCTCGGTCGGCCGGCTCGACGTGCCAGGCGTCGAGCCCGGCGGCCGCCAGCGGCAGGAGTTCGTCGAGGACGAGCCGTACGGCCGGTACGGCGGCCACTCCGCCCGAGCGCCCGGGGCGCGGCCAGCGCAGCTCCGCGTCGATGCCGTGGCGGCACGCGGTGTCGAAGTTCGCGGCGGCGTCCTCGAAGGGCAGCCGCTTCCAGACCGGCCGGGTGTCCTCGGCGAGCGCCCGCACCAGGCCGTAGTAGAAGGCCGCGTTGGCGACGACGTCGGTGACGGTCGGTCCGGCAGGCAGCACCCGGTTCTCCACGCGCAGATGCGGGACGCCGTCGACCCAGCCGTACACGGGCCGGTTCCAGCGGTACACGGTCCCGTTGTGCAGGACCAGCTCCTGCAGCCGGGGCACACCGCCCTGGTCCAGGACGCGGAGCGGGTCCTCGTCGTCGCAGATCGGCAGCAGGGCGGGGAAGTACCGCAGGTTCTCCTCGAAGAGGTCGTACGCGGAGTCCACCCACCGCTCCCCGAACCAGGTCCGGGGCCGCACCCCTTGGGCCTGGAGCTCCGGCGGCCGGGTGTCGGTGGCCTGGGTGAAGAGCGGCGGCCTGGACTCGCGCCACAGCTCGCGGCCGAACAGGAACGGGGAGTTGGCGCCGACGGCGATCTGGACCGCCGCCACGGCCTGCGCCGCGTTCCACACCGCGGCGAACCGGCCGGGCGTGACCTGGAGGTGCAACTGCACCGACGTACAGGCCGCCTCGGGCACGATCGAGGTGGCCGTGCAGGTCAGCTGCTCGACGCCGTGGATGTCGAGGGTGAAGTCCTCTCCGCGTGCGGCGACGATCTGGTCGTTGAGAAGGGTGTAGCGGTCGACGGCCGAGAGGTTCTCGGAGACGAGATCGCCCTGGGCGAGGGTCGGCAGAATTCCGATCATGACGACACCCGCGTCGAGTTCGCGGGCCTTGCGATCGGCATATCCCAGACCGGTCCTGAGTTCCTCGGCGAGCCGGTCGAAAACGCGCCCGCCGAGCCGGTGCGGGGCGATGTTCACCTCAAGGTTGAACATTCCCAGTTCCGTCTGGAAATCCGAGCTCGCGATGCGCTCGAGGACGGCCCCATTCACCATCCTGGGCATGCCGTCGGAGCCCGCGAGATTGAGTTCGATCTCCAGGCCCATCAGATTCCTCGGCCGGTCGAACCTCTTCTCCGCCAGGAGCCTCGCAAGACCCGCCAGACACTGCTGGAGCTTCCTGCGGTATCGCTGCCGATCGGACAGGTCGAACCCGTCCGCCACGACCTTCTCCCCCATGGAAGCTTCCCCTCCGATCGGGCGGCCACGGCGACGGCCGCCGCGTCACGGAACGATGATGCCCACGCGATTGATCCATAACGCCTGCGGACCACCCTCGTTGAACGATAGGCTGGAACGCGCAATCGCCCGGCACGCCCCACGGGCATCCGGCAATGGACATATTCCGCGGCCATATTCATCGAAAGCATGGGGTCGATATCCGGCCTACCGCTCCGGTGAAGTCCTCGCAGGCAGACGACCGACGCCCGGTATAAATACGATGAATCGCCTCCGGAGCGAGGCCTGATGAGGCCTTGCGCGCAATATCGGCGACCGCTAGCGGAAACATCGTGTGAACACGTCTCGTATAAACTCCGCGAACGAGGCAGAGTGTTGGCACCCGGCCATGGCTTCATGGCCCCTTCGGCCCGGCAGCCCACAGCGCCGTCGTACCTGCCCACGCGTCACCGTGTCTCCTGAGCGAGAGGCGACCCATCATGCTCCGACCCTCCCCGGCCCCCGCGCCGGCCCTGCGCAGTGTCCTCGCGGCCCTCGGTTCCCCCACCGCCGTCCGCGAGGCGCGAACTCCCGCCCTGCGGGCGGCCCAGGGGCCACTGAGCCCCGAGCTGCCCCTGCCCGTCCACGTCCTCGACGTGCGGGACCAGGTCGTCGAGGTACGGGACCAGGTCACCGCGACCGGACGGGCGCCGCGCACGCGGCTGGCCGGCTGGCGCTTCCTGATCCGGGGCACCGACCGGGCGATCGCCGCCGCCGACACCATGCTCACCCCCGACGGCTGGTCCTTCTCCCACTTCTTCGAGGGCCCTTACGTCACCGCCACCGAACGCGCCCTGCTCCAGGCCGAGGCGCTGCCCACGACGTACCAGCCGAGGCTGCTGTCCGTACCGGAGTTGTACATGCTGACGCTCTGGCTGCACGGCGACACGGAGTCCGACGGGGCGTCCTCCTCGCCCGACCCGGCCGACCTGCTGATCCCGCTCGCCCCGGCACCGCCCGGAATCGCGGCGAACCAGCCGCACCTGGTCGCCGACCTGCTGCCCGTACTCACCATGCGGCTGGCTCCCCCGCCGCTGTTCGGCACCCCGGCGCCGGCCTGAACGGGCCTCGAGAAGCGCGTCACGCCCCGCGGCCCGGCCGGCCGCGGGGCGCCCTGCTGCCCGGGCGCTCACCCCTGGGGAGGACGGGCCATTGCCGAACGACCGCCTCGAACACCCCCTCCCCTTACGGGCTAGCCCAGCAGGACTACCCCGAACCACCCGAAGAGATGGCCCAGTTGAGCTGAACCGCCCGCGCGGGTGATACGTCTTCATGCAGTAGGAAGAGCTGCCGCGAAATACCTGCGGATCGTCGTCCGTGGGGGAACACTGGACCAACCGAACCGACAACGGGGGGCGGCCATGAGCACCGAACCGAGCCGCAGGACGACACACTCACTCACCACGACGCAGCGAAAGAACCCATCCATGTGCCAGCACCAGCCTGCCTGTCCCACCGCCGAATCCGCCGACCGGGAGGCGGCCCGTATGACGGCGCACCACCCGGAGCAGGGCTGGAGCCTGCTGTGCAACGGGGTCCTGCTCTTCGAGGACACCGGTGAACTGCTGCCGGACGGCCAGATCATCGCCCCGCACCGCCCGCTCACGACGGGCCGGGTGACGACCGCCGCCTGACATCGGACGGCGCGTCGGGACAACGTCAGGCACGACACCGTACGAGGGAACACGCAAGGGCCGGCCCGGAGAGAGTTCTCCGAACCGGCCCTGACTCATGCGTCCATGCCCGCACAAGCGCTCGTCGCCGCCTAGTGGTCGTACTCGTCCAGCGGCGGGCAGGAGCAGACGAGGTTGCGGTCGCCGAACGCGCCGTCGATGCGGCGGACCGGCGGCCAGTACTTGTCCGCGGGCGAGACACCGGCCGGGAAGACCGCCTCGTCACGGGTGTACGAGTGGTTCCACTCGCCGCCGAGGGCTGCGGCCGTGTGCGGGGCGTTGGCCAGCGGGTTGTCCCCGGCCGGCCACTCGCCCGACGCGACCTTCTCGATCTCGCCGCGGATCGCGATCATCGTGTCGCAGAAGCGGTCGATCTCGGCGAGGTCCTCGGACTCGGTCGGCTCGATCATCAGCGTGCCGGCCACCGGGAACGACATCGTCGGCGCGTGGAAGCCGTAGTCGATCAGGCGCTTGGCGATGTCGTCGACGCTGACGCCGGTCGCCTTGGACAGCGGGCGCATGTCGACGATGCACTCGTGGGCGACGAGCCCGGCCGGACCGGTGTAGAGCACCGGGTAGTGCGGCTCCAGGCGCTTGGCGATGTAGTTCGCCGCGAGGACGGCCACCTGCGTGGCGCGCTTGAGGCCCTCGCCGCCCATCAGGCGGACGTACGACCACGAGATCGGCAGGATGCCGGCGGAGCCCCACGGGGCGGCCGAGATCGGGCCGACGCCCGTCTCCGGACCGGCCGTCGGCTGCAGCGGGTGGTTCGGCAGGTACGGGGCGAGGTGCGCGCGCACACCGACCGGCCCGACGCCCGGACCGCCGCCACCGTGCGGAATGCAGAAGGTCTTGTGCAGATTCAGATGCGAGACATCGCCGCCGAACTTGCCCGGCTTGGCGAGCCCGACCAGCGCGTTGAGGTTGGCGCCGTCGACGTAGACCTGGCCGCCGGCCTCGTGGACCTCGGCGCAGATGTCGGCGACGTGCTCCTCGAACACACCGTGCGTGGACGGGTAGGTGATCATCAGCACGGACAGCTCGTCGCGGTACTGCTCGATCTTGGCGCGCAGGTCCGCGACGTCGACCTCGCCGTCGTCGGCGGTCTTGACGACGACGACCTTCATGCCGGCCATCACGGCGGAGGCGGCGTTGGTGCCGTGCGCGGACGACGGGATCAGGCAGACGGTGCGCTGCTCGTCGCCGTTGGCGCGGTGGTAGGCGCGGACGGCCAGCAGACCGGCCAGCTCGCCCTGCGAACCGGCGTTGGGCTGGATCGACACCTTGTCGTAGCCGGTGACCTCGGCGAGACGCTCCTCAAGCTCGGTGATGAGCGTGACGTAGCCCTGCGCCTGCTCGATCGGGGCGATGGGGTGCATCTGGCCGAACTCGGGCCAGGTCACCGGCTCCATCTCGGTGGTCGCGTTCAGCTTCATGGTGCAGGAGCCGAGCGGGATCATGCCGCGGTCGAGCGCGTAGTCGCGGTCGGCGAGCCTGCGCAGGTAGCGCAGCATCGACGTCTCGGAGCGGTGCGCGTGGAAGACCGGGTGGGTGAGGTACGCGTCGGAGCGCAGCAGCCCGGCGGGCAGCGCGTCCTCGGTGGTGACGTCCAGGGCCTCGATGTCGGCGTCGACGCCGAAGGCGGCCCAGACGGCGGCGATCTGCGCGCGCCCGGTCGTCTCGTCGCAGGAGGCGGACACGTGGTCGGCGTCGACGAGGTAGAGGTTCACGCCGGCCTCGCGGGCGGCGGCGACGGCCGCGGCGGCCTTGCCGGGCACGCGGACGGTGACGGTGTCGAAGAAGTCGGCGTGGACGACCTCGACGCCACCGGCGGTAAGACCGGCGGCAAGAACGGAGGCGTACCGATGGGTCCGCTGCGCGATCCCCTTCAGGCCCTCCGGCCCGTGGTAGACGGCATACATACCGGCCATGACGGCGAGCAGCACCTGAGCGGTACAGATGTTGCTGGTGGCCTTCTCGCGGCGGATGTGCTGCTCGCGGGTCTGCAGGGCCAGGCGGTAGGCGCGGTTGCCGTCGGCGTCGACGGAGACGCCGACCAGGCGGCCGGGCAGCGAGCGCGCGTGCTTGTCCTGGACGGCCATGTAACCGGCGTGCGGCCCACCGAAGCCCATGGGTACACCGAACCGCTGGGTGGTGCCGACGGCGATGTCGGCCCCAAGGGCACCGGGCGAGGTGAGCAAGGTCAGCGCGAGCAGATCAGCGGCAACGGTGACGATCGCCCCAAGCTCGTGGGCGGCATCGATGAGCGGCTTGATGTCACGCACGGCACCGGAGGCACCGGGGTACTGCACGAGCACGCCGAAGACACCACGCTCGGCGACCTCGGCCGGAATACCCGCCGAGAGGTCGGCGACGACGACCTCGACACCGGTCGGCTCCGCGCGGGTCTCGATGACGGCGATGGTCTGCGGCAGCGCGTCGGCGTCGACGAGGAAGACCCCGTTCTTGACCTTGCCGACACGGCGGGAGAGCGCCATGGCCTCGGCGGCGGCGGTGCCCTCGTCGAGGAGGGAGGCGCCGGAGGTCGGGAGACCGGTGAGGTCGGCGACCATGGTCTGGAAGTTGAGCAGCGCCTCGAGGCGCCCCTGCGAGATCTCGGGCTGGTACGGCGTGTACGCCGTGTACCAGGCAGGGTTCTCCATGACGTTCCGCAAGACAACGGGCGGAGTGAAGGTCCCGTAGTACCCGAGCCCGATCATCGGCGCGAGAACCTGATTGCGGTCGGCGAGCTCACGCAGCTCGGCGAGGACCTCGGCCTCGGTGCGGGCGGCGGGGAGGCCGAGGGCCTCGGCGTTCTTGATCACGTCCGGCACGGCGGCGGCCGTCAGCTCGTCGAGGGAGCCGTAGCCGACCTGCGCGAGCATCTTGGCCCGCGCTTCGGCGTCGGGTCCGATGTGCCGCTGCTCGAACGGGATGCCCTGTTCGAGTTCGGAAAGCGAAATGCGGTGGGCGGTCATGTACGGAGGCCTCCTGGTCGTCACGACCTGCGAGGGACACCACGGCGCGGGTGCCCGGACGGCCTCCCCCTCTGTCATCTCAACCTGAGAGCTTCACCGGCGCGCCAAAGGGCTCGCCGGCTTTCACCGTCGGTGAGAGCGGACGCCGTCGGACCTCCGCTCTGCTTTCCAGAGTGACCTCGTCCATGCGGTACCGGGTGCCTGAGAGATTCCGGGGAGGATTTGCTCCTTCGGCGCCTCCGAAAGGTTTCTCCGGAGGACTCTCCCGCACGGGGTCGACAGCCACAGCCAGCCTACCAGCGCGGTTCCGCCTTCCATCGCTCAAGTGGCCGACATCCCAGATGTGCACTTTCGTATTCTTTGTAGGCCTTCGCAGAGGAGTTGCGACCAATTGGAGGGACCGTGCAGACCGACATCGATCCGCGCAGCCTGATCGGCCGCAAGGCGTTCGACCGCAGCGGGCACAAGATCGGCACCGTGGACGAGGTGTACCTGGACGACGCGACGGGCGTCCCCGAGTGGGCCGCGGTCCGCACGGGCCTGTTCGGCCGCGACGCGTTCGTCCCCCTGGAGCCCAGCGAACTGGTCGAGGACGGCCTCCACATCCCGTACGAACGCGCCCTGATCAAGGACGCCCCGGACTTCGGCGTGGGCCGCCACCTCTCACCGGAACAAGAACTCCAGCTCTACCGCCACTACAGCCTGGCCCTCCCACCCCCACCACCCCCAGACCACGACTTCGGCCGCCTGGCAGGCCAAGACGACACATAGCCCTACACCGCCCCAGCCCCGACGACGGCGCGCAACCCCACGGGCAGCCGCACACCCCTGCCCTCCCACGTGCACGGTCGCCGCACCGCTGACAGACCACGGCCCCACGGCCGCCGACGGCGCGCAGCCCCCCGCAAGCAGGCCCACACCTCTGCCACCAGCCCCTACCCGCACTGCCGGTGCCGGCAGGGACTGCAAGCCAGCCACCGACCACCCGAGTCCGCCGACGCGGCGCAGCCACGCACGGGAAAAGCCGCACCTCTGCCCCCTCACCCGCACGGGTGGTGCGGGTGGGAATCACAAGCCCGGCCGGAGGCCGGGCGCACCCCCGCTAGGCGACCGCCGCCGTCCCCTCCCCGCCCCCCACCAGAGGCAGCGGCTCCCCCGCCTCCAGCTCCGGGTCGTCGACGAGAAACGTCCGCACCCGACCCGGCGAAGACCCCGGCTCCTCGAAGCGCACGGTGACCCGCCCCACCCCGCTCCCCTGCACCCACCCGGCCCCGTACACGGCATGCCGTACGTCGTGCCCGGGCGCCCACCTCCGCTCGGCGGCACCGGCACCCGCACCCGCACCGGCGGCGGCCGGCTCCTCCGCCCCAGGAACACCCTCAGCCACAGGCACCTCCTCCACCGCACCACCACCGGCGCCCCGCGCCCCCTCCGCCGCCTGAGCGAACAAGTCCTCCTGCGTGTAGTCCGCAAGCCCGCTCACCCCCACCCCCAACAACCGCACCCCACCCGTGGTGTCCACCCCCTCCAGCAACCGCCCCGCCGCCTCCCGCACCACCAGCGGGTCGTCCGTGGGCCCCCGCAAGGTCTCCGAGCGCGTGAGCGTCGAGAAGTCGAAGCGCCGCACCTTCAACACGATCGTCCGCCCCGAGTGCCCCGAGGCCCGCAGCCGCCCCACGCACCGCTCGGCCAGCCGCTCCACCTCGGTCCGGATCCGCACCCGGTCGTGCAGGTCCACGTCGAAGGTGTCCTCGACCGACACCGACTTCGCGTCCCGCTCGGCCACCACGGGCCGATCGTCGTACCCCTGGGCCATGCGGTACAGCGAGGCCCCGTGCGCCCGCCCAAGCAGCCGTACGAGCTCATCCTCACCCGCCTCCGCGAGGTCCGACACCGTCGTCATCCCGGCCCGCCGCAGGTGCTCCCCCGTGGCCGGCCCCACGCCCGGCAGGATCCGCACCGACTTGGGCCCGAGCAGTTCCCGCTCGGTCCCGGGCTCTATGAGCACCAGGCCGTCCGGCTTGGCCTCCTCGGAGGCGATCTTGGCGAGCATCTTCGACCCCGCGAGCCCCACCGACCCCGTCAGCCCCGCAGTGGCGAGAATGTCCCTACGCAGCCGCTCACCGGCCTCCCGCGCCGTCCGGCTGTCATCGGCCACACCCCCGGCTTCCAGGTCCACGAAGGCCTCGTCCAGGCTCAGCGGCTCCACGAGCGGCGAAAGCCGCCCGAGCAGCTCCATGACCTGCTCGCTGATCGACCGGTAGAAGCTGAACCGCGGCACGAGATAGGCGGCGTTCGGCGCGAGCCTCCGCGCCTGCGCCATCGGCATCGCCGAGTGGACGCCGAACCGCCGTGCCTCGTACGACGCCGTGGCCACGACCCCCCGCGGGCCGAGACCGCCGACGACCACCGGCTTTCCGCGCAGACTCGGCTTCGCCGCCTGCTCGGCGGCGGCGAAGAAGGCATCCATGTCGAGATGCAGAATCGTCGGAGCGGTTCTCACACTCCGATGCTGCCCCACGCCACTGACAATCGACCGCACTCCAGTACGGACGCGCCAGACAAGCCCGGCCAAGAAAACCCAGCCGCTCAGACCTATACGCTCCGCCCCTCGCGCTCAGACCCTCGCGCTCAGACTTCGCGCTCAAACCGCCCGGTCGCGCCGCCGTCGAGCGAGCTCGTCACCCGGGTTGTGCCCGACGAGGGTCTCGCCGGTGTCGATCCGCTCCCCGTGCAGCTGCGACAGCGCCGCCTCGACATCCCGCCAGACCACGCCCACGGCGATCCCGAAGACGCCCTGACCGCCCTGGAGCAGATCCACGACCTCGTCCGGCGACGAGCACTCGTACACCGTCGCCCCGTCGCTCATCAGCGTCATCCGCTCCAGATCGCGGAAGCCGCGGGCCCGCAGATGCTGGACCGCCGCCCGGATGTTCTGGAGCGCGACCCCGGTGTCGAGGAAACGCTTGACGATCTTGAGGACCACGACGTCACGGAAGCTGTAGAGCCGCTGCGTCCCGGACCCGTACGCGGGCCGCACGCTCGGCTCGACGAGCCCGGTGCGGGCCCAATAGTCCAACTGGCGGTACGTGATCCCCGCCGCCGCACACGCTGTCGGCCCCCGATACCCCACCGTGTCCGCACCGTCCGAAGCGCCCACCGCGGGACTGCCGTGAAGCGGATACGGACCGCTTTCCTCGGGCGCGCGCCCGAGGGAGCCCCCTGCCGTACCGTCGCCGCTGCTCATCACGCCGACCCTCCGTCCTTGACCTGCCCACACGAAGGTAGGCAGTCACTAGGGGTGCGTCAACGATCGCCACACTCGGCACGCCGAGTGATAATCACCCTGAGAGTGGTTTCCCGTGCCCCTCTCCGGGGAAAGGGTGTCCGAATGCGCTGAAGGCGCCCCGCACACACCGGCCAAAACCAAGCCCGCCGGCCGAAACCAAGCCCGCCGGCCAACCCAGGCCCGCCGGCCCGCGGGCCCACACCAGCGTCGGCCACACCTCTACTGACTGCTGGACCCGAAGTCCTCGGGGGAGATCTGGTCGAGGAACTCGCGGAACTTCTCCACCTCGTCCTCCTGCTCGTCCGGAATCGCGATACCGGCGTCGTCCAGCACGCCGTCACTGCCGAAGATCGGCGTCCCGGTGCGCAGGGCCAGCGCTATCGCGTCGGACGGCCTGGCGCTCACCTCGACGCCGCTGGCGAAGACCAGCTCCGCGTAGAAGACACCTTCACGGAGATCGGTGATGCGGACCTCGGTGAGCTCCTGGCCCACCGCCTCAAGGACATCCTTGAAAAGGTCGTGCGTCAGCGGCCTGGCAGGGGCCATGCCCTGCTGGGCGAAGGCGATCGCGGTCGCCTCCCCCGGTCCGATCCAGATGGGGAGGTACCGATCGCCTCCCACTTCACGCAGGAGCACGATCGGTTGGTTCGAGGGCATTTCCACCCGGACACCCACAACGTCGAGCTCGTTCACACAGCAACCCTAGGACGTGCCCGACCGGTTTGGGTAGTCGGGCCCCCACAAGATCACGGCAACCGGAGCCCCAGCGCGGTCTGGACCAGTGCCGCGTGCAGCCGTACGGAGAGCCCGGCGAGCTCCTTCGCGGTGGCCTCCGCATGGGCTCTGGTCTGCGGATTACGGTGCCGGCGCAGCGGCGCGACCATCTGTTCGACGAGCCCCGCCTCCCGATCGGCGGCCGCTTTGACCGCCCGAAGGTGTCGAGGTTCCAGCCCGAATCTCCCCAGATCCGCGACAAGCCTGGCGACGTTCACCGCCTCGGCGTCGTAGCCGCCCTCGGGCCCCGGAACGAGGAGTCCGTACGACTCCCACTCCACGAGCTCCTCCTCGGTGACCTCGGCGGCCGCGAGCAGCTCGGCCCGCCCCACCCGCGCGGCCGTCGGACGGTCACCGTCGGCGTCCCACGCGCCGTCCAGCAGGTCCCGCTGGGGGCTGGGGGAAGGGAGCCTGACCTGCTCGCCCCGGGCGAGGGCGTCGAGATGCTCCCGGATGACCTTCAGCGGAAGATAGTGATCGCGCTGCATCCGCAGGATCTGGGCGAGCCGCTCCACGTCCTGCGGGCTGAACTTCCGGTACCCGGAGGCCGTCCGCCGGGGCTCGACGAGCCCCTCGGCCTCCAGGAACCGGATCTTGGAGATGGTCACTTCGGGAAACTCGTCGCGCAGCTGGTTCAGCACCGTCCCGATGCTGACCAGCCAGTCGCCCGCGGTGGCGGCGCCGTGACCGGCACCGCCCGTCGGAGTTCGCAACATGGACCTTCCCTGAAGAGTTCCCGTGGCGTCACACGCCTCGCTGGCTCGAGTAGAAGACCAGCCGGTACTTGCCGATCTGCACCTCGTCGCCCGCGGACAGAACCAGCGAGTCGATCGGCTCACGGTTCACGTACGTACCGTTGAGGCTGCCGACGTCGGCCACGGTGAAGCTGCCGTCCTGCGCCCGCCGGAACTCCACGTGGCGCCGCGACACGGTGACGTCGTCGAGGAAGATGTCGCTCTGCGGGTGACGGCCGGCCGTGGTCAGCTCGCTGTCCAGCAGGAAGCGGCTGCCCGAGTTCGGTCCCCGGCGCACCACCAGGAGCGCCGATCCGGCCGGCAGCGCCTCGACGGCGGCCAGCGCCTCGGGCGACAGGCTCGGCAGCTGCGTCTGACCGGTGACCTCGGCGTCGTACGCCTCGAGGCCGGAGATCGAGATCGTCGACGTCGTCTCGGACGGGCGCTCCACGTTCGCCCCGCCCCGCAGCGGCGTGCCGCAGTGGGAGCAGAAACGGCTGTCCGCGGCATTGCGGTGACCGCACCTCGTACACACCGGCATGGACGCGTCCTCCCGCCGCGGCTGACCCGCGGAGGTCTGGGTCGCGTACGGGTCGGGCGTGAACCCTCCACCCGTACTTGAGGTTGATGGTTCTCCCGAACCTATGCGCCCGGCACCGGCAGGGTCAACAGACGACGCGCCCTCGCCACCGACCTCGTCACGGAAGAGCGGGCGCTCGCCGCCCTGCTCCTCCTCGCTCTGGGCGTGGCGCGGCGCGCGGTGCTTGGCGTTGCCGCCGTCCTCGCGTCCGCTCTTGCCGAACAACTTCGCAAAAAAACTCACGGGCGATTCCCCTTGACCGAAACAGACCCGCCCGTGGGGCAGGACGAACCCTGAATGAACACACCTGCCGACCCGGACATCCTCACAACGTCCGTATCCACCCGACAGTTTCCACCACGCACCACCCTTGTGGTGCGGCGACCCCCCGCAACGCCATCCCCATGTCGCGCGGCTGCCATGTACCCCCGCCTCACTGCGAGGACGACTGAGCGTAGTCAGGCCGATTCGCAGGTCGCAAGGCATCCACGACGATCTTCTGGGACCGGGCCACGGTCGCGGTGGCCTGCTCCTTCTCCAGCGTCTGCACGACTCCACCGGGGATGTTGAGCGCGGGCTCGAGATCCTCGGGCTTGCCGATGACCTTGAAGACGTACGGAGCGGTCACCTTCGTTCCATCGATCTCTATGTCGGCGCCACTTCCTGTGAAGTAGCTGTCAGCGACGACCCGCACATCGTTGATCTGGATCGCCTCGGCACCGGCGGCACGCAGCTCCTGGGTCGCGTCGAGCAGCTTGTCCGACTCGACCGCCTCGGCCGCACCGCGAATGGTGAGCGTGATGCCCGGGCCCTCCGCGGCGACGGTTCCGGCCAGGATCCCGAGCTGCTGCTCCTTCTCCTGGGTCTGCTTGCGCGCCTCCTCGGCCTGGTCCGAGCTGGACTCCAGCTCCGAGCGCTGGGTCTCGAGCCGCGCCTTCTCGTCCTCGAGCCGCTGCGAGCGGTCGTCGAGCTCGTCGAGGATGCGGACCAGGTCCTCCTGGCGCGCACCGCGCAGCGCACTGTTGTCACTGGTGGAACGGACCTGGATGGCCAGACCCAGACCGAGGACGAACAGCAGCAGGGCGACGATGAGTTGAGCCCGGCTCACCCGCGGCGGCCACAGCCCGGCTGCCAGCCGCTGCCGCCCGCTCTGCTCCGGCGCGGCCGGCTGCGGGGCGCTCGACTGCGTCTCGGGCTCGGCGGCGGCGGGAGCGGACGGCTCCGTCGGCTTCGGCCGGTCCTCGTCGGGGTTCTCGGGGGTTCCCGGATTCACGTCGTTGCTCATCGGTGTCACGCCCGGAAGACATGCCGCCGGATGGCGGCCGCGTTGGAGAAGATCCGGATGCCGAGCACGACGACCACACCCGTCGACAGCTGCGCGCCCACGCCCAGCTTGTCGCCGAGGAAGACGATCAGCGCCGCCACCACCACGTTCGACAGGAAGGAGACCACGAAGACCTTGTCGACGAAGATCCCGTCGAGCATGGCCCGCAGCCCGCCGAAGACCGCGTCGAGGGCGGCGACCACAGCGATCGGAAGATAGGGCTCGACCACCGCCGGAACCTCGGGACGGACCAACAGTCCGACCACGACTCCCACGATCAGGCCCAGTACGGCGATCAAGATGTGCCCTTCCCTGTGTCGGCCGTGGCCTGCCCGGTGGCCTTGGCCGCCCCGGCTCCCCTCGGCTCTGCTGTACGTACGATCAGGCTCGGAGCGGCCGGCAGACGTACCTCCGCCTCGGCCGAGATACTGGTGCGGATCCCGAAGTTCTCCTGCAGCGCGTGCAGATACTGCCCGTCGGCGCTGTCCTGGAACGCGGTGCTCAGCCGCTGCCCGTCCCCCACCGCGAGTACGGTGTACGGCGGTACCAGCGGCTTGTTGTCGACCAGTATGGCGTCGCCCGCCGCCCGGATCGCGGACAGCGATGTCAGCCGCTGCCCGTTGATCGAGACGGCCTCGGCCCCCGACTCCCAGAGGCCGTTGACGACCCGCTGCATGTCGCGGTCCTGGACCCGGCCGGTGTCGGTGAACCCGCTGTTCTCGCGGGGACCCCCGCCATCGCTCTCGGTGTCCTTGGCGTCGTCGACCACGAGCTTCACGCCGGGACCGTGCACCGGGGTCGCGCCCGAGAGCAGGGCCACCAGCTCGGCCTGGTCACCGCCGTGCTGTTCGAGCGCCTTGCGCTGCCGCTCGCCCACCTCGGCGCGGATCTTCTCGACGTCCTGCTCCAGCTTCTCGGCCGCCGAGGTCTCCGCCTCGATCCGGTCGATGAGCTCCTGCCGCTCCTTGGCGACGACCGGGGCGGAGATCCGCGCCTCGGCCGCGCCCACGGTCACCACGGCGGCGGCAAGCACGAGCCCCGCCGCGAGGCCCAGCTTCGCCCGGAGACTACGGGGAAGTCCGCCGCCCTCGGCGGCGCGCCGGGCCGAAGCCTCGGCGTAGCCGTCGTCGAGCGCGTGGTCCATCACGTTGTTCAGCAGCGACATGGACGCGTCCGGACGCGGCGGTGGAGTTCCGGTGCTCCGAACGGGGGGCTGCTGCGACATGCCGCACATCGTCGCACGTCGGGACTGCTACCGCCGAATGGCCCCACCGACGAGCCGGGCGGCGTCCGACGGACACCACCCGGCTCACCCGTCCCTGTGCTTCAGTGACCTGCGCTGTCGACCACGTTCGACCACTCGTCGAGCAGCGCCTGGGCGGAGGCATCGTCGGGCCCCTCGGCCCACAGATGAGTGACGGCCTCGGCCGGGTCGGGCAGCACCATCACCCACCGCCCGTCGGCCTCCACGACCCGCACACCGTCGGTGGTGTCCACGGACCGCTCACCGGCCGCCTCCACCACCCGCCGCATCACGAGCCCCTTCACGGCCCACGGCGTCGCGACATCCCGCTTCAGGACATGCGCCCGCGGAATTCGGGCGTCGATCTGGCTCAGGGTGAGCTGCGTCCGCGCGACCAGACCGATGAGCCGGACGAACGCGGCGGCACCGTCGAAGACGCTGCTGAACTCGGGAATGATGAATCCACCGCGACCGTCGCCACCGAAGATCGTCGACTCCTCACGCCCGACCCTGGTCAGATCGTCGGGCGAGGTCGTCGTCCACTCCACCTGCGTGCCGTGGTAAGCGGCGACCTGCTCGGCGATCCGCGTGGTCGTCACGGGCAGCGCCACCCGCCCCGAGCGCCGCTCGGCGGCCACCAGGTCGAGCATCACCAGGAGCGAGCGATCGTCCTCGATGATCCGGCCCCGCTCGTCGACGAGCGACAGCCGCTCGCCCACCGGGTCGAACCGCACCCCGAACGCGGCCCGCGCCGAGGCGACGATCTCCCCGAGCCGTACGAGCCCGGCCCGCCGGGTCTCCGCCGACTCCGTCGGCCGCGACTCGTCGAGTCCCGGGTTGATGACCAGCGAGTCCACCTGGAGCCGGCCGAGAAGGCTCGGCAGAACGAGCCCGGCACTGCCGTTGGACGCGTCAACGACGACCTTGAGACCTGCCTCGGCGATCCCGGACGTATCGACGTTCCGGAGCAGCGAGCCCGTGTACGAGTCGAAGACGCTCGCCGGGAAGGAGAGATCGCCGATCTCTCCGGGGAACGCCCGCCGGTACTCCTGACGTGCGAAGACCCGGTCCAGCTTGCGCTGCCCGGCCTGCGAGAGGTCCGCTCCCCGCTCGTCGAAGAACATGATGTCCACGGAGTCCGGCACACCGGGCGAGGTCCGCAGCATGATCCCGCCCGCGCTTCCTCGGGCCGTCTGCTGCCGCGCGACCGGCAGGGGTACGTTCTCCAGGTCGCGTACGTCGATGGCACTGGCCTGCAGCGCCGAGATCACTGCCCGTTTCAGCGCACGGGCGCCCCTGGAGTGGTCACGCGCGGTGGTGACCGTCGCGCCCTTCTTCAGCGTCGTGGCGTACGCACCCGCGAGCCTGACCGCCAGCTCGGGCGTGATCTCCACATTGAGGATCCCGGAGACCCCGCGCGCCCCGAAGAGATGGGCCTGACCGCGCGACTCCCAGATGACGGAGGTGTTGACGAAGGCGCCGGCCTCGATGGTCTTGAACGGATAGACCCGGACGTTGCCCTGAACAATCGATTCCTCACCGACCAGGCACTCGTCCCCGATGACCGCCCCGTCCTCGATCCGGGCCGCCCGCATGACGTCGGTGTTCTTCCCGATGACACAGCCGCGGAGATTGCTCTGCTGCCCGATGTAGACGTTGTCGTGGATGACGGCCTTGTGCAGGAACGCACCACTCTTGACGACGACGTTCGACCCGATGACGGTGTGCTCACGGATTTCCGCGCCGGCCTCGACCTTCGCGTAGTCACCGATGTACAGCGGCCCGCGCAGCACGGCCTCGGGGTGCACCTCGGCGCCTTCGGCGACCCACACTCCGGGCGAGATCTCGAAGCCGTCGATGTCGACCTGGACCTTGCCTTCGAGCACGTCGGCCTGTGCCTTGACGTAGCTCTCGTGGGTACCGACGTCCTCCCAGTAGCCCTCGGCGATATAGCCGTAGATGGGCTTGCCCTCCTTCATCAGCTGAGGGAAGACATCACCCGACCAGTCCACCGAGACATCGGCCTGGACGTAGTCGAAGACTTCGGGCTCCATGACGTAGATGCCCGTGTTGACGGTGTCCGAGAAGACCTGTCCCCAGGTCGGTTTCTCCAGGAACCGCTCGACCTTCCCTTCCTCGTCCACGATCGTGATGCCGAATTCCAGCGGATTCGGCACACGGGTCAGACAGACGGTGACCAGGGCGCCCTTCTCCTTGTGGAAGGCGATCAGATCGGTCAGGTCGAAGTCGGTGAGCGCGTCCCCCGAGATGACGACGAAGGCGTCGTCCTTCAGCGCCTCCTCGGCGTTCTTCACACTCCCCGCGGTGCCGAGCGGTTTCTCCTCGTTGGCATACGTGAGCTCCATTCCGAGCTCTTCGCCGTCACCGAAGTAGTTCCTGACCAGTGAGGCGAGAAACTGCACGGTCACGACGGTCTCGGTGAGACCGTGCCTCTTGAGCAGTCGCAGGACATGCTCCATGATCGGCCGGTTTGCCACCGGCAGGAGAGGCTTGGGCATGCTCGAGGTCATGGGGCGAAGTCGGGTTCCTTCGCCACCGGCCATCACGACGGCCTTCATGTCGGAAGCGTCCTCCTTGAAGAGACGACGGTCCTGCCGACTGCACCTGTCCGCTCAGTGGGCCTCGGACGTCCTCCTTCATGCCGGCGACGCTGCACGGCACAGGACTGACGGGCTCAATCGGCCGCGGTATCCGCCTTCACGAGTCGACGGACCTGGACCACGTAGAGGATCCCTGCCCACCAATACAGAGTTGTACCCCATCCGGCGAAGGCCCACCCGAAAACTTCGGCGAGTGACGAAAGCCAGCCCGTTCCGTCACTGAGCAGCAGCAAGGGGAACGCGTACATCAAGTTGAAAGTCGCAGCTTTACCCAGGAAGTTCACCTGCGGCGGCGGATACCCGTGCCGGCGGAGGATTCCCACCATGACCAGCAGCATCAGCTCGCGGGCGAAAAGCGCGGCGGTCAGCCAGAGCGGCAGGATCTCGCGCCAGGTCAGCCCGATGAGGGTGGAGACGATGTAGAGCCGGTCGGCGGCCGGGTCGAGCAGCCGGCCGAGGCTGCTGATCTGGTTCCAGCGCCGCGCGAGGTACCCGTCGAGATAGTCGCTGACGCCACTGAGCATCAGGACGAGCAGAGCCCAGCCATCGCTGTTGGGACCGCCGAACACAGGGCGGAGAATCAGCCACAGGAAGAGCGGCACACCCACCAGCCGAGCCATGCTCAGGATGTTGGGGATGGTGAGGACCCGGTCCGTCTGAACGCGAGTCTCCTGGACCTCCACCCGGGGGCCTCCTGTGGGAACGTGCCAATGATGCCCCCTGACCTTACCTTCAGCCACGACACCCGCATGCACAGGGGTCGACCGACCTCTCCTGAACGCAAAAATGCCTCAACCCCCGGACAAGGTCCGGGGGTTGAGGCTAAAAATTGTTCGGCGGCGTCCTACTCTCCCACAGGGTCCCCCCTGCAGTACCATCGGCGCTGAAAGGCTTAGCTTCCGGGTTCGGAATGTAACCGGGCGTTT
>NZ_JBHXPI010000014.1:0-151744 GCF_042718575.1 Streptomyces sp. NPDC058579
GGCGCCGCCCGCCCTCCCGCGCCGGGGGGGGCCCCCGCGGGGGGGGCGGGCCCCCCCCCCACGGAAGCCGGCCCTCAGGACGAGTCGCGTACGAGCAGCTCGGGGACGAACACCAGCGCGGCGGGTTCCGTACGCGTGCCCTGGAGGTGCTCGGTCAGCAGGTGAGTCTGCCCACCTCCGCACCCTGACGCGCCCCTTCTCTCCGCATTCCGGTGCCCGGCGTACCGCTGGATTCAGGCTTAAGGCAAGTCGAAAGAAAAGTGCGGTCAGACTTATTGACCGTCAGATTCCGGGCCGTGCAGGGTGTCGGAGAGCGCTCTCCCGCTTTCCGTTCCCTCTAGGAGCCCCGCATGTCTCCCCTTGGGCAACACCCACCCCTCACGTCACGCAGCCACGGCCGCGGATCCGCGCCGGCCCGCCGAGGCATCGCCGCCGCCGTGGCCACCGCCCTCGCCGGCGCCCTGCTCGCGTTGACCCCGACCACCGGCGCGCAGGCGGCGCCCCTGCCGGTCTCGCAGGGCAAGCCCGTCACCGCCTCCAGCGTGGAGCAGGCCGGCACCGCCGCCGCGGCGGCCGTCGACGGCGACCTCGGCACACGTTGGTCCAGCGCCTTCTCCGACAACCAGTGGCTCCAGGTCGACCTCGGCGCCCCCACCGCCCTCTCCCGGGTGGAGCTGCGCTGGGAGGCGGCCCACGCCTCGGCGTACCGCATCGAGCTGTCCACGAACGGCACCGACTGGACGACCGCCCACTCCACGACCACGGGCGCCGGCGGCGCGGAGACCGTCCCCGTCTCCGGCACGGCGCGCTACGTCCGCCTGCAGGGCGTCACCCGCGCGACCGGATACGGCTACTCGCTCTGGGAGTTCCAGGTGTACGGCACCGACGGCGGCCCGGTCATCCCCGGCGGCGGCGACCTCGGGCCGAACGTGCATGTCTTCGACCCGGCCACGCCCGGCATCCAGGCCAAGCTGGACGAGGTCTTCCGGCAGCAGGAGTCGGCGCAGTTCGGCCCCGGCCGGCACGCCTTCCTCTTCAAGCCCGGCACCTACAGCGGGCTCAACGCCCAGATCGGCTTCTACACCCAGATCGCGGGGCTCGGCCTGCGCCCCGACGACACCTCGATCAACGGCGACGTGACCGTCGACGCGGGCTGGTTCAACGGCAACGCCACCCAGAACTTCTGGCGCTCCGCCGAGAACCTGGCCCTCAGCCCGGTCAACGGCACCAACCGGTGGGCGGTCTCCCAGGCCGCCTCCTTCCGCCGCATGCACGTCAGGGGCGGCCTCAACCTGGCGCCCGACGGCTACGGTTGGGCCAGCGGCGGCTACATCGCCGACAGCAAGGTCGACGGCCAGATCGGCAACTACTCGCAGCAGCAGTGGTACACGCGCGACAGCGCGATCGGGGGCTGGTCCAACTCCGTCTGGAACCAGGTCTTCTCCGGTGTCGAGGGCGCTCCGGCCACGGGCTTCCCCGAGCCCCGCTACACCACACTCGACACCACCCCGATCTCCCGCGAGAAGCCCTTCCTCTTCTGGGAGGGCGGGGAGTTCAAGGTCTTCGCGCCCGCCAAGCGGACCAACGCGCGCGGTACCACCTGGGCGAACGGCACCCCGCAGGGCACGTCGATCCCGCTGGGCCAGTTCTACGTCGTCAAGCCGGGCGCCAGTGCCGCCACGATCAACGCGGCCGTCGCGCAGGGCCTGCACCTGCTCTTCACCCCGGGCGTGTACCACGTCGACCGCACCATCGAGATCAACCGGGCGGACACCATCGTCCTCGGCCTCGGCCTCGCCACGATCATCCCGGACAACGGCGTGACCGCGATGCGGGTGGCCGACGTCGACGGCGTCCGCCTCGCCGGCTTCCTCATCGACGCGGGACCCGTCAACTCCCCGACGCTGCTTGAGGTCGGCCCGCAGAACGCCTCCGCCGACCACGCGGCCAACCCCACCACCGTGCAGGACGTGTACATCCGCATCGGCGGCGCGGGCGCGGGCAAGGCGACCACCAGCATGGTCGTCAACAGCGACGACACGATCATCGACCACACCTGGGTCTGGCGCGCCGACCACGGTGAGGGCGTCGGCTGGGAGACCAACCGGGCCGACTACGGCGTCCGTGTCAACGGCGACGACGTGCTCGCCACCGGTCTGTTCGTCGAGCACTTCAACAAGTACGACGTGGAGTGGTACGGCGAGCGGGGCCGCACGATCTTCTTCCAGAACGAGAAGGCGTATGACGCCCCGAACCAGGCCGCCATCCAGAACGGCGCCACCAAGGGCTACGCCGCCTACCGCGTCGACGACTCGGTGAACACCCACGAGGGCTGGGGCCTCGGCAGCTACTGCTACTACAACGTCGACCCGACGATCCGTCAGGCACACGGCTTCAAGGCCCCGGTCAAGCCCGGGGTGAAGTTCCACAGCCTGCTCACCGTCTCGCTCGGTGGCAACGGCCACTTCGACCACGTCATCAACGACATCGGGGCGCCCACGTCGGGCACCGAGACGATCCCCTCGACCGTCGTCTCCTTCCCCTGACCGACCGGGGCCGGTGTCCGCCCGCCACGCCCCGCCACGGCGGACACCGGCCCCTCCGGCGCTCTCGGCGCCTTGCTCGTCTCGTCCCCCTACAGGCCGAGCCCCCCGCCCGCGCTCGGGCCGGGGATCACGGGCTTGGGGCAGAGCCGGGCCACGGCCGCGCGCAGTTCCGGTTCGCACGGGTGGTGGGAGAGGCCCGGACCGTTGAGCCGCTCCCGCAGGAGCGGGGCGATCAGTTTGCTCGCGAAGTACGCCCGCAGAACCTCGGAGTTGTCCGCCTCACGGGTCAGCAGGGTGACCAGTTCGGGGGTCGCCGAGGCGGCCCCGTGCCAGTCGGTGTCGACCGTCTCGACGGCCGGCGGCAGTCCGGCCCGCACGGCGGCGATCAGGACCCGGCCGGTGTCCTGCGGGTGCCAATGCTGGGAGCCGGACTTCTCGTGGGTGTCGACGGCCTGCGTGACCGTCGACATGGTCCAGTCGGAGCGCGGCAGCCACGTGGCCGCCCACGCCACGGCGGACGTGTGGGCCACGATGTTGGGCGCAAGGGCCGGGACCACGTCCGGGAGGTGGCGCTGCGCGGAGCACTCGTGCAGGGCCTGGGCCGCCCACCCGATGCCGAGCCAGTGCGACTCCGCGTCCACGACCAGGTGGCGCCCCGCCACCTGCTCGATGAGCCGACCCACCGCCTGGGCGAGCGCGTCGGCGGACCGGTGCGCGCGGTGGACCACCTTGAGGAGCTTGCTCGCCTGGTGGATCCCCAGCGCGTTCGCCAGGACGTCGGCGTTCAGCCCGAGCACATGGTCGAGGATGTCCTTGAACGCCTTGCGCGCACCCGTCAGCCACAGGGCCTGCAGCAGGCCGGGGACCTCCTGCATGTCCGAACGGAGTTTCCCCCGGAGCCGCCTGAGCAGCCGGTTGACGTCGACGCTCGCGGCCAGTTGCTCACCCCACTGCGGCTCCCACATGTGCGCGAGCGTCAGCACCTCCACCACGGCCCGGGGGCTGGCGAAGAGATGCATGGTGGACTCCAGCCGGTTGGCGACCAGGGTGTGCATCCACTCGGTCTCCTCGGTGCGGTTGGTGACCCCGAGCCGGGCCAGGGCGCGCCCCACATGGCCCTGGGTCAGCGGGTCCTGCTCGAACTTGAAGGCCTCGACGAGCGTCAGCCAGCGCCGCCGTTCGTCCCGCAGGGCTTCGAGTTCCGCCTTGCCGAGGCCCGGCTCGCAGCGCTCCACCTCGCTCAGCAGCTCGGCGGTGAGCGGCGGGTGCACCACGCTGCGGAGCACGAGTTCACGCAGGTGGGAGAGGTCCTGCCCGCCGTGCGGCTGACTCAGGTTCCGCACGGTCGTGGCCGCTTCGCTCGGATTCAGCGTGCGGAGCTGGCCGAGCGCCGTGGTGAAGGCGCCGATGCTGCGGCCGACCTTGAGCCGCTCGGCCCAGACCCATTCGGGGTGCTGCTCCTTGAAGTAGCCGAGCACGAACTCGGTCGCCTCGACCCGGCCGCCGGCCCGCAGGGTGTCGGCCATCACATGGAGCTTCTGCGCGACATTGCTCGCACTGCTCAGTTGCGGAGCCTGCACCGCCTTGTCGATCTTGAGGCGCTGCGCGTAGTCCACGCCGATGTCCGGTACGAGCGCGAGCCCGAGCCGGTGGGTGTGCACCATGCTCTCCGGATCCAGACTGATCTGGGACATCCGGTCACAGAGCACCTTCCGGTCGAGGCGCGCGGCCAGCTTCTGGAGGAAGGTCTGGCCGAAGTACTCGTCCTGGATCAGGAGCATGGCGAGGCGCGGACCCCAGGGGCGGGCCGTGCCGCGCTGGGCGTGGATGCTGGAGACGACGAGCCCGAGCGCCCCCTCCTCGATGTCCTGCCGGTAGTCCGCGCCCGCTTCCCACAGCCCGCGCAGCAGGTGGTAGACGATGGCGGGCCGGCGCTCGCGCCGCATGACGTTCTCGACGAACTCCTGACCGATCTCCATGGCCAGGCGGTAGCTGAACCGCTCCTTGGTGGCGCAGTAGAGATCGTCCACCCGGCTGACGGCGCTGAGCAGCATCCCGGCGCCCCGCGCGTCCTCGAAACTGCGGACGGTCTTGGCCAGTTCGCGGGCGAGATTGGCGTCGGCGAGCAGGTCCTTGTCCCGGTCCTCGTGGTACAGCAGCGTCCGCAGTGTGCCGCCGTGGATGTTCCGTACCGTCGAGATGAGGATGGCCGCCTCGGCGGGCGGTGCCGCCTTCACCACGGGAACCAGGGTGCGCCCGAACTTCAGGTGGTTGAGCAGCCGGTTGCAGAGCCCGCGGTTGCTCTGCGCCAGGTCGAACAGGGCCTGGCTTATCTGGATCGCGTCCGAGTGCGCCAGAGCGGCCTGGAGTTGTGACTTGTACTGCTCGATGATCTGGTCCCAGTCCCGGGGACCGTCGAAGTGCAGGCGCAGCGAGATCCAGGAGAGGATCGCGGCGAGGGACCTGTCCTTGGTGGGAGCGGCGTCGATGAGGTACTGCGCCGGCTTGAAGAGGGGGCGCAGCGCCGAAGCGGGATTGTCCTCCCGGGCCTGCCGCGACTTGGCGAAGAGCAGATCGTCCATGCGCCGAACGGCGATGAGGTCCCGGTGGTTCGCGGGGTCGGCGTCCCGGACGAGCTGGTCGGTGAGCTGCTCGAACCAGTCGCAGACGGTCGCGGTCGGTGTGGTGCCCTCGCCCGCCAGCTTGAGCAGGGCGGTGACGAGGTGGTACCGGTCCGTGAGGCTGGAGGGCCTGCCGAGGACCGTGCGCAGGCCCTGTGGTGTGCCCGCCCACGCGACGAGCTCCGCGAGGACGTTCCGCTGCAGCCGGAACTCGTCGTCCCACAGCGCCGTGAGCCCGAAGGTGAGATCACGGACCGTCAGATCGTCGACCCGTGTGAGGTGTTGGAGCACCGCCGGAAGCGCGGCGGCGGTCCAGTCGGCGTCACTGTTGCGCCGGCACAGCCGCAGCACCCACAGGGCCTTGCGGGGGTGGGCGGCGGCCGCCCAGTCCGTGATCGCCGCGCGGACCGAGGGGAGTCTGAGCAGCTGCGTGAGCCGCTCGGGCGCGTACGCGGCGCACTTGCGCAGCAGCGCGTCGAGTCGCGGCTGGTTGTCGTCCCGGATGAGACCGAGGACGTACGGTTCGAGCCGGGCGGGGAAGTCGTCGAGCCCCTTGGGGCTCGCGGAGGCGAGCAACGCCTCGGCCCGTACGGTGCTGGGGATGCGCGCGAGCCCGTGGTGGACGACGACGCCGAGCGCCCTGCGCGTCTCCTCGGGAATGACCTCCACCCGCGCGATCGGGACACCTTCGTCCAGCCACGACACCGCGGCCACCAGATACAGCGCGGCGAGCGCGTCGGCGTCGAGGACGGCACAGACGGCCTGCGCCCGGGCCCGTACGCGGTCGGCGCCAAGACCCTTGTCCGGCAGGGTCCCCGCGGCGGCCGGCTTGTCGGCCGGTTCCTCGCGCAGCAGATCGGCCAGCAGCCCGAGGTCCCCGTGGCACGCCTCGACGGCCAGGCCGACGGCCGCCGTGTCGTCGGCACGGACCCGGTACTCCCCGGGCGCCTGACGGATCATGCTCCGGGCCAGGTCGGGGAGGTCCGCCGCGGCTACGAGGGTGGTGTACGCGGTCACCCCGTGCGGCTCCCACCGGTTGGCGGCCCCGTCGACGAACCGGGTCAGCGCGAGCACGGCCACCTTGAGGTTGCTCAGCGACTCCATGGCCTCCCCGATGTTGCCGTCGTCCAGGGCCTGCAGCCCGTCCAGGACCACGAGCACCTTCCGGCGCACGGTGTCGACGCCGGTGGCGGTGAGCGCTGCCTCGACCACGGGCAACAGATCGCCGTCCGGGGGCAGTTGGCGAAGGTCGGGGGAGAGGACGACGGTCTGCCAGCCGGCGGCCTCCAGCTTCCGCACCACCTGCTGGGCGAGCACCGTCTTCCCGCTGTTGCGCCCGCCGGACTGGATCACCCGGGCTTGGGGCCGCTGGTGGTACCGCTTGAAGAGGGAGGAGGACCAGTCGAAGTCGACCAGGCGCTCGTCGGCCGGTCCGCGCCACCCCGGCGCGGAGTCACCGAGGGCGGAGGAGTGGAGGATGCTCCACTCCGCCTCTTCGAGGATCTGCGCCGCCCGGCGGGCCACCGCGGCGTGCCACCGCTCTCCCCATAGCAGGCGGGCGGCGCCGAGCAGGCTCGGCTCGGCGTCCGACTCCACGGTGCCCGCCCGGTGCAGCCGCCAGCCGTCGGTGTCGCGCCACAGCACGTCGAGGCCGGCCCCGGCGGCAGCCCCCATCGCCTGCTCGATCACGGTGGGAGGCAGCCAGTCACCGTCCGGCGACACGCCCGCGAGGGCGAGCACCCCCAGGGTCCCGAGGTCGGGGAGGCCGCCCTCGGCGGCGATCCAGGACAGGGCGACGGCGGCCGGGGCGGAGTCCGGGGCGACCATGGAGGGGCTGAGGACGTACGGGGCGTCCACCCGGGGGTGGACCTCGGAGAGCCTGCGGCCCACGGTCGCCACGAGGGGCCCGGCCGCGTTCAGCGCCCGGTCGATCGCGGCGGAGTCGGGGAACGGCGACGAGGGGAGGGCGCCGTCGCGGGGATCGAGCACGATGTCGGCGCCGGCGATGACGTACCAGTCGTCCACCGGCGCGAGCAGCAGCGGCGCCCCGCCCACCGGCGTCGGTCTGGGCACCTCGCCGCTTTCGGCGCCCACGCGGTCGGCCCGCGTCACCAGTTGGTCGAGCTCGGTCAGCAGCTCGGCGTCGAGTTCACCGAGGAGCGCCCCCAGGTGCGTGGCGCCCTCCTCCGCGTACTCGAAGAGCAGCGCGCCGGGGCCGATCGGGTTCCGCTCCTCCGAGAAGTCGAAGGGGCGCCGGGGGAGGGGGATCTTTCGGTCCAGGGACCTCTGCCCGAGTCCGATGACCGTACGGAGCCGGGACTCGACGCGGACCGGGTCGGCCGAGGGGCCGATCAGGTCCGTGGCCAGCGCGTGGAGCGCCATGTGCAGTTCATGCGTCAGGGACGATTCCCTGCCGACGGTGGACGAGGTCGGGTTCTCTTGGCTCACGCTCGACTCCCCCTGTGCGATCGTTCATGGCGTGATGCGGACCAGGCCCTCGGCGGTTCCGACGAGGATCTGGCCGTTGGCGTGCAGGTCCACCGAGTGGACGTCGAGCCCGATGTCGAACAGGCGGGCCGGTCCGGAACCGGTGACGGGCGACACCCGGATGTCGCCGTCGACGCCCGCGCTGACCAGGACCCGGGTGGAGCCCACGGTGCACAGCCGCAGTTCACTGATCCCGCGAGCGTGCTTCGCGATCCACCGGTGGGTGCGGCCGCTCCAGTCCGACAACCAGATGGAACCGTCACCGGCGCCCGTGTAGATGCCGTGGGCGTCTGCGGCGATCTTCATCAGGCCGCGGTCCTGCGGCGGTTCGAACGTGTGCAGCCGTTCGCCGTCACCGCGCCACACGACCACCTGCGTCGCCGTGCGCGCCGCCACCCGGAGCCCGGCCGACGTCATCGCGGCCGTGGCCGCGCCCAGGCGGAGCCCCGGCCTGTCGACGCGCGGCCAGGTCTCTCCCCCGCTGCGCCACTGCCACCCCTCGCCCCCGGCGATCAGCAGGTCCTGTCCGACCTTGACGCAGCTGGTCAGCGGGCAGTGGAGGTCCAATGGCTCGATCGCCTGCCCCCGGCCGTCCAGGAGCGCGACCCAGGCTCCGCCGGTGATGTCCCCCGCGAACAGCGCGGGCTGCCCGTTGTGGTCGATGACCGAGGAGGCGGTGATCCGCGGCGGGTGCGGGACGCCGCTGCGGCTCGCCACGTTCCCGGGGTTGAACACGGTCCAGGCGGTGTCGTCGGCGCCGCCCGGACGGTGGAACACACGGCTGCCGGTCAGCGCCAGTTCGCCGCCGTCGGGCAGGCAGTGGACCGTCTTGACGCTCCGGTCGGCCGGGAGGTCGGGGGCGTCCAGCTTCCGGCGGAGCGCGGGCGGGCGGCAGTCGACCGCCACGGCCTGCCAGCCGAGGGCGTACTCACGGGCCCGCCGGGCCAGTTCGTCCAGGGCGCGCACCTCGGCGTGCAGTGCGAGGCGCGCCAGGATGTGCCCGTCGGGCTGCCAGCGATCCCCCATCAACTCCCAGCAGAGCGCACGGACGTTGGCCACCCGGTCGTTGGTGGACTCCTGGAGGAGGCCGAGGGTCCGGTACAGCGTCTCGCTGTTCATCGCGAGCAGGAATTCCGGTTGGTCCAGGTACGTGTCCAGGGTGCCGGCGAGCCGCGCGTGGTGCGGAAAGTGCTCGCGGGTGTACTGGTCGGCGGCGGACCAGTCGGGCTGGTCGGACGGCAGGAGGGGGAGCTGCTCGATCATGGCCGAGACGAACAGCGCGTGGTATCTGCGTTGCTCCTCGGACGATTCGGCGAGATAGCCGGCGGTCAGAGGGTGCTTGAGCCTCCATCCGTGACTGTTCATGCCGTCCTCCGGGACCTCAAGGTAGTCCCTTGCCTCTCTGCGTACTTCGATGATGGCCGCGGGACCCGCTCCGCGGCGGCCCGCCGCGCGGACCACCGCGGCCCACAGCCGCCCGTCGGCCGGGAGTCCGTCGCCCTGGGCCAAGGCGACGGGGAGCAGCATCTCCCTGGCCCACTGGGGATCGTCGTCGTCCAGCGTCCGGCTGAGCCGCTCGAGTGCGCGCAGGACGAGGTCGGCGTTGGACCGCTCGGCCTGGAGCCTGGCGGTCGCCGGGTCCTGGGTGCTCGTGTCGACGGCGAAGAGGTAGGCACGGAGCCAGGACCGGCCGACCAGGGCGGTCGTCTTGAGCGCGATGTCGCGTTTCGACCCGGCGTTCGTGGCCGACCACCGCGTGCCCTTGCGGTTCCTGAGGACGTGCTCCACGAGAGCGACCATGTCGGCCTCGTGGAAGTACTCCTCCGAGTCGAGGTCGAGGATCCGTCCCTCGAATCCGTCGGGTACGTCGTTGGTGGCCATGACGACACGGGTCCGCGGCTGGGCGGCCAGGGGTGCCAGCAGCATCCTGTAGAGGAGCTCGGGTTCGTTGCTCGCGTCGACGGAGTCGAAGACGAGGCGCAGTCCTCGGCCGCCGAGGGCCTCGACCAGGTCTTCCTGGCTGGTCCTGTAGTGGTGGGCCAGGTCGTCCGCCACGTCGTCCGCGTTCTTGCCGCGGACGTCAAGCAGCAGGTCGATGCATCCGTCGGGCGCGGCGGCGGGCGCTCGGGTCCCGGTCGGCAGCGGCTGTCCCTCGGACGCGGCGTGGATCCAGTCGAGGAGGACGGACTTGCCCGAGCCCGGCCCTCCGGTGACTACGAGCGGCGTGCCCCCGGTAGCCACGAGGGCCGTCCCGCCGGTGGCCACGAGGGGCGCGTCCGGGGCGGACGGTGACGCCTCTTCCAGGTGGGCGACGACGTCCCGTACGGCTTCGGCGCGTCCGCAGAAGGCCCAGCCGCTGTCGTCGTTCGCCTCGGGTGGCCGGCGCACGTGGCTCGGCCGGTAGCGCGGATTGCGGAAGGCCCGGATCTTTCCCCGGGCGGGCACGAAGCTGGGTAACTGGGGGTCCTTGGGGGCGTCGGACCCCTTCTCCATGCGGACCTTCAGTTCCTCGACGAGGTCGTAGACGTCGAGGTGTTCGTCCGTCCCGCGGGTGTTGCGCAGCGCGTGCGCGAAGGAGTCGGCGAAGTGCATCTGCTGCGCATCGGTGGTCCGGTCCGTGGAGCCGATCAGGGTGAGCAGGGGCAGTGGGGCCCCTTTGACGTGCTGTTCCAGTGCGTCCCGGTCCAGTCGGTTGACCGCGAGGCCGGAGCGGCAGGCGTCCAGCAGGACGACCACCTCGCGCGGCCGGGTGGCCCGTGTGCCCGGGATGATGAGCGACATGAGCTGGGCGACCTCCAGCATGCTCGCCCGCTTGGCCTTCTCACTGTCGTGGGCGGCGAGCAGGATGTCCCCGTCGCCGAAGTCGACGCCGTGCCCGGAGTAGTAGAAGAGCAGGATGTCGGGCGGCGTGCCGTCCTCGCCGTTCAGCGCCTGCTCGAAGCTGCTCAGGACGTCCTTGACCTGGGGATCGGTCTGCGACCCGCGGTGGATCGTGAATCCGGCCTCCACCAGGGCGGCCCGCATCATCCGCAGCTCGTCCGGGACGCGCGGCAGCGGATCGAACCCGGCTCCGAATCCACTGGTCCCGGAGACGAGCGCCACCCGGACGAGATCCGCCGACCGTTCGACGGGGTACGAAGCCGTCGTCACCGCTCGCCGGCCGCAAGCCCTGTCGCGACGGCCTCGGCCACCTCTTCGGTCGTGAGGTAGCGGAGCACCGAGTGGCTGCCGAAGAAGTACTTGCCGGGCTTGTGCCAGGGCAGGTTGACGACGGGCCGGTCGTCGACGTCGCCGAAGGCGGGTTCGAGGTGCTTGACCAGCGCGATGGGGTCGTCCTTGGCGGCCACGTTGACCCAGCGGGCGACGGGCGGCAGCGCGTTGCCCGCGGAGGGCGGCGTCGGCAGCAGGAGGTCCTGGACCGCGCGGAGGCCCAGCGGGGAGCCGACGCTGATGAACGTGTGCACGTTCCACTCGGGGTGGGCGCGGAGCGCCTCGTAGGCGACGACGGAGCCCAGCGAGTGGCCGATGACGACCCTCGTCTCGGGGGTCACGACCCGCTCGAAGCGCTTCTGCGCGCACTCCCGCACGGTGTCGGACGCGTCCAGGTATCGCCGTACCTGACGGATCATCCAGATGACCGTGCGGCCCATCGGCTTGCCGAGCCCCTCGTGCCGCTCCAGCCGGCGCAGCGCGATCTGGCCGATGCCCTTGCCCCCGGGCAGGGGAGCGTCGGTACCTTCGGCGAACGCCTCAAGGAGCTCCAGCTCCAGTGGGTCGCGTACGTCACCGATCTGGAACGCCGGGATGTCCGCCAGCTCGTCGTCCACGCCGCCACCCTTGGTGTCCCGGCTGCGGAAGCAGCTGCCGTAGTACACGGCGGCCACGTCCGCCGGGTCCGGCACCGGGTGGGCGGCGTCCGTCATGCCGACCCGGAGGGCTTCGTACCACTCGGTCAGCATCGTCTCGGCGTGCTTGTACTGGTAACCGATGCCGTGGCAGATGACTACACGCGACACTGTGCCCCCCTGGTGCCTAGGTCGAGGTGGTTCCCACGCAGAAGACCTGAGGAACCATCATGCCGCAAGTTCGGTAAGCGGATAGCAGCTATGGGTAATCAAGTCGCGCTGCGTAGCGGAAGGTTCAAAAAACGCTTGGACCGGGCGGGGGTCGGCACGGAAGACTTTCTGGCTCACCCGACGGCCCGAAAGTACAGGCTTGTGATGGGATCACATCAATCGTCCGAAGGAGCCCCGAGCAGGGGTTCCGTCCTCCTCGCCCTCCGCCACTACGGAAGGGAACTGGCCCGTCTCCGATGGATGACACTGCCCGCGATGCTGCTGCCCGCGCTCGGCAACGTAGGCATCCAGTACATCGCGCCGCTGGTCGTTGCCAAGCTCGTCGGCCGGATCGCCGGCGACGGCGGCGCCGTTCTCGCGGTCGGCCCGATGCTGCCGTACGTCCTCACCTTCGCCGGTGTCCTGCTGCTCTCCGAAGCGCTGTGGCGCGTCGGTCTGCACTGCCTGAACCGCCTCGACGCCCGGGGCATCGAGCACCTGTACGTCGTCGGAATGGGTGAACTCTTCGCCAAGGACGCCTCGTTCTTCCACGACAACTTCGCCGGCTCGCTCACCAAGCGGGTCCTCAGCTTCGCCTCCCGCTTCGAGGAGTTCGTCGACACGCTGACCTTCTCGGTCATGGGCAGCCTCGTCCCGCTGGTGTTCGCGTCGGTGGTGCTCTGGCAGTACGACCCGCTGCTCGTCGTCGGTCTGCTGACGATGATCCTGGTCACGGCGGTGGGCGTGGCACCCCTGATCCGGCGCCGGCAGGCGCTCGTCGCCCAGCGGGAGCAGGCCATCGCCCGGGTCTCCGGGCACGTCGCCGACAGCCTGATGAACATGGACACCGTCCGGTCCTTCGCCGCCGAGGAACGCGAGGCCGCCGAACACCGCTCGCGGGTCGCGGAGTCGCGCCGCCTCACGCTGCGCTCCTGGGACTACGGCAATCTGCGCATCGACACCCTCGTCGCGCCGATGTCCGTCCTGACCAACGTCCTGGGGCTGCTCCTCGCGCTCTCGCTCGGCGGGGGACAGCTCGGCGTGGAGGCGGTCATCGTCGCCTTCACGTACTACGCCAACGCCACCCGGATCATGTTCGAGTTCAACCAGATCTACCGGCGGCTCGAGAGCTCGATGACGGAGGCGGCGCAGTTCACCGAACTGCTCCTGGACCCGCCCACCGTGCTCGACCCGCCGGCCCCGGAACCGCTGGCCGGCCGGACCGCCGAGGTGCGGTTCGAGCGGGTCACGTTCTCCCACGCGGGCGCCGAGCCGCTCTTCAAGGGGCTCGACCTGACGGTGCCCAGCGGGGCGAAGTTCGGCCTGGTCGGCCGGTCCGGCGGCGGCAAGACCTCGCTCACCCGGCTGTTGCTCCGGATGACGGACATCGACGACGGACGGATCCTGATCGGCGGACAGGACATCAGCCGGCTGCGGCAGACCGAACTGCGCGGCCAGATCTCCTACGTACCGCAGGACCCGGCGATGTTCCACCGCTCGCTCCGGGACAACATCGCCTTCGCCCGGCCCGACGCCACCGAGGCGGAGATCCGCCGGGCGGCCGAGGCGGCGCACGTCACCGAGTTCGCCGACGCGCTGCCCGAAGGATTCGACACGATGGTGGGCGAGCGCGGGGTGAAGCTCTCCGGCGGCCAGCGCCAGCGGGTCGCCCTCGCCCGGGCGATCCTCCGGGACGCGCCGATCCTGCTGCTCGACGAGGCGACCAGCGCCCTCGACTCCGAGAGCGAGATCCTCGTCCAGGACGCGCTGTGGCGGCTCATGGAGGGGCGCACGGCGCTCGTCGTGGCGCACCGGCTCAGCACGGTCGCCACCATGGACCGCCTGGTCGTCCTGGACCGGGGGCAGATCATCGAACAGGGCACCCACCAGGAGCTCCTCGCCACCGGCGGCGCCTACGCGAAGCTCTGGCAGCACCAGTCGGGCGGCTTCCTGGACGACAGTCCCGCGGGGGCCGAGGTGGGGTGAGGGCGGGGGCTCGGTTCGGCCTGGGTCCGGCTCGTCCGGGCCCCGGTCGGGCTCGGGTCGCGCCCCCTCGCCCTGGCTTGGTACGGACCTTCCGGGCTGGTGGGGTGCCCTCCGTACGGATGTGGCACCAAGCTGACAGGGCGCGTCAGCTTGTTGTCACGCCGGGGCGCTCCATCCGGCCGGGTCCGCTGGCATCGTCGGGTCCGCCGGATCCGCTCCGGCGAGGCGGGGAATCCACCACCAGGCCAGGGGGATCCATGGACGCACATCCGTGTAAGAAGAAGCCCGGCGCGTGGACGAGAGCCGCCGCGGCGCTCGCCCTGACGCTCGGCACGCTCACCCTGTCGGCCGGACCGGTCGCCGCCGAACCCGCCGCCGAACCCGTCCCCGCGCCCATCGTCGCCGGACCTGTCGCCGGACCCGCCGCCCCGCACCTCCCCGCGTCCGCCGCCGGGTTCCCGCACACCCCGGACGAGGCACTCGCCGCGTTCTGCGCCGAGTGGGAGGCCTTCGCCTCCTCGTTGCCCTTCGCCGTCGCTCCGCCGCCGGTGTGCAAGCTGGTCAACGGCTGGGACTAGGCGGCGCCGCCATGCGGTTCCAGCTGCTCGGGCCGCTCAGCCTCGCGGACGGTGCCGAGACCGTCGTCCTCGCCCCGTCCCGCCCCACCAACCTCCTCGCGGCGCTGCTGCTCCACGCCAACGGCGTCGTCTCGGCCGACTACCTCCAACAGGCGATCTGGGGCGAGGAACAGCCCGCCACCGCCAAGGCCGCCCTCCAGACCTGTGTCATGCGCCTGCGCCGGCTCTTCGTCAAGCACGGCGTGACCCAGACCCCGATCGAAGCCGTACCCGGCGGGTACCGCATCGGCGCGGGCCCGCGCACCCTCGACCTGATCGCCTTCCGCGACCAGGTCGGGCGTGGCTCCGCCGAGCACGACCCCGAGGCCGAACTGCACCTGCTCAAGGACGCCCTGTCGCTCTGGCAGGGCGCCCCGCTCGCCAATGTGCGCTCCGACGTGCTCCACCGCGATGTCGTGCCACGGCTCGTCGAGGAACGCCTGCGCGCCGTGGAACGCGTCTGCGACCTGTACCTCGTCCTCGACCGCTGCGGCGACGCGCTCGTCGACCTGTGGGACGTCACCCGCGCCCACCCCGGTTACGAGCGCTTCCACGAGCAGCTGATCGAGGCCCTGTACCGGACCGGGCGGCAGGCTGAGGCGCTGGCCGAGTACCGGCGGATCAAGGAGTACCTCCTCGACGAGCTGGGCGTGGACCCCTCCCCGGCGCTCCGCAGGCTGGAACTGGCCATCCTGCGCGGCGACGACCTGGGCCCCGCCCGCTCCGCAACCGCCGCGCCCGCACGCCTCGCGCTCCCGGCCGCCCCGGCGCACCCCGCCGAACCCGGGCCGCCGCTCGTCGCGCCCGTCCCCGTGGTCCCCTCCTTCACCGGCCGCGCCGCCGAGGTCGCCGCCATGACGGCCCGGCTGACCGAGCCGCGCGACGAGGCGGTGACCGTCCTGGTCTCCGGCGCGCCCGGCATCGGCAAGACCGCGCTCGCCGCGCACGTCGCCCACCTGGTGCGGGACGCCTTCCCCGGCGGCCGCCTCCTGGTCCGCATGACCGACCCGCACGGCGCGCCCCGCCCCACGAGCGAGGTCGCGGCCGAGGTCTCGGCGGCCCTGCGCGACCGGCACCCCGAGGACCGCGCGCTGCTCGTCCTGGACGACGTGACCGACGCCGAACAGGTACGGCCCCTCCTGCCCGTCGGCCCCGGCGGCGCCGCCGTCGTCACCAGCCGTATGGGGCTCGCCGGACTCATCGCCACCCACGGCGGCTGGGTCCACCGGCTCTCGGTCTTCGCGCCCGAGGAGTCCCACCGGCTCCTGCACACCGTCCTCGGCCCCGAACGCGCCGGGGCCGAACCGGAAGCCGTCCACCGACTGGCCCAGCTCTGCGGGCACTTCCCCCTCGCCCTGCGCATCGCAGCCGCCCGCCTCCTCACCCGGCCCGAGCTGCGGCTCGCCGACGGCGCCGACTGGCTCGCGGGCGACCCCGTCGCCCGGCTCGCGCTGCCCGACTCCCCGGACATGTCCGTGGACCGGGTCCTCGCCGGCGCGATCGGCCGGCTCGACCCGCGCCTGGCCGAGGTCTTCGGCCGGCTCGGCGCCCTGCCCCCGGAGTTCCGCGCCGAGGACTGCCGGGGCATCGAGGAGGCCGAGGGGACGCTGGAGCGGCTCGCGGACTCCGGCCTCCTGGAGGCGGGGCCGCCCGGCCCGTACCGGATGCACGACCTGCTGCGCACCTACGCGCGGCGCAGCACCGAACGCGACCCGGAGAACGACCCCGATCGCAACCCCGAACGTCCTGCTGAACGTACCGCCGCCGAACGTACGCGACCGACAGAGAAGGTGTGACGCACATGGCTGAGGCTGAGGCTGAGATGGCTGGCACGGCGTCCGCTCCCGGCGGCGCCCCCCGGCCCGCGCCCGCCCCCGACGCGGCGTTCGACGCGCTCGCCGGGACCCGCCCCCGTATCCGCCGCGACGTCCTCTTCACCGAGACGCCCGGCGGAGTCCTCTTCCACAACGCCGACGGAGGCTTCCACCTCACCGGCAAGACGGCGTACCGCTTCGCCTCCCTCGTGGCCCCGCACCTGACGGGCGGTCATACACTCGCCGAGCTGTGTACGGGCTTCGGTCCCGCCCAACGGGCCATGGCCGCCGTCCTGGTGGGCACCCTCTACGCGCGCTCGTTCGCCCGCGACGTACCCGAGACGGAGCCCGGGGACCTCGGCGCGGACCCGCACGCCGAGGCCGTCCTGCGGGAGTTCGCGGCCCAGATCGCGTACGTCGACCACTACGTCGAGGGCGCCCCCGCCCGCTTCGCGCGCTTCCGCCACACGCGCGTGGCCGTGCTCGGCGGCGACGAGACCGCCCGCTGGTGCGCGCTCAGCCTGGTCCGCAACGGCTGCGCCCACATCGGAGTCGGCCAGGACTTCCCGGAAGTCACGGAGGAGGCGGCCGAGGCGGGAACACGCGGCTGCCCCGTACGGATCGAGCGCCTCGCCCCCGACGCCGACTGGGCGGACCTGGCCGGCTACGACGTCGTCATCGTCACCGGCGAGGGCGCCACGGGCCGGGTCCACCGGCTGCTCGAATCCGGCGTGCCCCAGGGCCGTACGCTCATCCCCGCCTGGACCTTCGGCGAACGATCCGTCGTCGGCCCGCTCGCGACCGCCTCCTCCACCGGCTGCTGGTCCTGCGCCGTGCTCCGGCTCGGCGCGAACACGGACGCGGCGGCCGCCGCCGAGCTGTGGGCGGAGGTGGCCGGCGGCTCGGTCCCGGGCGCCGGCGCGTCCATGGAGGGCGGCGGGCCGCTGACCGGACCGGTGGCGGCGATGACGGGCAACCTGCTCGGGTACGAGGTGTTCCGCCTCACCACCGGCGCCCTGCCCGCCGAGACCGCGGGGCAGGTGCTCCTCCAGGACCTCGCGTCCCTGGACGTCGTCGCCGAGCCCCTCCACCCGCACCCGCGCTGCCGCCGCTGCGCCACGCTCGCCCTGACGGAGGCCCGGGCGGGTACGGCCGTCGGCGGCCGGGAACGGGAGGCCGCGCCCGCCACGCTGACGCTGCCCGAGACCGCGAGCGTGACGACCGCCCGCGAGGCCGAGGCCGAGGTCGACCGCCTGAACGCCCTCAACGCCGCGCTCGTCCGCCCGCACACCGGGATCTTCCGCCGTTACGAGGACGAGGACCTCACCCAGACCCCGCTGAAGATCAGCCGCCTGGAACTCGCCCTCGGCCACGGCGTGCGCCGCCGAATCGCGGCCTTCGACGTGCACCACCTGGCGGGCGCCCGGACCCGGGCCCTGTACGCGGCGGCGGAGACGTACGCCGAGCACGTCGCCCTGCCCGAGCACGCCGGGCAGGAGGCCGGTGCCCCCGCCGTCCGCCTGCTGCCCGACGCCCTGACCACCGGTGGCGGTACGGGTACGGGCGCCGAAGGCGTCTCGGCGTGGGCGAGCGCCACCTCGCTGCTCACCAAGGAGAGCGTGGCCGTCCCCGAGGCGGCCGTGCGCCCCTTCGGGCCCGCCAACCGCGACCGCTCGCACCTGGCGACCGGCGCGGGATCAGGCGCGGGCGCTTCGGCCCAGGAGGCGGCGGGCCGGGGGCTGTTGTCGGCCCTTGCGCACGACGCGCTGGTACGGGCGGTACGCGGCGACACCCGGGTGACGCCCGTGGCGCTCCCGGCCGTGGACACCGACCCGGTCGGCGCGGACGACCCCGAGCTGGTGTTCCTCGTCCGGTCCGCCGCCAACCTCGGCGTCACCGTGGAGCTCCTCGACCTCGGCGAGGACGAGCGCTCCTCGGCGTACGCGGTCCTTGCCCGTGAGGCAGGCGGGACAGGCGGGACGGACGGGGACCGCTGGGCCGTCGGCGCGGGCCTCTCCCGCCGGGACGCGGCCTGCGACGCGCTGCGCGACCTCCTGGGCCGCGCCCAGCTCGCGGCGGACCCCGCGGCGGACCCCGCCGAGGACATCGACCTCGGACTTCCGCTCGTCACCGACCTCGCCCCTGCGACGATCGCCGTCACCGTCACCGTCACCGACACCGTCGTCCGCCCGGCGGAGGGCGCGGTCACCACCTTCGACGCCGTACTGGACCGGTTGCGGACGGCCGGACGGGACGTGCTGTACGTGGCGACCACCCCGGCCGACCTCGCGGCCTGCGGCGTGAGCACGGCGCGCGTCCTGGTCACCGTGGCGACCACCGAGGGCGGCGCCGCCGATGCCCACCGCTGAAACCACCGCGCCCGAAGAGGTGTGGGCGCCGTCCGCCCGGGAGTTGGCGCGGCTCGTCCGGCGCACGCTCCAGAGCCACGGCCGCCCGGAGCAGGCCGTGGAGGTGGCGCCGATCGGCGTACGCGACGCCTTCCGGAACGGCAACGGCAACGGCGGCGTCAGCGGCGGGACCTCGGCCTCTGGGGTTCCGGTCCGCTTCTACGGACGACAGGCCGTCGTCGGCCCCTTCCCCGGCGGCCCCGACGGCCGGCCGGCCTGTGCCCGCTGCCTGGAGCGTCGCTGGCAGGCCGTCCGCTCCGTCGCGTTGCGCGAGGCCCTGGAGCTCGGCTCCGGCACCCGCGCGGCCGGTGAGTCCCCGTACGTCACCCCCTTCGCCGCCGACGCGATCGCCGGTCTGATCGCCGCCCGGCTCGCCGGCGGCGGCCCAGGCGAACGGGTCTTCCCCGCCGTCCACCTGGTCGACCTGATGACCCTGAAGGTGCGCCACTACCCGCTCGTACCCGATCCCGAGTGTCCCGCGTGCGGCCAGATCGAGGAGGACACCGCGGACCGCGCCGTCCTCGACCTGCGGCCCGCGCCCAAGCACCGCCCCGGCGGCTTCCGGGTCCGGGACATCGGCGACTACGAGCTGCCCGTCGAGCCGTACGCCAACCCCGTCTGCGGCTCGCTCGGCCCCTCCGTGGTCCAGGACGTCGCCTCGCTCTCCACCTCCGCCACCATCGGGTGCTTCTCGATGCGCTCGGGGGAGTACCTGCGCGAGACCTTCTGGGGAGGCCACGCCGACACCTTCGCCGAGAGCGTCCGCATCGGTGTCCTTGAGGGCCTTGAGCGGTATGCGGGGATGCGCGCCCGGGCCAAGCGGGCCGGGGTCCGCGACTCGCTCGACGGCCTCACCGCGCGCGGCGTCCGGGCCCTCGACCCGCGCCTCTGCGGGCTCTACTCGGACGCCTTCCACCGGGCCAACCCCCGGGTGCGGCAGTTCACTTCGGACCGCACGATCCCCTGGGTGTGGGGCTATTCGCTGCGCGACCGCGAACCCGTCCTCGTACCCGAGGTTCTGACGTACTATCACGCACCCGGCCTGGAGAACCGCTTCGTACAGGAGTCCTCCAACGGCTGTGCCTCCGGCGGGAGTCTGGAGGAGGCCGCCTACTTCGGCCTGATGGAGGTCGTCGAACGGGACGCCTTCCTCCTCGCCTGGTACGGGCGGGCGGCGCTGCCGGAGATCGACCCGAGCACCAGCACCCGGCGCGCGACCCGGCACATGGTCGACCGGCTGGCGATGTACGGCTACGAGGCCCGTTTCTTCGACACCCGGATCACCTTCCCCGTCCCGGTCGTCACCGGTGTCGCCGTGCGACCCGACGGCGGGCTCGGCCGGATGTGCTTCGGCGCGGGCGCCGGCCTCGACCCGGAGGCCGCGCTCGCGGGCGCGCTCTGCGAGATCGCCACCGACGCCGTCAACCTCCAGGGCCGCACCGAACGCGACGAGGAGCGGCTGCGGGCCATGGCGTACGACTTCGACAAGGTGGCGGCCCTGCACGACCACCCGCTGGCGTACGGCATCCCGGAGATGGGCGACCACGCCCACTTCCTGCTCGGGGAGCCGGGCGCGCCCCGCCCGCCCAAGCGCTCGTTCGCCGAGGTGTACGGGGACGGCCGGGTGCTGCCCGTCTCCGCCGACCTGCGCGAGGACCTCCAGGTGTGCGTGGACGCGGTCGCCGCCGCCGGTTTCGACACGATCGTCGTCGACCAGACCATGCCCGAGCAGCGGCGCCTCGGCCTGACCACCGTGAGCGTGCTCGTGCCGGGCCTGCTGCCGATCGACTTCGGCCACACGCGTCAGCGCGCGCTCGGGATGCCGAGGCTGCGCACCGCGCTCCGGGAGGCGGGCCTGCGCGAACACGACCTGGTTCCTGGGGACTTCAACCCCGCTCCCCATCCCTTCCCATGACCCTTCCCACGAGCCGACCGCTGCCGCACCCGAAGGAGTCCCCCATGGGGTACGCCCACGACTACGCCGCCGCCATCATGCGGCGCGGCCGGGTCCCGATGCCCCCGGCCGACCACGTCCCGAACTGGGCCGACGCCCCGCGCAAGACGAAGTTCTACCCGGGCGTCGACCGCCTTCCCCTGCCCGACGCCGACTACCCGGCGGACGCAGCCCTCGACGCCGGTCTCGGTCTCGCCGAACCCGCCTTCGAGACAGGCCTGTTCGACCTCTCCGTGCTCTCCGGCATGCTCCGCGACTCCTACGGGCTCACCGGTCGCCGCCTCGGCGTCCAGGCCAACACGGACTTGAGCGCCCTGCCCTCGTACCCGCTCGCCAACTGGTCCCGGGGCACCGCCTCCGGCGGTGGGCTCTACCCGGTGAGCGTCTACTGGGTGTCCGGCGCGAGCGGTCCCGTGCCGCCCGGCGTGCACTACTACGCGACCCGCCAGCACGCGATGCAGCGCCTGCTGACCGGCGACGTCACCGGCGAGGTGCGCGCGGCGCTCGGCCACGGGGCGCCCGGGCCGGGCCTCACCGACCAGTACCTGGTCCTCGGGGTCAAGTACTGGCAGAACGCCTTCAAGTACAACAGCTTCTCCTTCCACGCCGTGAGCATGGACATCGGGACCGTGCTCCAGACCTGGCGGATGTGGGCCCGCGCCCGGGGACTCGAGATCGAGCCGGCCCTGTGGTTCGACGAGGAACGGCTCGCCCGGCTCCTGGGCGTGCGGTCCGAGGAGGAGGGCGTCTTCGCCGTCGTGCCGCTGCGCTGGACGGGCACGCCGAAGGCGACCGCGCCCGTCGGGGCCTCGGTGCGCCGCTCCGACGTCGAGCGGTCCCGCACCGTCCTCACCTTCGAGGCGGTGACGGGGATGCAGGCCGCGACCTCACGGGACGCGGCCGACCGTCCCACCGCAGAGGCCCTCGACCGGGCCGCCGTGGCGCCGCCGCGCGCCGAGTCGGCTGAGTTCGGGCTGCCCGCGCCCCGCCCCCTGACGGCGGACGTCCGCACCGCGCTGCGCCGTCGGCGCAGCAGCTTCGGCCGCTTCGACGCTCAACGACCGGTCTCCCTCGACCAGTTGGTGACGTGCCTGGCGGCCGCCACGTCCGCGTCCCGGCTGGGCGGCGACACCCGAGGGGCCGAAGACGCCTTGCCGGCACGGATGTACGCGTTCGTCAACCACGTCGAGGGGCTCGCACCAGGCAGCTACGCGTACGACCCCGGCGCGGGCGTCCTGCGGCTGGTGAAGGAGGGGCGCCCCGGCGCCTTCCTCCAGAAGAACTACTTCCTGGCCAACTACAACCTGGAGCAGGCGGGCGCCGTACTCGTGCCGGCCATGCGGACCTCGGCGGTCCTCGACACGGTAGGCGACCGGGGGTACCGCCTGGTCGGCGCGACCATCGGGGCCGTGTCCCAGGCCGTGTACACCACCTCGGCCGCGATGGACCTGGGCTGCGGGGTGGCCCTGGGCTTCGACAACATCTCGTACATCGAGGAACTCGGCCTCGACGGGACGGGCGAGTCCCCTCTGCTGATCATGCTCATCGGCAACGAGCGGCCCGTCCCGGCCGACTTCCGCTACGAGATCGCCTGAGGGGGCGGGGATCATGGCGCCCTTCGTGATCCGGGTGGCGGGGCTGCCCGTGGAGACCGTGAGAGAGCTGCGCTGTCCCGGCAGCCGCCGCTGGGCCGACGAGGTCGCCGACGCGGCCGACGCGCTCAGGGTGGCCGGCGAGGCCGTCGGCGACCGACTGCACGGCCTGGTCGGGCACACCGAGGACGGTCAGGAGGGCGTCCGGCGGCGGCTCCTCGCGCTGCGGCGCGCCGTCTTCAACGGGCGCCCGCCCCAGGACCCGGAGAATGCAAGGGAGTTGGTCGCCTCGCTCGACGCGGAGACCGGTCGCGCGCTCGACGCCTGGCTGGCCGACCACCGCAGGCTCGCGGAGCGGCGCGCCGAGGGTACGGCGCTGCTCGCCGAGGAGACCGGTCGCGCCCGAGCCGCCCTTGCCCGCCTCGCCGACGAGGAACGGCTGCGCAAGGCCCTGCTGCTGGCCTCGCCCGTCCTGCACGGACAACTCGACGCGTACGTACGGGCGGTGGGGGAGGCCTCTGTCGGTACCCCCGGCAAGAAGCTGCGCAAGATCGAGCGGTCACTCCTTTCGTATCTCTACCGGACCGTGTGCAAGACCAGCCCGTTCTCCACGTTCACCGGGGTCGCCCTCGGGGAGTTCGCCGCGCACGAGGACGGCCTCGCCGTCCGGGTCGACGACGAGTGGACCGGGCACGCCCGGTTGAACGTGGTCGCCCTCGGCCGGCTCGCCGAGACGGTCGCCGCCGACCCGGTCCGCCGCGCGGACCTGCCCGTGTCCCTCGCCAGCGGCTGGGGCCGTGACGACGACCGGGTGCGGTACGTCCGCCGCTGGGTCACCGCGGGCGACGACGACACGGCCGTCACCTTCGACGCCGTACAGGACCGGCTGTTCTTCCTGCGGCGCAGCGGCACCCTGGAGCGGCTGCTCGGCCTCTTCGAGGAGCGCGGCACCCTGCGCCACGGCGAACTCGCCGCCTGGCTGGCCGCCGAGCACGGCGCGGGCCCGGACGGTGCCGAGGACGTCGAGCGGTATCTCGGCGCCCTCCTCGACGTCGGCATGCTCCAGGTGCCCGTGCTGCGCACCGAGGTCCACGACACCGATCCGCTCCGCGCCTTCCAGACGGCCCTGCGCGCCGTCGGGCGCCCCTGGGCGGACGAGCTGGCCGCCGAGCTCGACGCCCCGGTCTCGCTCGTCGACCGGTTCGCGGTGGCCGCCCCCGACGAGCGCCCGGCCGTGCTCGGCGCGGTGCGCGAGCGGCTGCGGGAGATCCAGCGCGGGCTCGGGGCCGAGGAGGGGCGCGTACCGCAGACCGTCCTGTACGAGGACGCTGCGGCCGGCACCGCCACCGGTCCCGACGCCGGGACCTGGGCGCGGCTCGCCGAGGCCCCGCTGGCGGCGGTGGAACAGGTCCTGCCCGCCTTCGATCTGACGCTCCCTCAACGACTCATCCTCAAGGGCTTCTTCCTCGCCCGGTACGGCAAGGGCGGCCGCTGCGACGACCTGCTCAAGCTGGTCCACGACTTCCACGAGGACTTCTTCGAGCAGTACATGTCGTTCACCGCCAAGCGCACCCCCTTCGACGCGGACGGCCGCTACGTCCCCGAGGAGAACTGGCTCGGGCAGCCCGAGCTGAAGGCGCTCGACACCGCCCGTCTGGCGTTCGTGGACCGCATGCGGTCCCTGTGGGAGGCGGCCGACGACACCGGCGCCGACGAAATCCTTCTGGACGACGCCTTCATGGCGGACGTCGCGGCCGAACTGGACGGCATCGCACCGCACTTCGCGCCCATGAGCCACCACCTCCAGCTCGCCGACCGCCCCGACGGCAGCCCGCTCCTCGTCCTCAACCGCTCGTACGGCGGCCTCTCCTTCCCCTTCAGCCGCTTCACGCAGCTCTTCGACGGGCTCGCCGAGCGGCTCCTCGAAGCCTCGGCCGCCGTCGTGCCGCCGGGCGCGGTCCTCGCCGAGGTCACCGGCGGCCCGGTGACCAGCAACCTGAACCTGCACGGCCGGCTCGTCCCGTACGAGATCGTCTGCCCCGGAGAGACCGGCACCCTGGAAGCGGAGTACCGGATCGACCTCGACGACCTGCACGTCGAGCACGACGAGGCCACCGACCGGCTCGTCCTCCGGTCCACCCGCCTCGGTCGTGAAGTGGTCCCCGTCTACCTCGGCTACCTCGTCCCGCTCGCCCTGCCCGAGCTCGCCCGCACGCTCCTGCTGCTCTCGCCGACCTCCATGGCGCCGCTGAACGTCTGGGGCGGCGTGCCCGAGGGCGAGCCGACCGCCGGCGTCACCTCCCGCCCCCGCGTCCGCCACGGCGGCCTGGTCCTGGCCCGCCGCAGCTGGAGCGCGCCCGCCTCCGCGCTTCCGCCGCGCACGGCCGGCGAGGGCGAGGGGCCCGCCGCCGACGCGGAGCGGTTCCTCGGCTGGCACCGGTTCCGGCGCGCACACGGGCTGCCGGACCGGGTGTTCGCCACAGTCTCGGACAGCGGCGCCCGCGGGGCGACCGGGGCCAAGCCGCAGTACGTCGACTTCGACAGCGCCCTGTCGCTGGCCGCGTTCGAGGCGCTCCTGAAGAGCGAGCAGGCCCGCGTGGTCTTCCGCGAGGCCCTGCCCGACGAGGACGAGCTGCACGTCACGACGGGGCGAGGGCGCCACGTGGCCGAACTGTCCGTGGAAACCCTGCCGACGGCGGCGGAGGCAACCCCCGCAACCCCCGCACCCCGCGCGACCCCGCCGTCCCCGCAGACCCGGAAGGGGAACTCCCGATGACCGCCACCACCCCACCCGCGACCCCGCCGTCCGCAACGGCGGCCGCCCCGGCGGCCGCGCCGGGCGCCTGGCAGGCCACGCACGTCTTCTACGCCGCCAACCCTCGCCCCTTCCTGCTCCAGTGCGTGCGCCCGCTGGTGGCCGAACTCGCGGCGGACGGACTCCTCGGCAACTGGTTCTTCATCAACTACTGGCTCCAGGGGCCGCACGTCCGGCTCCGCATCCGCCCCTCCTCGCCCGCCGTCGAGGCCGAGGTCGCCCGTCGTACCGAGCGGGCGATCGACACCTTCCTGGCCGAGCGCCCGGCGCTGTACGAGGTGGACTCGGGCTTCCTGCACGACTTCTACAACACGCTCTTCGAGATCGAGTTCCCCGGTGCCGAGCGCGCGCCCTACGTCGACGACGACGGCCGGATGATGCTGCGGCCCAACAACTCGCGCAGCGCCGAGCCGTACGAGCCGGAGTTCGGCAAGTACGGCGGCCCGGCCGGGATCGAGCTGGCCGAGTGGCACTTCCGGCACTCCAGCGAACTGGTCGTGGACGCCTTCCGTACCAAGAACCTCCATCTGCGGACGGTGCTGCTCGGCACCTCCGCGCAGCTGATGATGGTCATGTCTGCGGCTTTCCTGCCGGGCGGACGGGAGTTGGCCGACTACCTGGACAGCTACTACGAGTTCTGGCACAAGGCGTTCCCCGGCACCGGCTTCATCGGGAGCGAGGAGTACGACCGCAACTACGCCGCCATGGCCCCCGACCTGACCGCCCGCTTCGCCGCCGTCCGGGCCGCCGTGGCGGCGGGCGGGCGGCGACCGGGACGGCTGCCTTCGTTCCTCGGCGGCTGGGCCGACCACTGCCTCGAACTGCGGGAGCGCGCGGAACGGCTCGCGCGCGACGGCGACCTGGTCTTCCGTTCCTGGGACGGCGAGCGGGACGAGCGCGTCACCGACCCGGCGGTCGCGCTGCCGCTCCTCCTCTCCCCGTACATGCACATGACCAACAACCGGCTGCATGTGACCATCCGCGACGAGGCGTACCTCTCCCACGTCCTGGGCCGCTGCCTGCGGGAGTCCCCATGACGGCGGAGGTCGAGTACCGGCCGGCGCTCCGCGCGGGCGTGCTCGTGAGCGACCCCTTCCTGCGCGGCCCGGCCACCGTGCACCTGATCAAGGACACCGCCGGCGGCCAGTCCTTCAAGGTCGGTGTCAAGGAGTCCTTCCTCATCTCCCGGATGGACGGCAGCCGTACGCTCGGCCAGCTCGGCGAGGCGTACGCGCGGGAGTACGGGCGCCGGCTCGGCGACGCCAACTGGGGGCAGCTGCTCGGCATGCTGGGCACGCGCGGCCTACTGGCGGACTCGGCCCCGACCGCCGCCGCGCCCGCGACCGCCGCCACGGACCCGGCAGCCGCACCCGAGGCACCACCCCCACGGCGCCTCCTCTCCGGCAGCATCCGGCTCGTCGCGGACGCCGACGCCACCACCGCGCGCCTGCACCGCGCCGTCGGCTTCCTGCTGCACCCCGTGTGCATGGTGCCGCTGCTCGCCGCAGTCCTCGCCATGGAGACCGTCCTCGCCCTGCGCCTCGGAGACGCGGTGCTCGCCGCCCGGGACCTGTTCCTCAACCCCGTCCTTCTGGCCGCCACCGGTGTCCTCCTCTGGCTGAGCACCGCGCTCCACGAACTGGCGCACGGCGTGGTCGCACGGCATTTCGGTGGACGAGTCGGCGAGATCGGGCTGCGCTGGCGGCTCCCAGTGGTGATCATGTATTGCACCGTGGACAACTACCTCTACCTCCGGACCCGTTGGCACCGGATCGCGACCGCCGTCGCGGGCGCCGTGATGAACCTCCTCTTCCTGCTGCCCTTCTGCGCCCTCTGGCTCTGGGCACCGCTGGACGCGGCGACCCACGACGCCCTGACCGGACTGCTGCTGCTCGGCAGCGTGCAGGCGTTCGCGATGCTGGTCCCGCTGCCGCCGCTCGACGGCTACAAGATCGTCAGCCAGTGGGCGGGAGCCACCGAACTCGCCTCCTCCAGCCGCGACTTCCTCCGCCTCGCCGTCCGCCGCGACCCGGCGGCGGCCGGCTACCCGGGCCGGGCCCGTACCGTCTACACCGCCTACGGACTGGGCACCCTGCTCGTCCTCGGAGTCCTCGCCGCCTCGGCGGCGGCACTCGTCCACCACCTGCTGACCGCGGCCCGAGCCGCGTGACCAAGGAGCGCACCATGCCCCCCACCACCCCGTCTCCCGCGCGGGAGAGCGCGGCCACGCACGAGACCACCGAGCCGGGAGGGGGCGCGGAGCGCCAGGACGCGGCGATCGTGCTCGACTCCGTGCACAAGCGGTACGGCTCCAAGCAGGCCGTGGACGGCATCTCGCTCACCGTGGCGCGCGGCGAGTTCTTCGGACTGCTCGGCCCCAACGGCGCCGGGAAGACCACCCTGATCGAGATCGTGGAGGGGCAGCGGCAGGCCGACTCCGGCACGGTCGCCGTGTTCGGGGAGAGCCCCTGGCCCCGCAACGTCGGCCTGCTGCCCCGGATCGGCGTGCAGACCCAGACCTCCGCCTTCTTCGTCCGGCTGACCGCCCGCGAGCACCTGGAGACCGTCGCCGCGCTCTACGGTGCCGGAACGGACGCCGTCGCACGGGCCCTGGACTCCGTGGGTCTCACCGAGCACGGCGCGGTCCGCGTCGAGGACCTGTCCGGGGGCCAGCGGCAGCGGCTCGCGATCGCCTCGGCCCTCGTCCACGAGCCCGAGCTGATCTTCCTGGACGAGCCGACGGCCGCCCTCGACCCGCAGGCCCGCCGCGCGCTCTGGCAGGTACTGCGCGAGCTGAAGGGCGCGGGCCGCACCATCGTGTACACCACCCACCACCTCGACGAGGCCGAGGCGCTCTGCGACCGGGTCGCCATCATCGTGGACGGCCGGGTCCGCGCGCTCGACACCCCGGCCCGCCTCGTCTCCGCGGGCAGCCCCACCACCTGCCTGGTGGTCCCCTCCGGGCGGCTCTCCCCGGAGGACGCGCGGGCCATCCCCGGCGTCCTCGGCGTCACCGAGGAGCCGGACGCGGTCGTCCTGGAGACCCTCGACGCGGGGCCCGTCCTCGCGGCGGTCGGCGAGATCGCCGGCCTCCAGGGCATCCGCACCCGCACGGCCAGCCTGGAGGACGTGTACCTCCAACTGACCCGCGACGTCACCCCGCAGCCGTAACCACGCCCCGCCCGGTCCACCGGACGTGGACAGAGTTCAGAGAACGGACACGGAGACCCACCCCATGAGCGCATACGCCGCACTGACCCGCGCGGGCTACCGGGCCTACACCCGCGACAAGACCACCCTCTTCTTCACCTTCGCCTTCCCGCTGCTCTTCCTGGTCGTCTTCGGGCTGATCTTCCACGGCAAGGAGGTCGAGCAGAGCGGGCAGCCGTACATCAACTACATCGCCCCCGGCGTGCTGTCCTGGGGCGTCGCCAACGCGGCCGTCTTCGGCGTGGGCTTCGTGCTCATGCAGTGGCGCCGCGACGACATCCTGCGGCTCATCCGGATGACGCCGGTCCGGCTGCCCTCCGTGCTCGCCTCCCGCTACGGGCTCGCCGTCGCCATCGGCGTCGTGCAGACCGCGCTGTTCGTGGGCGTGGCGCTGCTGCCCTGGTTCGGGCTGAAGCCGGCCGGGTCCTGGCCGCTCGTGCTGCCGGTCCTCGTGCTCGGCATCACCGCCTTCCTCGCCCTCGGCGTCATCGTCGGCTCTTTCGCGAAGACGCCCGAGGCGGTCGCGGCCGTCGCCAACTGCCTGATGATCCCGATGGCGTTCCTCTCCGGCTCCTTCTTCCCGCTGGACGCGATGCCGGAGTGGATGCAGAGCCTCGCCCACGCCCTGCCGCTCTTCTACCTCAACGACGGCGTCTCCGCCGCGCTCACCGGCAACGGCTCGGGCGGCGACATCGCCGTGGCCTGCGCCGTCCTCACCGGCGTCGCCGTCGTCCTCGGAGCCATCGCCTTGAAGACCTTCCGCTGGAGCGACAAGTCATGACGACCCAGGCGCCGAGCACACCGTCCGCCGCCCCCGCGGGCGCGCCGCTGGAGGCGGCCAGGGCGCTGCTCCAGCGTGCGCTGACCGCCCGCCACGCCGGGGAGGAGCGGCTGCCCGCGCCGCTGGTGGTTCCGCTCGGCGCCGCCGACACCCTGGGCTTCGGCCGCCCCGACCCGTACGCCCTGGTGCGGCCCGAGGCCACCGTCCACCTCACCTCACGGGCCGTGCTGCTCGGCCCCTGGGGCGGCCGGGACGGGGCGCGGGCGGCCTGCGGGCAGTGCCTCGCCATGCGCTGGCAGCGGCTGCGCAGCCGCTCCGAGCGGGAAGCCCTGGAACTGGGTTACGAGTCTCAAGGCGCCGTCGCCTGGCCGGTGTTCACCGACTACGCCCTGGACGCCGTCTGGGCCGCGTACCGGGCGACGCTCCCCGGCGACCGCCCCAGCCCCTCCACGGCGTCCGCGCCCGACGGGGAGCTGCCCCAGGTCACCCGGGTCGACCTCGCGACCCTCGCCACGGCGACCTTCCCGCTGCTGCCCGAGCCGCTCTGCCCCTCGTGCGTGCGCGAGCGCCCCGACACCGCCGAGTCGGCCCGGATGACCCTCGGCCCCGCCCCCAAGCCCGACCCGGCCGGATACCGGCTGCGGTCCCTCGGCTCGTACCCGCTGCCCACCACGGCCCTGGCCAACCCGGTCTGCGGCGCCCTCGGCTCCGACGTCTGGATCAACCCGGTCTCCACCACCACCGCCCCGGTCGCCGGCACCCACTTCGTCCGGGGCTACGCGGGCCTCAACGACGTCACCTGGAGCGGCCAGGCCAACAGCTACGGCACCAGCCGTACGCTGGCCCACCTGGAGGGCCTGGAGCGCTACGCGGGCACCCACCGCCGACGCGGCACGGCGCCCGTCTCCGCCTCGTACCACGCGCTCGTCGCCGCCGGGACGCCCGTCCTCGACCCCGCCGAGTGCGGCCTGTACGCCCCGGAGACGTACGAACGCGACCACCTCGTCAGCCCGTTCGACCCCGACCGGGCCATCCCCTGGGTGTGGGGCCACTCGCTGCGCTCCGACGCGCCCGTCCTCGTACCGGCCAGACTGGCGCACTACAGCGCGGGCGTCGACGCCGACAACTTCGTCTTCGAGTGCTCCAACGGCTGCGCCACCGGCGGGAGTCTCGAAGAGGCCATCCTCTTCGGCCTGTTGGAGCTGATCGAACGGGACGCCTTCCTGCTCGCCTGGTACGGCCGCGCCCGGCTCACCCGGATCGACCTCGCCACCTGCCGCGCCCCCGCGATCCGTTCGATGATCGACCGGGCCGCGCTGCACGGCTACGACGTGTACGCCTACGACAACCGCGTGGACCTCTCCGTCCCCGTCGTCACCGCGCTCGCCGTCCGCCGCGACGGCGGCCCCGGCGCGCTCTCCTTCGCCGCCGCGGCCGGCTTCGACCCCGAGAGCACGGTCGACTCCGCGCTCTCCGAAGTCCTCACCTACATCCCGCACCTGCCCTACCAGGTGGCAGAACGCCTCGGCGAACTGGAGGAGATGGCCCAGGACTTCACCAAGGTCCTCCACCTCAAGGACCACGCCCAGCTCTACGGCCTGCCCTCGATGACCGTGCACGCGGCCGAGTACCTGGAGCCGGACGGCGTGCTCTCGCTCGACGAGGCGTTCGCCGACTGGGAGCCGAAGCGCCCGCGCACCGGGGACCTGATGGACGACCTGCGGCTGCTCCGCGACGAGCTGGTACGCGCAGGGCACGACGTGATCGCCGTCGACCAGACGACCCCCGAGCAGCGGCGGATGGGCCTGCACACGGTCGCCGCGATCGTGCCGGGCCTGCTGCCCCTCGACTTCGGCTGGACCCGCCAGCGGGCCCTGCTGATGCCCCGGCTGCGCACCGCCCTGCGGGCGTCCGGCAGACGGGCCGCCGATCTGCGCGAGGACGAGATCAAGGCCGTGCCGCACCCGTTCCCGTGATCCGCCTCCGTACGGGCACCGAACGCGGGACAGCCCCCGCCCGGGCGGATTTCACCGCCGGGCGGGGGCTGCCGATCGCGGGATCCGCGCGATCAGGCGCTGCAGGAGGTGGTGCTGGTGGTGCTGGAGCAGGTGGAGGTCGAGGAGGACGAGGTGCACCCGGCCAGGACGACCTCGACCGCGTCCGAGTAGTCCGAGATCTCGAAGGTCTCCGACTCCAGCTCCAGGATCTCGTCGGCGAGGGTCGCGAGCTCCGTCTTGGGCGCCATGGGGTTCTCCTTCGCGTCACAGGGGTCCGCCGGCTGCTCCGGCGGCACTCCCTTGCGAGGCCTCATTCCAGCCGGGCCCGCTGTCAGATCGGCCGTCGTGCCGCTCTCAGTTCGCTGTCACCCCGTGACAGCGCCCGGCAGGCCGCGCTGACCGGCCCGTACCGCACCCTCGCGAAGAGCGGGACACCCAGCCGCACCAGGACACCCGGCAGCCCGAGGACGCCCAGCAACCCGAGGACGCCCACCAGCCCGAGGGCACCCGGCCGCACCAGGACGCCCGGCCGTCCGCATCCCCGGCAGGAGACAGAGATGGACACGACGCCAGCCACCGAGGTGCCCGAGGTCTTCGAAGTGCCCAAGGTCTTCGAGGTGCCCGAGGAGGAGCTGCGGCCCGCCCTCGAGCTCTACCTCGACCTGCACACCCACCCCGAGCTCTCCGGCCACGAGGCACGCACCGCCGACCGCTTCGCCGCCTGGCTGGAGCTGCACGGCTGTACCGTCGCCCGTGGCGTGGGCAAGGGCCACGGCGTCGACGGCGTCGTCGGAGTTCTGCGCAACGGCCCAGGACCCACCGTGCTGCTCCGCGCCGAACTGGACGCCCTGCCGGTCACCGAACGCACCGGCCTGCGGTACGCCAGTTCGGTCCCCGGCGTGATGCACGCGTGCGGCCACGACCTGCACCTGGCGGCCGCCGCCGGCGCGCTCGCCCGGCTCGCCCGCTCCCGCTCCGCCTGGCGGGGCACGGTCCTGGTCGTCGGCCAGGCCGCCGAGGAGACCCTCCAGGGCGCGCGGGCGATGGTCGACGACGGGCTGTACGAGCGGTTCGGCACCCCGGACCTCGTCCTCGCCCAGCACGCCGCGCCGTTACCCGCCGGGACGGTCGCGCACGCGGGCCCCGGTCCGCTGATGCCCGCCAGCACGGCCCTGGAGGTCGTCATCCACGGGCGCGGCGGCCACGGCGGCACCCCGCACCTCTCCGTCGACCCCGTCCTGACCGCCGCCGCCACCGTCGTACGGCTCCAGTCGGTGGTCGCGCGGGAGACCGCGCCGGCCGAGCCCGTCGTCCTCACCGTCGGCTCCCTGCGTGCCGGGGACCGCGCCAACGTCATCCCCGACCGGGCCGAACTGAGCATCTCCACCCGGGCGTTCGGGGAGGCGGCGCTCGCCCGCGTCGACGCGGCCGTCGAGCGGATCGTCCGCGCCGAGTGCGCGGCCTCCGGCTGCCCGAGAGAGCCGGAGCTCACGGTCACCGCCCGCTCGCCCGTCCTCGTCCCCGACCCGGCGGCGACGGCCGCCCTGCGCCGGGTCCACGCGGCCGCGCTGGGCGCGCGCCGGGTCACGCTCACGCCCCCGCTCACCGCCACCGAGGACTACGCCGCCTTCGGCGCGGACGGCGTCCCCCTGGCGTACTGGCTGCTGGGCACGGTGGGGGCGGCTCGGTGGCGCCGGGCCGTGGAGTCGGGCGAGCCGCTCCCGCCCAACCACGCACCGGAGTTCGCCCCGGACGTACGGACCGCCCTGCCGACCGGCATCACCGCCCTCACGGCTGCCGCCCTGCACGTCCTCACGGCTGGAGAGGGGACATGATCGTGACCGATTACGCGCTCCGATTCGTCGACGTCGTGGCCGTACGCCACGACACCACGGCCCCGGCCGGGCCGACGACGGTGATCCGCCTCCTCTCCCTGCTGCCGGGGCACTGGGCCTGCACCCCCCAGGTGGCCGCCGACCGCATCCGGCTGCGGATCGCCCTGGACGAGGACGTCGACCGCACGGCCGTGTCCCGGACGGTGGCCGCCGTCCTCGCCGACGCCGCCCTGCACGGCTGGTCGGTGCCGGGCTGACGACGTCCGCCGGGGATGGTCAGATCCAGCCGCGCTCGCGCGCGAGGAGGGCGGCCTGGGCCCTGCTGTTGGCACCGAGGGTCTGGAGCAGTTCGGCCACATAGCGCCGATAGGTACGGACGGAGACCTCCAACTCGCGTGCGCCCGCCTCGTCCTTGGCGCCCGTGCACATGAACGCCAGCACCTGTCGCTCGCGCTCGGTCAGCTCCCCGCCGCCCGGCCCGGAGCCCTCGTGGCGCGCGGAGGAGGTGAGGTCATCGGCGCCCTCCCAGATCTTCTCGAACAGCGCGATGATGTTCGTGACCAGGCCGCTCTGGTGCGCGAGCAGCGCGCCGCGCGCGGTGTTGCGCGGGTCGAGGGGCACCAGCGCGGTGGAGCGGTCGTACACGATCATCCGCTCGGCGGTGTCCCCGGTGACCCGTATCTCGGCCCCGTGGGAGGCCAGTTCGCGGAGGTAGTCGGCCGTCGGCCGGTCGTCGAGCGCGGCGCGCACGACGACGTTGCGGATCCGTACGCCGCGCCGCAGACATCGCATGTCGAGCGGCCGGGAGCGGGCGATGTTCTCGGGGGAGAGGCGGGGAGAGGTCTCGACGGCCAGGATCTCGTCGCGGGCGAAGAAGGCGAGGTCGTCGATCCGGTTGCGGATGTTCGCGAGGCCGTCCAGCTGCTCGATGCCGACGGAGGTGTCCGCGCGGGCCGAGGTCTCCGCGCGTAACCCGTCGATGACGTGCCGGGATCGGGTGACCCGCTGGAGCTCCCGGTGCAGCTCGGTGAGCCGGCGGTCGGTCAGCCGGGTCAGCGCGGCCTCGGGTTCGGCGGGGGAGACCCGCCCGTCGGGCCGCTCCGGGTGCAGGAGTTCGAGGGCCCGGAGCCGCGCGAGGCAGGCGCGGGTCTCGTCCGGGTCGGTGTGGAGCAGCAGATGGACGTCGTCGGCGGGGGTGTCCGGGTTGCGGAGGAAGTGCCGGTAGAGCTCCTCCTCCGGAGCCGAGACTCCGAACACGGCCATCTCGTTCTCGGCCACGTGCGCATCGCCCCCAGTCCCTGATCCACGGTGGCGGTGTGCGGGTCTCGCGGGCCACCGGTGTGGTCGTGGGAACACTAGATGATCGCACCTCCGAGCGTGACCGGCTCGGACCGGAGCGTGTACGAAGCGTCGGTGAATTGTGGGTGGTTCCCCCCGGGATGGGCCACATGACCGTCCTCATCACCGTCACTCATCGCCGCCCTCATCGCCGTCCCCGTCGGCGTCCTCATCGCCGTCCTCGGCCGGGCGCCGCGTACAGTGGCGGCGGGCGCGGCGTGATCACGAGGAGTACGAGTGACCGCGGTGAGTCTTGAGCACACCACCGTCCCCGCCGACACCGGCGAGGTGACCCTGCTGATAGCCCGCCGGGTGGAGCCCGGCTACGAAGCGGCCTTCGAGCGGTGGGCCGGGGGCATCCTGGAGAGCGCGGCCGCCTTCCCGGGACATCTCGGGTACGGCCTCTTCCGCTCGTCCGGAGGCGACGCCCCCTGGTTCCTCGTCCACCGGTTCCGGGACGCGGAGGCCTGCCGGATCTGGCAGGAGTCGCCGGAGCGGGCGGCCTGGTTCGCCGACTGCGAGGGGCACCACCACACCGAGGTCGCCCGGCGGAAACTGACCGGCATGGAGACCTGGTTCGCCAAGCCCGGCTCGACCCGGCCCGCGCCGCCGCGGTGGAAGATGGCGATCAGCGCGACGCTCGCGATCTACCCGATCTCCCTCCTCGGCGGCTGGTTCCTGGTGCCCCGGCTGACCGCGCTGCCGCTCGCGCTGAGCAGCGCGGTCGTCGCCTGCGTCTTCAACGTCCTGATGACGTACGTGTCGATGCCGGCCGTGAGCAGGCTCCTCAGGGGCTGGCTGAGCCGCTGAGGGGTTCTCTTCAGGGTGCTGGGGTCGTCCTCAGGGCGCGGTGGGAGCCGTGACCCGCGCCTGGTGGACGCGAAGGTGGAGGGTGGCCAGGTCGAGCAGCGGAGTGGGTACGGCCAGGGCACGCGCGCGTGCGACCAGGTCCCCGAAGAGGTGCTCGACCTCCGTCGGCCGCCCTGCGACCAGGTCCCGGTAGAGCGAGGGCACCATGGGCGACCCGGTGGCGGTCACGATGCCGAGCGTCAGGTCCCGCTCCGCCTGCGGTACGGGACGGCCTGCCGCCTCCGCGACCGCCGCCGCCTCGGCGAGCACGGCCGGGCCCAGCTCCGCGCCGCCCGGGACGGCGTTGACCTCCCCGACCGTGCCGCGCATCAGGCTCGTCACCGCGCCGAACGTGGTGATGAAGACCCACTTGTGCCACATGGACGTCAGCACGTCCGCCGGCACCAGGGCGTCGATGCCGGCCTCGGCGAGGACGGACCGGACCTTCTCCACGCGCGCGGTGGGCGTCCCGTCCTGCTCGCCGATGGTCAGATGGGCGATCGGCGCGAGGCGGACGATGTCCCCGTGCTCGTCGAGCGTGGTGACCACCTTGGCGACGCCGCCGAGGACCCGCGCGGCACCGAACCGGGCGTTCAGGGCGTCGATGTGGGCGAGGCCGTTAAGCAGCGGCACGATCACGGTGTCCGGTCCGACGGCCGGCGCGACGTCCTCCATCGCCTGCTCCAGGGCGGTGGACTTCACCGAGAGCAGGACGAGGTCGTACGTCGTGTCCAGCGCGTCGGCCGTGACGAGCCGGGGCGCGACGGACCACTCCTCGCCCCGGCCGACGACGCGCAGGCCGCGCTGGCCCAGCTCGGCGGCGCGTCGCGGGCGGACCAGGAAGGTGATGTCCTGTCCGGAACGGGCGAGCAGCGCCCCGAAGTAGCCTCCGGTGGCTCCGGCGCCGACGACCAGGATCTTCATGAGTGCGGACCTCTCGGGGAACGTTGCGCGGTGGACGGTGCGAGCAGGGGGCGGAGCAGTCGGTGCGGGCGGGCGAGGGCCGCCGTCACCGGGTCGTCGCCGTCGGCCGGGGGCGCGAGGCCGGGGCCCGGTGCCACGAGGACGTCGCCGACCGGGACCGGGGCCCCGCACTCCGTACAGCGGCCGTCCTCGGCGATCGGCGCGTCGTCGTCGACGTGGCGGAAGACGCGGCGGGGGCCGCGGGCGGAACCGTAGAAGCCGTCGCCCCAGGACGTGAGCGCGCGGACGGCGGGCCAGAGCGCGACGCCCTTGGGGGTGAGGCCGTAGACCTCGCGGCGTCCGGTGTCCGGAAGGCGGGCGAGGACGCCCGACTCCGTGAGCGTGGCGAGCCGGTCGGCCAGGACGGCGCGGGGGAGCCGGAGATGGGCGGCGAACTCGCCGAACCGGCGGACCCCGAAGAAGGCGTCCCGCACGATCAGCAGCGTCCAGCGCTCACCGACGACCTCCATGGAGCGCGAGAGGGCGCAGCTCTGGCCGCTGTAGTCGCGGGGGAGTGGCATGCGGCAGACAGTAGCGCAGAGAGTTCGGTGGTTGAACTCTTTTCCCGGAACGGGGATGAAGGAGAAGGGGGCGGAGGGGGATTAGGCTCGGGCGCAATGAAGAAGACTCCACCGATCCGGGAGCCCAAGGCCGACAAGGCGAGCGTGCGACGCCACAATCTGAGCCTCGTCCTGCGCACCGTCCACGACGCGGGCGAGACGACCCGCGCGGCCGTCGCGGCGCGCGTCGGCCTCACCCGCGCCGCCGTCTCCTCCCTGGTGGAACAGCTCATGGAGCAGGGCTTCCTGGTCGAGTCGGGCAAGACCTTCAGCGGACAGGCGGGGCGGCCGGGGACGGTCCTGAAGCCCGCCGGCACCGGTCCGGCCGGGCTCGGGGTCGAGATCAACGTCGACTACGTGTCCGTGTGCGTCGTCGACCTCGCGGGAACCGACCGGGTCCGGGTCGCGGAGCCCCTCGACAACCGGGCGGCCGAACCGGCCGAGGTCCTCGCGCGCGCCGCCGGGCTCGCGGCGAAGGCCCTGCGGAGCGCCGCCGAGCGGGAGCTGCGCCCGACCGGGGTACGGCTCGCCCTGCCGGGCCTCGTCTCGTACGGAACCGTCCAGCAGGCCCCGAACCTCGGCTGGAACCGCGTGCCCGCCGACAAGCTCTTCGGCGAGGCCCTAGCGGGGCGGTGGCCGGGGCAGGCCGAGCTGCCGGTCACCTCCGACAACGAGGCGAACGCGGCCGCGCTCGCGGAGCTGTGGTTCGGCGCCCTCGGTGACGTACGGAGCTTCCTGTACCTGACCGGCGAGATCGGGGTGGGCGGCGCGATCGTAGTGGACGGCGAACTGCTGCGCGGTGCCCACGGCTTCGCCGGCGAGATCGGCCATCTGCCCGTGGACGCGGACGGCCCCCTGTGCCGCTGCGGCTCGCGCGGGTGTCTGGAGCAGTACGCGGGCCAGTCGGCGCTGTTGCGGGCGGCGGGGGCCGCCGGGGTGGAGGAGCTGGCGCGCGCCGCCGACGCGGGGGAGCCCCGCGCGGTGGCCGCCGTCGAGGAGGCGGGCCGGATGCTCGGCCTCGCCCTCTCCGGCGCGGTGAACCTGCTCGACCCCGAGGCGGTCGTCCTCGGCGGGATCTACCCCCGGCTGATGCCCCGTCTCGGCCCGGCCGTCGACGCCGAACTGGCCCGCCGCGTGGTCTCCGGCCTCTGGACCCCGGCGGCGGGCCGCCTCCGCCCCGCGTCCCCGGCGACCCCGGCGTCGCGCGGCGCAGCCGCGTTCGTCATGCGCCAGGTCCTCGACGACCCCTTGGCGTACACGCCCTGAGGGCTCGCGGTCGCGGCCTCGCGCGTCCGCCCGTCGGCCCGCGTGGCGGTCTACGCGTCCTGCCGTCCGCTCGTCCGCCGTCCGCGGCTCGGACTGCGCGGCGGTCAGCTCGTCCTGCCGTCCGCCCCCCGCCGCACGTCCGCCGTTCGCCAGGCGGCCCATGCCGCCCATTCATCCGGCCGCCGGGCGCGCGCCGGCCCCGTGCCGCACGTCCACCCGGCCCCTCGTAGCGACTCTCATCCCACTCTCACGTGGGCCTTATCCAGCCATCACCGCGCGCCCCTAGCTTCGCGCTCATGTTCTTCACCTACCTCCGGCGCGAGCTGCGCCGTCGCAGAAAGGCGGCGCTCGTCGTCGCCTCCGGGCTCGCGCTCGGGATCGCGTTGGTCATCGTCGTCAACTCCGTGACCGCCGGCATGAAGCAGGCCCAGACCCAGGTCCTGGAGTCCCTCTACGGTCTCGGCACCGATCTGACCGTCACCAAGGCCCGCGAGGAGCCCCAGGCCGGTCAGCAGGCGCAGCGGCCGCGGTTCGAGTTCGACGCCGGCGAGGACGGCGAGGAGCAGAGCAGCGACCGGCTGATGGTCCAGGGCTTCCAGACCCTGGCCGCGTCGACCGTCACCACCGTCGCGAAGCAGGACGGTGTCGCCCAGGCCGTCGGCGGCCTCAGCCTCACCAACCTCAAGATCGACGGCGAGTTCGAGCGCGGCGAGTTCCAGCAGGCGCAGCCCGCCCAGCCCGGTGGAAACGGTGGCAACGGTGCCGGCGGAGGGAACGGCGGCGGAGGTCGTGTCGAGGGCGGCGGCGCCGCCTTCGACGTCAACTCCTTCACCCTCTACGGCACCGACGTCACCACCCCCGACCTCGGCCCCCTCACCACCTCCACGATCACCGCGGGCCGTACCTTCAAGACCACCGAGACCGACGCCAAGGCCGTCGTCGTCGACAGCGCCTACGCCAAGCAGGAAGGCCTCGCCGTCGGCGAGACGCTCACGGTCAAGGCGGTGAAGTTCGAGGTCATCGGCATCGCCACCGCAGACAGCGGCCAGTCCGCCGCCCAGGTCTACCTGCCGCTCAAGCAGGCGCAGACCCTGTCGGACTCCAAGGACAAGGTCACCACCGTCTATGTGAAGGCGACCGACTCGACGCGGATCGACGCCGTCAAGTCCGCCATCCAAAAGAACGTCGCCGGCACCACGGTCACCACCTCCGCCGACCTCGCCGAGACCGTCTCCGGCTCCCTCGACACCGCCGCCAACCTCGCCACCAACGTGGGCAAGTGGCTCTCGTACGCCGTCCTGGTCGCCGCCGTCCTCGTCGCCGGGCTGCTCACCTCCTCGGCCGTCAGCCGCCGGGTGCGCGAGTTCGGCACGCTCAAGGCGCTCGGCTGGAAGAGCGGCCGGGTCACCCGGCAGGTCATGGGCGAGGCGCTCGTCAACGGCCTGATCGGAGGCGCCCTCGGCATCGCCGTCGGCCTCGCCGGCGCGTACCTGGTCACCGCCGTCAGCCCCACCCTGACCGCCGAACTCGGCGGCGGCGCGCTGACGGCCGGGGGCCAGGGCGGCGGCCGGATGCTCGGCGGCCCCGGCATGAGCGCGGTCCGCGAGGGCGCGGCGGGCGGCAACACCCTCGACATCGCCCTCACCGCACCCGTGAGCGTCACGACCGTCGGCCTCGCCGTCCTCCTCGCACTCGGCGGCGGGCTCGTCGCGGGCGGCTTCGGCGCCTGGCGCGCCTCGCGCCTGCGGCCGGCGGACGCGCTGCGCCGCGTCGAGTAGCCCGAACCCCCTTCACGTATCGCAGGAGTTGCACCATGTACGAACTCACCGGCGTCACCAAGCAGTACCGCAGGGGCCAGGAGAGAGTCGACGCGCTCGCCGGCATCGATCTGACCATCAGGGAGGGCGACCGTCTGGTCATCCAGGGGCCCACCGGCGGCGGCAAGTCCACGCTGCTGCAGATGCTGGGCGGTCTCGACCGGCCCACCTCGGGCAGCGTGGTCCTCGACGGTGTCGATCTGGCCAAACTGCCGGAGAGCCGGCTGACGGCCGTCCGCAGCCAGAACATCGGCTTCGTCTTCCAGTCCTTCAACCTCATCCCCACGCTCACCGCCCAGGAGAACGTGGAGACCGCGCTCGTCCCCATGGGCATCAAGGCGGGCGAGCGGCGCACGATGGCGGCGGAGGCACTGGAGTCCGTGGGCCTCGGCGAGCGCCGGGCGCATCTGCCGTCCGAGCTCTCCGGCGGCCAGCAGCAGCGCGTCGCGATCGCCCGTGCCCTGGTGAAGCGCCCCAAGGTGCTCCTCGCCGACGAGCCCACCGGCAACCTCGACGAGTCCATGCGCGACGAGATCGTGGACCTCCTCGAAGGGCTCTGGAAGGAGCACGGCCTGACCTTCGTGATGGTCACCCACGACAGCGCGATCGCCCGCCGCGCCCCGCGTCTGGCGACGATCCGCAAGGGCCGGATCACGATCAAGGAAAACCGCCACGCGGAGGCCGTGGAGGCCTAGACCCGCCCCCGCGAACCCCCTGGTGATGCCATGATGTGCGCCATCACGTACGAAAGTACGAAACTCGCACAAAGGTCCTGGGGGGTTCGTGGGAACGGGAACCGGAACGAGAACGGGAACAGGAACGGGAACGATCGGCGGCGCGCTGAGCGAGTTGAGATCCGCCCAGAAGTCCGCGAAGGGGGTCTCGCTCTACTCCCGGTTCGTCAACCGACCGGTGGGCCGCCTCCTCGCGGCCGGTTCGTACGCGCTGGGCCTGACTCCCAATCAAGTCACCTTGATCAGCGCCGGGTTCAGCTTCGCCGGCGTCGCCGCTCTGGCCCTCGGCACCCCCTCCTGGACGCTCGGTCTGCTGGTCTGGCTCGGGCTCGCCGTCGGCTTCGCCTTCGACTCCGCCGACGGACAGCTCGCCCGGCTGCGGGGTGGCGGCAGCCCCGCGGGGGAGTGGCTCGACCACGTCGTGGACTGCGCCAAGATCACCGCGCTGCACCTCGCCGTGCTGATCGCCTTCTACCGCCACCCCGGCCACTTCGGCACCGCCGACGACGGCTGGTTCCTGGTTCCCCTCGGCTTCCAACTCGCCGCCGTGGTCACCTTCTTCGGCGGACTGCTGACCGAGAAGCTGAAGCCCCGCCCGGCGCCTGGCACCCCGGCCGCCCAGCCCTCGACCCTGCGCGCGGTGGCCCTGCTCCCCGTCGACCACGGCGTCTTCTGCCTGGTCTTCCTGCTCCTCGGCGGCGGAACGGCGTTCCGCTGGGGCTACACGGCGCTCGGTGTCGCGAGCGCCGTGTTCCTCCTCGCCTTCCTCGCCAAGTGGTTCCGCGAACTCAGCGCAGCCCCTCGCTGACCCCGCTGATCCCGCCGACTCCGGTGCCCGGCTCGGCCTCCTGCGTCAGGAGGTCGAGCACGCGCCGCAGCTGGGTGCTGGAGGTGTGCATCGTGTACGGGAAGTAGACGATCTCCACCCCCACCCCCGCGAAGTCCCGCTCGAGACGGTCCCCCTTGGGCGTCCCGCGCCAGTCGTCACCCTTGAACAGCACGTCGAACCTGACCTGTTTCCAGGTCTCCAGCTTGTCCGGCACCGTCTCCACGAACGCCGCGTCGACGTACTTCACGTTGCGCACGATCTCCAACCGCTCGACCAGCGGAATCACCGGCCGGCGGCCCTTGGCGAGCTCCGCCATCTCGTCCGAGACCACCCCCGCCACCAGGTAGTCGCACTGACTGCGCGCGTGGCGAAGGATGTTGAGGTGCCCGATGTGGAAGAGGTCGTAGGCCCCCGGTGCGTAGCCGACGCGATACGGCCTTCCTGCGGTCATGTGCCAAACCCCCCAGGTGCGTTCGCGCTCCCCAGCGCGAAGGAGTTTCGACGATAGCGTGCACGTTCCGTTGAGAGTGGGTGAACGACTAGGGTGAAGTCCGGTTCGCGTCACTGGGGGAGAGGGGCGGTCGCGTGGACGAAGTGACGTCAGGGAGCGGCGACTTGGGGAATCGGGCGACGCGCAGACGGCTGCTCATGGTCTCCACCAACTACGCCCCCGAGCACGCCGGGATAGGCCCGTACGCCACGCAGATAGCCGAGCACTGGGCGGCGAGCGGTCACGAGACCCACGTCCTCGCGGGCATGCCGCACTACCCCGCCTGGTCCCTGGACCCGGCCTACGCCAAGGCGTGGCGCCGCACCGAGGAACGAGCGGGGGTCGTCGTCCACCGCCGGCGCCACACCGTCCCCGCCCGCCAAACCGCCCTGAAACGCGCCGCGTTCGAGGCGAGCGTGCTCGCCCACGGACTCCTCGCGCCGCCGAGCATGGCCCGCCCGCACGCCGTGCTCGCCCAGATGCCCAGCCTCGCCGGCGGCGTCATCGGCGCCCGCCTCGCTGCCCGTTGGCGCGTTCCGTACGTTCCCGTCGTCCAGGACCTGATGGGCGCGGCCGCCGCGCAGAGCGGCATCCGGGGCGGGGACCGCGCCGCCGCGCTCGCCGCCCGGGCGGAGACGTACGCGCTGCGCAGGGCCGCGCTCGTCGGCGTCATCCACGAGACCTTCGTCGACAAGGTCGCCGCCATGGGCGTCGACCCCCGCCGCATCCGGCTCGTCCCCAACTGGTCCCATGTGGCCGGTCCTTCGGGCTCCCGCGACGAGACCCGGCACCGGCTCGGCTGGGGCGACGGCGAGACCGTCGTCCTGCACTCCGGCAACATGGGCCTCAAGCAGGGACTCGACGTCCTGGTCGAAGCGGCCCGACGCGAGCCGAAGATCAGGATCGTCCTCCTCGGCGACGGCAACCAGCGAGCCCACCTCGAGGAGTTGGGCGCCGACGTCCCCAACCTCGACTTCATGGCGCCCGTCGGCGACGACGAGTTCCCCGACACCCTCGCCGCGGCGGACGTGCTCGCCGTCACCCAGCGCGCCTCGGTCCTCGACATGAGCGTGCCGTCCAAGCTGACCTCGTACTTCGCCGCCGGACGCCCCGTCGTCGCCTCCGTCGCCGCCGAGGGCGGCACCGCCCAGGAAGTCCTCCGTTCCGGTGCCGGAGTGCTCGTACCTCCGGAGGATCCCGACGCGCTGCTGGCCGAAATCCGTAGACTCGGCTCAGATCCGACGGCCGCCGACGCGCTCGGCGCACAGGGGCCCCGCCACGTCGAGGCCCATCTGACCCGAGCGGCCGGCCTCGCCCGGATCGACGCACTGATCGACGAGGCTCTGGGGGGTCCGAGCACGTGACACACTCGCACGTCACCGCGGTCGAGGACGACGAACCGGAGCTGCTGCGCGACCAGTTCCGTCAACTCCTGCGCTACCGCGCGATCATCATCGCCGGCATCGGCATCGGACTGCTCGGCGGCGTCTGGTTCGGGATGTCCAACGCCGACATCTATGTGGCCACCAGCCAGGTCGTGCTGCGCGCTCCCGTCAACGACCCCTTCAACCCAAGCATCTCGCAGGACAAGACTCTCAACATGGGGTCGGAGCGGCAGACCGCCCTCAGCAGCAGCGTCGCCGAACAGGCCGCGAAGAAGCTGGGCTGGACCGGCACCATCGGCCGACTTCAGAAGGACCTCCAGGTCACCAACCCGCCGCAGAGCCAGGTCCTCCAGTTCACCTACACCGCCGACACGCCCCAGGCAGCCGCCGACCGGGCCAACGCCGTCACCCAGGCCTACCTCGCGCTGCGCCAGAAGCAGTGGACCGACGTACGGGCCACCATGCTCGCCGGGCAGCAGCGGCAGCTCGACGAGGTGGCCAAGAAGCACGACCAGAAGACCAAGGAACTCGACCGGATGCCCGACGGGGCGGCCCGCGACGCCGAGTACGGCGTCAAGACCAACCTGCTCAACCGCATCAACGAACTCGATGCCCGGATCAGCCAGCTCAAGTCCCTCGACATGTCGCCCGGCACCGTCATCCGCGTCGCCACCGCCCCCGGCTACTCCGACGGCCCCGGGCTGCCCATGAGCCTCGGTCTCGGCGCCCTAGTCGGCGTGGCGCTCGGCCTGCTCGGCGCCTGGGTCCGGCTCGTCTTCGACCCCGCGCCCCGCTCCGCCGGCGACGTGGCCCGCGCGGTGCGCGCCCCCGTCCTCGGCACCCTGCCCCGCGGCTCCACCGACGTCCTCCTCGCCGAGGACCACACGGACGCCCGGGCCGCCGAGGAGTACCGCTCCGTCGCCTTCCGGCTCGCCTACGACCAGCGGTTCGCCGACCGACGGCGCCTCCTCGTCGTCGCCCCGCGCGGCTGCAACGAGGCCGCCGTCTCCGTCGCCTCCCACCTCGCCGCCTCCTTCGCCGAGACCGGCAAGGACGTCCTGCTCATCGAGGCCGACCTGCGCGACCCCACCCTCAAGGGCCGGCTCCGCGCCCACGCGGCGACCGCGCCCCGCTGGAGCAGCCCGGTGGAGAACCCGGAGCACGAGGAGAACGGCTGGCCCACCGGGCGCCAACTCTCCGTCGACGCGGGCGAGTCGGGCTCCTTCGGCCTCGTCCCCGGCGAGCGCGTACGGAACGTGGCGCGCGCCCTCACGGGCCCCCGCGTCACCCGGCTCATCGCCGAGGCCGACTCGCCGAACGCCACCGTCGTCGTCCTCGCCCCGCCCGTCCTCAACTACGCGGACGCCCTCGCGCTCGTCGACCGCGTCGACGGCGTCCTCATCGTCTGCGACCAGCGCGCCGTCCACCGTACGGACCTCCAGCGCATCCGCGAGCTGATAGCGGGCGCGGGCGGCACCGTCCTCGGCGCGGTCGTGCACTCCGGGCGCAGGCGCCGCCGCCCCGCCAAGCAGGACAAGGGCCATCGCGGGTCCGGCGGCGGCCGACGGTACACGCCGCCGCCCGCCCCCGAGGAGTTCGCCGCCGAACCCGAGCAGATCCTCCTCGGCGACGGCTCCGACACCGTCGCCCTGCGCGCACTCCGCGCGGAGGAGCTGCGCACCGGCGACATCCGCGCGGGCGACCGTTGAGACGTGCCGTGACCGTCGCCGCCTCGGTCCTCGACCAGGCGGCGGCCAGCCTCACCAACATCGCCGTCCTGGTGATCGCGGCGCGGGCCTCCAGCGCGGACGGCTTCGCTGCCTTCTCCATGGTGTACATCGTCTTCACCGTGCTCCTCGGCCTCGGCGCTGCCTTCGTCGGCCAGAGCGTCGTCCTGGAGAAGGGCGAGGAGCCCGAGGTCGGCGCGGCGGTCCGGTCCGCCGTCACCTTCACCGCCGTCGCCTCCACGGCTGCCGGAGTCCTCCTCCTGGCCGCCGGCGCGATCATCGGCGGTCCCACCGGCCTCGCCGTGCTCGCCCTCGGCGCGGTCCTCCCGGTCGTCCTCGTCCAGGACGGCCTGCGCTACGGCTTCTCCGCCCTCCGCGCGCCCCACCGGGCCCTCGCCGCCGACGTGCTCCGGCTCGCCTGCGTCGTACCGGCCCTGCTGCTCCAGCCGCACGGCAGCTCACCGGCCCAACTCGTCCTCGTCTGGGGCCTCTCGGCCCTGCCCGCCGCGCTCCTCGGGCTCGCCCTGCTGCACCCGTACGTACGGAAACGGCCGGGCACCCCCCGCCGGTATCTCCGCAGGGACCACCTCGGCCGTCGCTTCGTCGTCGAGTTCGCCGTCGGCAGCGGCTCGAGTCAGCTCGCCGTCCTCGGCCTCGGGCTCTTCGCGAGCCCCCTCGTCGTCGGCGCGCTGCGCGGCGCGACCACCCTCTTCGGCCCGCTCAACACGCTCTTCACCTCCGTCAACGCCTTCGGACCGCCGCTCCTCGGCCGGACGGGCTCCCGCCGCGCGACGGTACGGGCAGCCGCCGCGCTCGCCGCCGTCCTCGCCCTCGTCGCGCTCGGCTGGGCCGCCGTCCTGTACGCCCTCCCCGACCGCGTCGGCCGCCAACTCCTCGGCGTCACCTGGCAGTCCACCGCCGAGCTGCTGCCTGCCACCGGCGGCCAGTACGCGGTGATGGCGGCCGGCACCTGCGCCCTGGTCACCCTGCGCGTCCTCAGCCCCCGCGCCACGCTCGGCGTCCAGGTGGTCTTCTCCCTGCTCTCCGTCGCGCTGATGCTCGCCGGCTACGCCCTCGCCGGCGCCCCCGGCGCGGCCTGGGGCCTCGCCGCCGGCTCGGCGCTGAAGGCCCTTGCCGCGTGGATCCGGGTGAAGCGCACCCACCCGGAGCCCGTTGCGACGAGTCCGGAGGATCAGCGCAGTGCCGCGCCCTTGTCCTGACGCCAGGTGGTGACCAGGGCGATGCAGATCAGCGCGATCGCCACCCGGCCCGAGGCCTGGAGCAGCGGGCCGCGCAGCAGGATGAAGGAGTAGCCCGCCACCAGCGGCACCACCAGGGAGATCAGACTGCCCGGTGGAGCCCTGCGCGTGCCCCGGCGGGCGAACCGTCCGTCGACCCGGGCCGCCGCGTAGCCGAGCCCCGTCATCCCGGCGGCCATGCCGACCGCCCCGAAGTCGATCCACAGCTCGGCCCAGACGGGGGAGGAGAGATTGGTGTTCACCGTCCCCATCCACTGGCCGACCATCACCCCGGTGTCGCGCGGCTTGCCGGGCCACACCGAGCGCGGCACCGCGAAGAACACGGACCCGGCCAGCTGACGGCCGTACCGGTGCCGGCTGCCCGAGTTGACCAGCGTGATGGTGTTGGCGAACATGCCCACCTGGTCGTAGTCCTTGAGCGCGAGGGGCTCCAGGACCGAAGTCGTCTCGACCGGGCGGTAGTTCTTCTCGTCGTACCGGAAGCGGTCGGAGAACGGGAAGACGATCAGCGCCATCACCACCCCCAGGCTCAGCGCCGACCGGTACATCGCTGCGCTCACCGGAAAGACCGTGAACAGCAGCGAGAACATCACCGTCAGGAACCAGTAACGGGGGTTCGAAATGGGGTTGTTCACCACGAGGTTGAGCGCCACCAGGGCCAGGAACACCGCGACCACCATGGGACGGCGCCTGGCCCGCCGCGAGGTGACCAGCCAGCGGCTGTACACGAGGAGCGCGAAGAGCGCGGGCACGGTCCCGAAACCGCGCAGGAACGCCTGACCGGCCTGCGAGTCCGCCTGTGAGACGCCGGCCTCCTCGATCCCCGCGATGATCTCCTGGCGGCTGGAGAAGAACACGGCGGGCCCGCCGAGCTTCATGACGAACAGACCGCTGCACGCGAAGGCGAGCAGCACGAGCAGATACAGCCGCCGCCGGTGCACAAGGGCCGGCCGCCCCTCCGCCCTTCGGGACGTCCCCGGCCGGCCCCGGGCCAGCAGGGACCCGACGTCGAACGCCGCGCAGCCGACCAGGACGAGGGCCACCGCCATCGTCAGATCGGAGCGCGGACCCACCACCGGCGTCGGCACCCGGCCCAGGACGGCCTGGGCGAGCGGCGCCACCCCCATCGCCATGTAGACGAAGAGCCAGAACGAGCCCTGCAGGAGCTTGCGCCGACTGGTGAGGATCATGGCCGAGAGCCGCGCCCCGGCGTACATGGTCAGCGCGATCTGGAGGTAGTACGCGGCGTCGTGCACGCCCGCGCCCGGCTGGATCGCCACCAGGAGCGGCAGGAACACCGTGAAGCCGAGCACGAGCGGGATCGAGAGCGCCCGCGAGAGCAGCGTGCGCGGTGACACGGCGGGCGCGAGCAGCAACGGCGCCGGTACGACGGGATCGTTCACGGCGGGATCGGGTACGACGGGATCCGGTCGCGCCGGGGTGTCCGTACCGCGCACTTCGGTCGTCATCGCGCCCCCTGGAGCCCGGGAGCCACGGCTCCCCGGATCTCGAAGTCCCCACCCCGGACCATCACTTCGCGCCAGTCTACCGACGCCCCCCTGTCACCTCCCGGCAACCGTTAGTCTGATCGGCGGGCGCCTGGGGAGGCGCCGGTGGGGGTGAACTCATGCGGAATCTACCGGCCTTCACTCTGGCCGGATACGACAAGGGCCGCGGCAGACTCGTGCAGGCCCTCTGGTTCGCGGTGATGAACACGGTCTTCATGGCCTGGTTCTGCCCGGCCCGGCTACGGGTCGGGCTGCTGCGGGCCTTCGGCGCGACCATAGGCGACGGCGTGCTCATACGGCACCGGGTCAGAGTCCTGTGGCCCTGGAAGCTGACCGTCGGCGACCACACCTGGATCGGCGAGGGCGCCTGGCTGCTCAACCTGGAGCCCATCACGCTCGGCGCCCAAGTCTGCGTCTCCCAGGAGGCGTTGCTCTGCACCGGCAGCCACGACCACCGGGCCGCCGACTTCCGCTACCGCAACGCCCCGATCACCGTCGAGGACGGCGCCTGGGTCGCGGCCCGCGCCACCGTCCTCGCCGGCGTCACCGTCGGCCGGCACGCGGTCGTCGCCGCCGGTACGACGCTCCACAAGGACCTCCCGGAGCTCACCCTGCACACGGCCGACGGCCGCCGACCGGTTCCGGTGCCCGCGTGAGCGGCCCCGGGGGCGCCCGAAGCCTCAAGGTCCTGCACGCGGTCACGCTGCACAGCCCCACGCACGCCTTCGGCGGGCCGGTCCGGGTCGCCGTGAACCTCGGCAAGGGCCTCGCCGCACGCGGCCACCGGGTCCGACTGACCGCCCTCGGCGACGGCTTCCCGGGCCCGCTGCCGACCGACGTCGACGGCGTGCCCGCCCGGCTCTACCGGGCCCGCTCCGTCCTCCCGCTCGGCTTCAGCGGCATCACCTCGCCCGCGCTCCTCGCCGGGGCCGCCGCCCTGGTCAAGGACGCCGACGTCGTCCACGTCCACCTCGCCCGCGACCTCGTGACCCTGCCCGTAGCCCTGGCCGCGCTCCGGGCGGGCCGCCCGCTGGTGCTCCAGACACACGGCATGGTCGACCCGAGCGACAAGCCGCTCGCCAAGCTCCTGGACGCGGTCGCCGTCCGGCGCGTGCTGCGCGGCGCCTCCGCCGTCCTGTACCTGACGGACCGCGAGCGACGGGACCTGGACGCGGTCGTCGGCGGCCCGCTCCCCGGAGCCGTACGCCTGGTCAACGGCGTACCGGCGCAGGAGCCACGCCCCGCGCCGACCGGACCGCCCCGCATCCTGTACGCGGCCCGGCTCCAGGCCCGTAAACGGCCGACCGACTTCGTGGCGGCCGTCCCGGAGATCCTGCGCCACCACCCCGACGCCACCTTCGTCCTGGCGGGACCGGACGAGGGCGAGCGGGCCGCCGTGGACGCTCTCGTCGCCGAACTGGGCGTCGGGGACCGGGTGAGCCTGCCCGGGCCGCTGACCTCCGAGCGGATGCTGGAGGAGCTGCGCCGGGCGCACGTGTACGTCCTGCCCTCGGTCGACGAGCCCTTCCCGATGTCCGTCCTGGAGGCGCTGTCGGTGGGCACCCCGGCCGTCGTCACCACCTCCAACGGGCTCGCCCGGGACATCACGGAGGCGGGCGCCGGCCGGGTGGTCACGGACGCGGCGGGCCTGGCCCCGGCCGTACGGGAGCTCCTGGAGCCGGGCGAGAACGACGCCGCGTCGGCCGCGGCCCGGAAGCTGGCCGCCGAGGCCTTCTCGATGGACGCGGTCCTGGACACCCTGCTCGGGGTGTACGAGCGGGCCGCCGGCCCGCGCTGACCCCCGCTCCGGACGCGGGAGAGCCCGGTGCGGTCCTCGGACCGGCACCGGGCTCTCCGCGTGTCTTCGTGACCGCGCTACGCCGGCAGCCAGGCGTAGCACGCGCTGGAGGTGAACTCCTTAGCCCCCGCAGGGACGTTCGCGCGAACCGGTCCCTGGGAGCCGGGCGCGGGACCGGAGGCGAGGACCTTGCCGTCCGCGCCGAGGGCCTGCCACGCGCAGGCGGGATTCGTGGTCAGGGCGCGGTAGGTGCCGGCCTGCGGGGCCTTGACCGTACCCTCGCCGAAGCCGGTCCTCGCGGTCACGAGCAGCGGCTGCTGCGCGGTGCACAGGTGCGTGATCACCGCCTCGGCGTCCGGGATGTCCCCGGCGACGATCGCGCCGACGGCCGCGTCCTTGTCCCGCTTCGCGGTGCGCTGAAGGCGCTGGCAGGACTCCTGCCCGGTCTGGAGCACGGCGGCCGGGTCCGTGTTCACCGGCACCCGCCCGCTCAGATACTTCTTCTCCTTCTCCGTGAACGAACCCGTGACGGGCTTCAGCTGCGCGTCGGGCACGACCGGCCCCTTGGACGCGGTGGCGGAGGCGGTCGGACCGGCGCTCTCCGCCGCCTCGGCCTGCCGGTCGGGCACGGCGGCGGACCGCGTGGGCCCGGCCGCCTTGGGCGGAGCTTCGGTGGATCCACCGTCGCTCGGGGACGAGCAGGCGGTCAGGGCGAGCAGCGCGGCGAGCACGGCCGCCGCCGGTGCCGCTGCCGGGCGCCGGTGAAGAGGTCGACGCATGAGGGAACTCCCGTGGTACGTCGGATGCGGGGCCCGGTCGGCCGGGCCCCGCATCCGGTGATGGAAGGACGGTGACCGGTTACGGCGCGCCGAAGGTGAGCACCAGCTCCGGAGTGCCCTCCGCCGCCGTCGCCTCGGACGACCAGAGCCAGAGCGGATCGGTCCCGGTGCTGGTCAGCGCCAGGCTGTACGAGCCGCCGAGCGCCGCCGCGATCGCCGGGGTGTCCAGCGTGGCCGAGTAGACGGTCGACCCGTCCACCGCCCCGCTCAGCGTCCCGACCGGACCCGAACCGAGCGCGGGCCGGTTGTTGTACGTCACCGTGTCCTCGGCCCACGCCCCCGTGACGGGCACGACCGAGACGGAGTCGGTCGAGCCCGCGCCGGTCATCGTGGTCGTCTTCACCGCGAGCCGGGCGCTCTTGAGGACCTTGCCCGCCGGGGCGGCGGGCAGCGGGAACCGCAGGTACGACTCGTACGCCGAGGTGCCGCGGACGGCCAGCGAGCTGGACGTGCCGTAGTTCGTGCCGGGCGCGCCCGCGTTGGCGTAGGTGTCCTCCGTGGCCGTGACGGCGGTGACCGTGTCGGCGGGCGCGGAGGCCAGGCTGTGGTGCTGGGAGACCTGCGTGCCGGTGAGCGCCGTCGGGTAGACGGCGGCCTCGTCGAGCTGGCCGGCGAAGAAGCTGCTCGTCGGACGCAGCGGCCAGCTGCCGAGGTTGTCGGCGCCGACGTGCCAGTAGCCGTCGTAACTCTGGTTCGTGGTCACACTGTTGGAGCCGACCAGCCTGCCGTCGATGTACAGCCGCATGCCCTCCGGGCCCTGGGTGCCCACGGCGTGGTGCCAGGCACCGTTGTTGTACGAGCCGAGGGAGGTGAGCGTGCGCGTGGAGCCGCTGTACACACCGAAGACGATGTTGCCGAAGTTGGTCATGTACAGGTGCTTGTCGTAACTGCCGCTGTTGCGCGTGGTGTTGTTGCCGAAACCGATCAGCTTGCCGCCGCGGTTCGTGGTGGTCTTGAACCAGGTCTCGATCGTGAACGGGCCGGTGACGGACTGCCGCCGGTCGCTGTGGATCTGCTCGTCCGAGCCGTTGAGCGCGACGGCCGTGGAGGGACCGGAGACTGCGCCCGGGGTCTGGCGCAGCGCGGGGGCGTTGACGTACAGACCGCTGTTGTCACCGCCGTCGGAGGAGTCGGCCGCGTACGGCGTGGTCGACTCGTCGAAGCGCCAGTACAGCGACGCCCCGTCCGCGATCACCCGGGAGGCGTACGGCTCCGGGGAGGTCGGCACGGTCACCGTGGACGTCGCCGAGAGCGCGCTGGTGTTGCCGGCGTCGTCCCCCGCGGTCACCCGGTAGCTGTAGGTCTGGCCCGGGATCACACCGGTGTCCTTGAACGACACCTGCGGGCGCGACCAGTGCAGCGAGTTGCCCTGGACGGTCGCGATCGGGGTCGCGGCACCGTTGCGGTAGACCTTGTACGTCAGCCTCGAGTCGTCCAGGTCGAGGCTGGAACGCCAGCGGATCTGGACCGAGTTCGGGCCGACGGCGGCGGCACTGGCGACCGGGACGGTCGGCGCGCCGGTGTCGGGGCCCGACGCGAAGCGGGTCAGACCCTGCGCGGGCGCCCCGTTGGTGGTGGTGAACTCACCGCCCACCCACAGGTACTTGGTGGCGCCGGTGCCCGAGACCGTGAAGGCGCGCGGGCCGATGCCCTCGCCGATGCCGTCGTTGGTGTCGGGGAACCAGCCGAGCTTGCCGGTCGACGTGGTCGGCTGGGCGAGCAGGTGGTAGCGGCGCCCGTCGGGGAACTCGCCCACACTGGAGCAGTCGTGGGCGTGCGAGGCGCTGTAGAGCACGCCCTCGTACGAGCGGACGGCCTGGGTGGCGCCCAGGCACGTGTCGCGCCAGCGCTGCTCGAAGTTCGACAGGTTCAGGGCGATCCGCCCGTCGAAGACCCCGCCGCCGGTGCCCTCGTTGCCGGTGTAGAACCCGGTGGCGTCGGTCTCGATGTCCTTGACGACGGAGTTCTGCGGGATCCAGCCGTTGGGGTACGCCTTCGTCAGGGCGCCGGTCGTGGCGTTCACCACGGCCAGGGCGTGCGAGTTGGCGCCGTTGACGGTGAAGAAGTCGCCGCCGAGCAGGACGTTCTGCCCGTCCGGTGTCACCTCGATCGCGCGGCCCGGCTCGTCGGCGTCGGCCCTGAACGGCAGCAGCGCGCCGGCGGTGGTGATGGCCGCGAACCGCTCCCGGGTCTGCCCCTCGACGGTGCCGAAGTCCCCGGCCGCGTAGATGGTGGTGTCGGTGACGGCGAGCGCCCGCACGGTCGCGGGGAAGCTCGGGGTGAAGGAGGCCCTCGGCGTGCAGGTGGCGACGTCGATCGCGACGAGGCTGGAGACCGGGGTGCCGTTGACGGCGCCGAAGTATCCACCCGCGTACAGCGTCTTCTTGTCCGGCGAGACGACGAGCGTCCGCACGGTCGCGGTGCCGCTTCCGACGGTGAAGGAGAGGGTGCAGTCGGTGGGCGCGCCCGTGGCCGCGTCCATCGCCGCGAAGTTGACGGCGCTCCGCGGAGCGCCGGCCGTACCGTCGGGCGGGCGCACCTCGGAGAAGGTGCCGCCGACGAAGACGGTGTCGTTCGTCTCGGCCAGAGCCCAGACGACACCGTTGGTCTGCCAGGTCGGCAGATCGTCCGCGGTGAAGGCCACCGGCGGCGTCAGGGCCGCGGCCGTCGGGGCCAACGAGCCCCCGGCTCCGGCCGCGACGGTCAGGACGAGGGCAGCGGTGAGCCCCCAGGATCTACGCATGTTCCCCCCAGGCGTGATAGCCCAGTCAATGTGGCGTGAAGTGGTGCAACTGCCATCTGATGAATGCGAACTGTACGACGAACTGACAACCGGATAAGGCCACTTGGCGAATCCCGTACCATCCGGCCCCGCAGCCGCCTGGGCCGCCACCGCCCCACGGGCGTCCACTGGGCCGGAAACCGCAGCTCAGCGGTCGATGCGCACCGTGGCACCGGCCAACTGGTCGTCCACGAGCCGGACATCGGCGTCGACCATGATCCGGGCCAGCTCCTCCACGTGGACGGCGGGTTTCCAGCCGAGCAGCTCCCGCGCCCGGCTCGCGTCGCCGATCAGCGCGTCCACCTCGCTGGGGCGCTCGTACTTGGGGTCGTACCGCACGTGCTCGGACCAGTCGAGCCCCACGTGCGCGAAGGCCGTCTCCACGAACTGCCGTACCGTGGACGGGACTCCGGTCGCCACCACGTAGTCGGTCGGCTCGTCCCGCTGGAGCATCCGCCACATCGCGTCGACGTACTCGGGGGCGTACCCCCAGTCGCGCACGGCGTCGAGGTTGCCCAGGTAGAGCCGGTCCTGCAGCCCCGCCTTGATCCGCGCGACCGCCCGGGTCACCTTGCGGGTCACGAAGGTCTCGCCCCGGCGCGGCGACTCGTGGTTGAACAGCACCCCGTTCACCGCGAACATCCCGTACGCCTCGCGGTAGTTGACCGTCGCCCAGTACGCGAAGACCTTCGCGGCGCCGTACGGGCTGCGCGGGTGGAACGGGGTCCCCTCGTTCTGCGGCGGCGGTGTCGCGCCGAACATCTCGGAGGAGGACGCCTGGTAGATCCGGGTGTCGATGCCGCTCGCCCGGATCGCCTCCAGGAGCCGCAGTGCGCCGAGACCGGTCACGTCACCGGTGTACAGCGGGGCGTCGAAGGAGACCCGCACATGCGACTGCGCGCCCAGGTTGTAGACCTCGTCGGGGCGGATGTCGCGGAGCAGGTTCACCAGCGCCACACCGTCCGAGAGGTCCGCGTGGTGCAGGACGAAGGAACGGTTCGCCTGCTGCGGGTCCTGGTAGATGTGGTCGATCCGCTCGGTGTTGAAGCTCGACGAGCGGCGGACCAGGCCGTGCACGGTATAGCCCTTGGACATCAGCAGTTCGGCCAGGTACGAACCGTCCTGCCCGGTGACGCCGGTGATGAGTGCGGTCTTGCCCATACGTTGCTGCCCCTCCCTGACGGACCGGCCCCCAGCCGATCCGTGTCATACGGAAATGGTGTGTTACAGGCCGTTTATCCCGATCTGATGTACTAAAGCCCCCCTCGGCCTGGCATGATCCGGGCCATGACTGAATCGACGAGCGCCGCCCCGAGAGCAACGACGTCGTACCTGCCCGAGCGGGCCCGGATATTCGTCGCGGGCCACCGCGGCCTCGTGGGCTCCGCGATCGCCCGCCGCCTCACCGCCGACGGGCACGAGGTGATCACCAGGACCCGCGCCGAACTCGATCTGCGCGACGCCGAGCGGACCGCCGCCTTCCTCGCCGAGACCCGCCCCGACGCCGTCGTGCTCGCTGCGGCGAAGGTCGGCGGGATCATGGCGAACAGCACCTACCCGGTGCAGTTCCTGGAGGAGAACCTCCGGATCCAGCTCGCCGTCGTCGCCGGCGCGCACGCCGCCGGCGTCGCCCGGCTGCTCTTCCTCGGCTCGTCCTGCATCTACCCCCGGCTCGCCCCCCAGCCCATCACCGAGGACGCCCTCCTGACGGGCCCGCTGGAGCCCACCAACGAGGCCTACGCGCTGGCGAAGATCGCCGGGATCGTGCAGATCCAGGCGTACCGCAAGCAGTACGGAACCGCCTACGTCTCGGCGATGCCGACCAACCTCTACGGCCCCGGCGACAACTTCGACCTGGAGAGCTCGCACGTCCTGCCCGCCCTGGTCCGCCGCTTCCACGAGGCCCGCGAGGAGGACAGGGAGGAGATCACCCTCTGGGGCTCCGGCACCCCGCGCCGCGAGTTCCTGCACGTCGACGACCTCGCCGCCGCCTGCGCCGTCCTGCTGGACCGCTACGACGGCGATGAGCCGGTCAACATCGGCTGCGGCGAGGACCTCACGATCCGCGAACTCGCCGAAACCGTCGCCGAGGTGACGGGATATCAGGGCCGGATCGCCTGGGACACGAGCAAGCCCGACGGCACTCCGCGCAAACTCCTCGACGTGACCCGGCTGACCGGCCTCGGCTGGAAGCCGGCCGTCGCCCTGCCGGACGGCATCGCTGCCACCTACGCCTGGTGGCGGGAACAGCGCTGATCTCATGCGGCGGCCGGCCCGTCAGTACGCTCCGCGACCGTCGACGACGGCGCGGAACGTACGGGCCATGACATCCACATCACTGGTGAACGACCAGTTGTCCACGTAGTGCAGATCGAGCTCGACCGTCTCGTCCCACGACAGGTCCGAACGGCCGCTGATCTGCCAAAGACCCGTCATCCCCGGCCGCACGGCGAGGCGCCGCAGCTCCACGTCCCCGTACCGCGCCACCTCCTCCGGCAGTGGCGGACGCGGCCCGACCAGCGACATCGAGCCGAGCAGGACGTTGATCAACTGGGGCAGCTCGTCGAGCGAGGTGCGGCGCAGCAGCCGGCCCACCCGCGTCACGCGCGGGTCGCGGCGCATCTTGAACATCAGACCGTCGTGCTCGTTGGCGCGCTCCAGCTCCGCCTTGCGGGCGTCGGCGTCCAGGAACATCGTGCGGAACTTCCACATGACGAACGGCTCCCGGCCCTGGCCCACCCGCACCTGCCGGTAGAACACCGGACCCTGCGAGCCGAGCCGCACGGCCGCGCCGATCGCCAGGAACACCGGCGAGAGGACCAGCAGACCGAAGGCCGCGCCCGCCCGGTCCATCACCGACTTGAGGACCGGCTGTACGCCGCTGCGCAGCGGTGGAGCGACCCGGAGCAGCGCGAGCCCGGCCGCCGATGTGGTCTCCAGGCGCTTGACCGCGCACTCCACCAGGCCTGGCGCCAGGGCCAGTTCGGTCCCGGCGTCGTGCAGCCCCCAGGACAGCCGACGCAACCGCTCGCCCGCCATCCGGGGACCGGCCGCGACGAGCACGATGTCCGCCTCCAACTCGCGCGCTGCGGTGAGGACATGACAGGTGTCGCCGTCCGCCGCCTCCGGCGTCGTGGCCCCCAGGCGCACCGCGACGGGGGCGCCGGTGCGGACCGGCCCCTCTCCTATCGCGACCACGCCGACCACCACGTACGGGTGCTCGGTCCGCCCCGCGAGATGCTCCGCCACGTCACCGGCCGCCGCGGGCTCGCCGAGGACGAGCACGCGGGTGACCACCTGCGCCTCCCGGCGCGCGGCCACCAGGTGATGCCACGTCAACTTCGAGCAGATCAGCGTGAGTACGGGCGCGGGCAGCAGGATCGCGAGGCAGAGCAGCGCCGGGTGGTGCAGATCGGCGGCGGCCCGCAGCACGGCCAGTACGCCCAGCAGGATCAGCCAGTCGTGCAGCACGGGCAGGCTGCCCCGCGACTCCCCGAGTTCCCGCCGCGCGTACCTCCGGCGCAGCGCCCGCACCGCGACCCAGGACAGGGCGGCGACGACGGCGCCCGCATAGGCGTACGGCTGATGCTGGAGCCGGAGAACCAGCGCCACCGGCACGCCCACCCCCAGGGCGTCGACGGTCAGCGCGACGACCGGATACCAGCCCGCCTTCGTGCGGGAACGCGTCGCGGCGGCCGGTGAACCGGCTGCGGATCCAGTGGAGTTGGTCTCAGTGGTGCGGGCATGCCACATGTACCCCCCAGGCACGTGTCGACGTTCGCCATCTTGTTCGTCGACCCCCTGATCGACGAACAAGCGTCGCAACGCCGGAACAGTACGACATACAGACGCACGTCCGCTGCAGTTCACGCGAACGACCTCAGAAGGTGATGGCGTATTCATCTCGTGACATCGGGGCCGGTGTGGTCACGGCCGGACGCATGATACGTCTGTCCAACGGGAGTTGACGCACGTGAGGCCATGAAAAGAAGAGGTGGGGATGTGGTGGAGGGGGACGAGGTCGGCATGGGGGAGAGCGCTAGAGATGTGGCGGAAAGCACACCCCCTGTCACGCCACGTAAGCGCCGAGTGGGCCCGAAACGCGTTCTGTTGGGCGCGCTCGCCCTCCTCGGCATCGGCATCCTGCTGGCGGGCGGCGCCGGCTGGTGGGCGGTCGAGCACTACACCGGCAAAGTCGACCGCATCCCCGGCGCCTTCCCCACCCACGTCCCGCCCGCCGAGCAACCCGCCCCCTCCAAGGGCGGGTTGACCTTCCTGCTCGTCGGCGTCGACAGCCGCTCCGACCTGCCCACCACCGGACGCGACGCCAAGGCCCCGACCTGGAAGTACGGTGCCCAGCGCAGCGACACGATGATGCTGGTCCACCTCCCGGCCGACCACTCCGGCGCCTACGTGGTCTCGCTGCCCCGCGACTCCTGGGTCGCCATCCCCGGACACGGCACGTCCAAGCTCAACGCCGCCTTCTCCTGGGGCGGCCCGCCCCTCCTCATCGACACCGTCCAACGCCTCACCGACGTCCGCGTCGACCACCTCGCGATCATCGACTGGGAGGGGTTCAAGCAGCTCACCGACACCGTCGGAGGGGTCGACCTCCGCGTCGACGGCACGGTCCGCCACATGAACGGCGAGCAGGCCCTCGTCTACGTACGCGAGCGCAAGAACCTGCCGCGCGGCGACCTCGACCGCACCCAGCGCCAGCAGAACTTCCTGCGCGCCGTCCTCACCAAGGCCATGACCACCCGCAACCTGACCAACCCGGTCAGGACGGCGGAACTGCTCGACGACCTCACCGCGAGCGTCAGCGTCGACGACCGCCTCAGCGACGGCGATCTGCGCGAACTCCTCTGGGACAACAAGTCCGTTCGCCCCGGCGACATGGTCTTCATGAACGCCCCCGTCACCGGCACCGACACGATCAAGGGACAGTCCGTCGTCCTCCTCGACACGAAGGAATCCGGCGCGCTGTGGGCCGCGATGCGGAACGACACCATGGCCGCCTACGTCGCCGCTCACCGCACCGACCGCCTCGGAAGCGGTACGCAGTAGGCCGCCCGGACCCGCCCGCCACACGCCCGACGGTGGTTGTTCCACCGCCGGTCATCGGCTGTACTACAGCCAGCCCGCACGGACCTGAAGCCGTCCGCGGGACCGGCGAGCAGTTCCGAACGACCCTAAGGACGCCCATGGCTGACAGGTCATCGGACCGGACCCATCGGTCACCCGGGCGGCGCAGAATCCTCCTGGGAATCGTCCTCGGCGTCCTGCTCCTCGGCGCCTGGGCCGGCATCGGCACAGCGGGCGGCCTCCGCACCGACGTGCCCGCCGCGTCGGCGCCTTCGAAGGCGTACAGCACCGCCCTCCCCTTCGACCTGCCGCCGACGGCCGAACTGCGCCGCTCGGAAAAGCTGGTCTTCGCCCACTACTTCACCCCGTACCCCCTCTCCCTCGACAACGAGCCCGCCGACCGCGACTACTACACAAGGAACTACCTGACCCCGGACGGCGAGAAGGGCAAGCACAGCGCCTACGGAGGACTCCTCCGCGACCGCCCGCTCCCCGCCGCCCCCGAGACCGGGAACTGGGAACTCGCCCACCTCCGCCAGGAGATCCGCACCGCCCGCGACGCCGGACTCGACGGCTTCACCCTCGACCTGCTCTCCGAGAGCGGACGCAACCGGGACCGCGCCGAACTGCTCCTCAGGGCCGCGCGGGAGGAGGACCCCGGCTTCCGGATCCAGCTCATGCCGGACATGACGGCCCTCACCGCCGCCACCCCCGCCTCCCTCGCCGACCTCCTCGCGGAACTGGCCCGCTCCCCCTCGGCGCACCGGCTGCTCGACGGCCGGCTCGTCGTCTCCCCGTTCAAAGCCGAGGAGAAGAGCCCCGACTGGTGGCGGGCGACGATGCGGGAACTGGAGACCCGGCATGGCATCAGGACCGCCCTCGTCCCGCTCTTCCTCGACTTCACCCCCGACCGGGACGGCTACGCGGCGATCAGCCACGGCCTCTCCGAATGGGGCGCCCGCAGCCCCGACCGGCAGGCCGGCGCCGTGGCCGACGCCGAACGGGCCCACCGGCTGGGCAAGATCTGGATGCACCCGGTCTCCGTCCAGGACGCCCGCCCCAACCAAGGCCTCTTCGACGAGGCGGGCAACACCGAGACGCTGCACGCGAGTTGGCAGGCGGCCATCGACTCCCGCGCCGACTGGGTCCAGCTCACCACCTGGAACGACTACTCCGAGGGCAGCCAGGTCGCGCCCTCCCTGCACAACGGCCACGCCTACCTGGACCTCTCCTCCTACTACCTGACCCGGTTCAAGACCGGCGCCTGGCCCAAGATCCTGCGTGACACGCTCTACCTCACCGCGCGCGTCCAGTTCGTCGACGACCTGCCGCCCGCCACGCTCCAGCCCCAGGTGATACGGCCCCGCGAAGGCACCGCCACACCCCGCGACACCGTCGAGGTCCTCTCCTTCCTCACCGCCCCGGCCGAGGTTCGCACCAGGACGGGCACCACCGCCGGCAGCTACCGCGCACCGTCGGGCGTCCACGCCCGCCTTCTGCCGCTGCGTACCGGACACAGCTCCGCGACCGCCGTGCGGGACGGCACGACCACGACGGCGGTCACCAGCCGCTACCCGGTCCGCCGCCCGGTCGACAGGCAGGACCTGCAGTACTACGCGGTGACGAGCGGCCGCGCCCAGCGCTGAGGCGGCTGTCAGTGGCGGGTCCTACCGTGGGTGTATGACGACGAATCGGGGGGTCTTCGAGGCGGCGACGGGGGACGAACCGCCGCTGCCGGAGGGAGACGCGGAACAGAGATCGCGCGATGTGCGGGCGGCCGTCGAAGGGTTGCTCCAGATCCGGCGGCTGACCGGCGGGAGGGGTGCCGCCGAGTGGGAGCGGAGGCAGCCCGTGAGGGCGGTGGCGCTCGCTCTGGAAGCGGCGGGGATCACGCCCTCCGCCGTCGACGCCTCGGGCACGCGGGTGGTGACGGGTTACCGCGTCACGGCCGGGGAGCGGCCCGGCACCACGGTGGTGGAGTGGGTGGGGCCGCCCGGTGGCGGGGCCGCCCAGGAGGAGGAGTCCGCCCTGCGCGCCTGCGTGCCCGCGATCGAGCGGTTCGGCTGGGAGGCGCTGCTCTACCGTGGGCCGCGCCGCAGACGGTTCCTGGAGGTGGAGCCGAGCGCGTAGGGGAGTTGCGACGGCTCGGCTCGCCTCGGATCAGGCGATGGAGGCGGAGACGATCGCGGAGACCGCGAGGTTGCAGGAGGCCGTCACCCAGACCGCCGGGTGCGGCTGCGGGTCGACGAGGGTGGCGCCCAGCTTGCCGGGCGTGACCAGGTCCACCACGAGGAAGGCGACGGCCATCATGACGAGGCCGAGCAGACCGAAGGCGGCCGTCGAGGCGAGGCCCTTGCCGAAGTCGTCGTACGTCGTCCAGATGGAGGTGAAGACGATGCCGCCGATACCGAGCAGCGCGGAGCTCAGCAGGGTCGCGGCGTTGCGGTTGCGCTCCTCCCATATCTGGCGCCCGAGCTTCCCCGGCGTGAGGACGTCCACCAGGACGATGCCGAGTATCAGCAGCACCACGCCGAGGGCGCCGTAGGCGGAGGCCCGGCCGAGGCCGTTGATGATGTCGCTCATGGGTTGCCGGCTCCGAGAAATGAGGGATCGTGAGTGATCGCGGTCAAGGACCGGCAAAATGTAGCGCATACGCCGAGGGCCCCGGCCAGGTGGCCGGGGCCCAGGTCGTCCGTGGGGGCCGGGGGCGTCGTCCGGGGGACCAGGGTGGACGGTTCAGACGCCCGGCGGCAGGTCCTTCGCCCGCGAGCGCACCCGGAGCGCGGTGACGATCTCGACGACGCCCACGACGAGCAGCCACACACCGCCCAGGACCATGAGCACCGCCGCTGATTCGAGCGGCGACACGATCAGGACGATGCCGGCGAGGGCGTTGACGACCCCGAGGAAGATCTGCCAGCCGCGGGCCGGCATCGCGGGGTCGGAGACGGCCGCCACGGTCTGCGTGATGCCTCGGAACAGCCAGCCGATGCCGATCCAGATCGCGAGCAGCAGGATCGACTGCGTCGCGCCCTTGAAGCAGAACAGGCCCAACAGGATCGACAGGGTGCCGCTGATGAACGCCATCACGCGCAGCGCGGTCGAGGCGTGCGTACCGAAGGCCGCCACCAGCTGCATCACACCGCTGAACAGCAGATACAGGCCGAACAGGATTCCCGCCACGAACAGCGAGGCACCCGGCCAGACAAGGACCAGGATCCCGAGGACCAGCGAGGCGAGACCGGCGACGAGCAGCGCCTGCCAGGCGGCACCGGCCAGCGCGCCGAGCGGCCCGGGCAGCACGTCCCGGTCCGGGCGCCCGCTCCCGTAGGGGTCGGAGCCGTAGAGGTCGGAACCGTCGGACGGCTGGTGATGCTTCTGCGTCATGGGGAACACTCCCGTCCGCTCAGAGCGGTGTCGCGTAGGTACTGAGGAAGAGCGCCTCCGCCACGCTCTCGTTGGGTCCGTGGATGAGACAGCCCGGCTCCTCCACCCTGGGCGGCCCGAGCGGCATAAGCCCCTTCACTCAAGCAGTACGGGGCAAAGGCCGCAAAACATCCCCATGTGGAGCAACAACAGCGAGGCCTCGGGGCGGGTCGCGGCGACAGTGGAAGACGTACGTACGTCCGCCTTCGGCTCTGCCCAGGGAGACCCCAGATGACCACCCTCAACCGACGCGACCTCGGGCTTCTGGTCCTCCGGGTCGGCACCGGTGCCGTTCTCGCCGCGCACGGTACGCAGAAGCTCTTCGGCTGGTTCGGGGGCGGCGGCTTGGATGCCACGGCTAAGGGCATGGAGGCGATGGGCTTCCATCCGCCCCGCGAGAGCGCGATCGCCGCGGGTCTCGGCGAGGCGGGCGGCGGGGTGCTGCTGGCCCTGGGCCTGGCCACCCCGGCGGCCGGCGCCGCCGCGGCCGGGGCGATGGCGGGCGCGGTCGCCGTCCACGCGCCGGCGGGCTTCTTCGCCGCGGGCGGCGGCTACGAGTACCCGGCGTTCCTCGGCTTCTCGGCGGCCGCCATCGGTATCGCGGGCGCCGGCCGCTACTCCCTCGACCACGCCACCTGCCACGTCCTGGACCGCCCCTGGGTCGTGGCGACCGCCTTCCTCGGCAGCGCGCTCGCGGCCGCCGCCGTCGTGGGCCGCCGCGCCCAGGGGAGGGCGGAGGCGGCGCACGAGGCGGAGGGGGCGGGGGAGGGCGAGGAGTCCTAGTCGAGGAACTCCCCGTCGCGGGCGACGACGACCCCGCCGTGGACGACCATGTCGCGCCTCGGCATGTCCACCACGACCTGGGGCAGGCACTCGCCCGCGACGAGCACGAAGTCGGCCGGGGCGCCGGGTGCGAGGTCGGCGTGCGCGAGGCCCATCACGTCCGCGCCACCGTGGGCGGCGACGCGGTAACAGTTCGCCAGCTCCTCGTCGAGGCGCACGTCCGTCACCCACCCGAGCAGATGCGCGCGGTGCATCATGTCGGCGTTGCCGAACGGGCTCCAGGAGTCGCGCACACCGTCGGAGCCGAGCCCGACCCGGACGCCGTGCTCGCGCAGTCGGGCGATCGGCAGCACGAGGGAGTCGGACGGCGCCACGGTGGTGAGCGCGATGTCCTGCTCGCCCAAGTCGGCTGCGATGGAGCCGAGTTCCTTGTCCGTCAGGCCCGGAAGACAGAACACGTGACTGACGGTGACCTTGCCGGCGAGGGACAGCGCGCGCGTCCGCTCGACGATGCCGCGCATGGCTTTCATGCCCTTCTCACCGCGGTCGTGCAGATGGATGTCCACGCCGACGCCGTGCCGCTCCGCGATGCCGAAGACGAGGTCGAGCTGCTCGTCGAGGGCGTCGTCGAAGCCGATCGGGTCGATGCCGCCGATCATGTCGATGGCCCCCGAACGCGCCGCCTCCTCCAGCAGCTCCGCCGTACCCGGGGTGCGGACGACACCGTGCTGCGGGAACGCCACGATCTGCACGTCGAGCGCGTCACGCAGCCGCTCACGCGCCTCCGCGACGCCCTCGACACTCGCGAGCCCGTAGGCCGGGGCCACATCGGCGTGGGCGCGCATCGCCCGCGTACCGCGCGTGACGGCATGGGCCATGAGCCCGTACGCCCGCTTCGCGACGGGCCGGCGCTGACTGCGGAACAACTCCACGTCCTGGGCGAGGTAGTCGGCGATGGCGCTCGCCGGCCGCCGCGAGACCCAGGAGCCGCCCCAGGTCGTCTTGTCGGGGTGGATGTGCGCGTCCACGAGCGACGGCAACGCGATCCGCCCACCCCCGTCGACGACCTTCGCGCCGCGAGGAGCCGGGCCGTTAGCTATCCGCCCGTCGACGACCACGAGATCTGTCGCCTTGGCGGCGCCGAACACCCGCACGTCACGGAAGACGACGGCCTTGCTCCGCCGGTCGGCGCGGCCGTGGGTTGCTGCTGGTGCGGCTGCGGCGGCGGGTGAAGCCACGGCGCCCGCCGTGGCCGTCGCACCGGCGAGGGCGGCGGCGCCGGCCAGCATGGTGCGGCGGGAGAGCGCGCTGGGGGAGGGGGAGGAGGGCTGCATGGGGACTCCTTGGGGGAGGGAAGAGGGTGTGGGGGAGGGTTGGGGGCGACGGGACGGGGCACATCCGGCCAGGACTTCGGCTGATGGCGGTGCGGCTGCGGGAAGCTCGCCTGTACCGCGGGGCCGTACACGGGGGCCCGCGTGGCGGGGTCAGTCGCGACGACCCTGTGCTGGGGCCGTGCGACCAGGTCAGAGGACGCCCCGTACTGGGGTCGCGCGGCGAGGTCAGAGGGCAACCCGTGCGCCGGCCCGTGCGGTGAACTCGGACGCGACGACTCCGTATTGAGGCCGCGCGGCGGCGTCAGAGGACGGGACCCGTACGCAGGCCGCGCGGCGGCGTCAGAGGGGGATGCCTGCCCGTACCACTCGTACCGGTTGCTTGAGGACGGTGACGTCCGTCAGTGGGTCGCCGTCGACGAGGATCGCGTCGCCCGTGAAGCCTCGCGCGAGGCGGCCTGCCGTGCGTTCGAGGCCGAGGAGGCGGGCGGCGCCCGTCGTGGCGGTGCGGATCGCAGCCAGCGGCGGCAGGCCGGCCGCGCGCATCAACTCGACCTCGCGGCCGATCGGGCGCACGGTGCCGCCGGAGGAGTCGGTGCCGGCGGCGAGCGGGACGCCGAGTTCGTACCCCGCGAGGACCGCGCGCTTCAGGACGGGGAGGTACGTGCGGCCCCGCTCGGCGAGCACGGGGTCGGCGGACTCGGCCAGGCCGGCGATGGCGGTGAGGGTGGGGGTGAAGAACGTACCCCTGCGCCGCATCTCGCCCAGCGTGCGCTCGCCGACGAACGCGCCGTGCTCCAGGGAGCGGATGCCGGCGGTGACGGCGTCGTGGCAGCCCTGCTCGCTGTAGCTGTGGCACAGGACGCCCTTGCCGCGACGCCGGGCCGCGGCGACGATCTCCGAGAGCTGCTCGTGCGAGTACACCTGGGCGAGCGGGTCCTGCTCCGGGAGGCCGGCGCGCTCGTTGACCCGCGTCTTGATGACGTCCGCGCCACGGGCGAGGTTGACCTCGACGACCCGGCGCAGGGCCTCGGCCGAGCGCACGCCCTCCTTGAGCCGGGCGAGCGGGGTGAGGTCGGGGTCGGCGAGGACGGTGTCGCCGAGGTCGGGGGTGACGAAGACGCCGGCGGCCGTCAGCCGGGGCGCGAGGGCGGGGCTGTGGCGGGCGAGTTCGCGGACGGCGATGTCCTGGTAGAACGAGGTCGATCCGCTGCGCGCGCTGGTCGCGCCCTTGCGGACGGCGTCGCGGGCTTCGGCGGCGGTGCTGAGGTGGATGTGCGTGTCGATCAGGCCCGGCAGGATCCAGCGGCCGTGCGCGTCGAGCACCTCGACACCACGGGGGACGGTGACGCTGGCTCGGGGGCCTGCGGCGCGTACGGTCCCGTCCACGATGAGGACCACGGCGTCCTCGACGACCGCGCCGGTGGCCGGGTCGAGGAGCGAGCCGCCCCGGATCAGCAGGCTCCCGCCCGAACGCCGAGTGTCGACGGTGGAGGCTGAGGAGGAGGTGGCGGCGGTCGCGGGCCCGGCGGCGGTGGCGGCGGCCATGGTCCCGGCGAGCGCGGCCGCACCGGCGAGGACACCGCGGCGGGTCAGCCTGCTGGAGGGCGGCGGCGTGGCTTCGACGCACATGGGGGCTCCCTGGAAAAGGGGACAGTGGCACTCCGCTTTGTATACCAAGCCGGGAAGCGCCAGCAAGGGTGGCGGGGAAAGAGCAGCGAATTCCAGGGCGGAGGCGGACCCCACCGCTCACCTGGTATACAAAGACCTCACTCGGGGCCGAAGAGCGAGCGAAGGGCGACCGCCCTGCTGTCCCGCACGTGCAGCAGCGTGCTCGCCGCCGCGGCCTCCGCGTCACCGGCGGCGATGTGCCGGTACATCTCGGCGTGTTGGGCCCGCATGTGCGCGGGTTCCTCGCGCAGGCCGAAGACCAGCCGCAGCTGCCAGCTCAGCTGCTCCATGGTCCGAGCGAGCAGCGGGTTGCCCGCCAGTTCCACGACGCCCTCGTGGAACGCCGTGTGCGCGGCCACCTCCCGCGTCCCCTCGTCCGCGGCGGCCGCCGACTCGGCCTGGCGCAGTGTCGCTTCCAGGGTGGCCAGACCGGGCGGCTCCTTGTCGTCGCCCGCCGCCACGGTCCGGGCGGCGAGCCGCGACGCCTGGACGGCGAGCGGTTCCCACACCTCGTACAGGTGCTCCACGTCGACCCGTTCGAGGCGCCGTACGCGGACACCGCTGTTCGGCAGTAGTTCGAGCAGGCCCTCGGCGACCAGCGCGCGCAGCGCCTCTCGTACAGGTACGCGCGACATGCTGAGCTCCTCGGCGACCTCGCGCTCGACGAGCCGGGCGCCCTGCGCGTACCGACGGTCCACGATGCGCTGCAGGACGGCGTCCCGCGCCCGCGCGCTGAGCGAGGTCGATCCGCCCGCCGCCGAGCCACTGCTGCCGCGCTCTGCCACTTCGCCGCCTTCTTCCGTCCTTCGCCACGGGCACCCGTGCCCGCGTCTGCGGCGAGAATACGTCGCTCCTGGATGTCAGCGGCCGTACGTCTTCCGGCAGAGCTCGACGACGCCGGAAGGGACGGCGCCGGACCCCTCGGCCTGCCGGCACAGGGCACGCAACCCGGTCGGCGACTCGGTGCGCGCGGGCTTCCCGGGCTTTGTGGCTCTCCCGGGCTTCGCGGGCTTCTTCGGCTGTCGGCGAGGAGGTGGTTGCTGGGCGGCGGCCTTGGGTCGGGAGGACGAGACGGGCGCCGACGCCCTCCCGTCGGCCTTCACCTTCGCCTTCGCCCGAGTCCGTTCGGGCTCAGCCTCGGCCTCCGGCCCCGTGGCGGCGAGCGTCTCCCGGGGCTCGGCCTCCCGCGGCGCGGGCCACTCGGGCAGCGGCGAGGGAGGCCGTACGGCGGCGGGCGAGACCTCACCGCCCCGGGCCGACGGACCCGGGGCGGAGGGGTGAGGGACGGCGACGCAGCCGCTCGTGAGCAGCGCGGTGAGCAGGACGAGAGTCGTTCGGCGGTCCATGCGGCTCACGTTGCCCGAACCCCGCCGCCGGAGCCGTGCGCACGGCCCCCGGCCACCATGACGAGTGAACGCGAATCCTCCGCCCCTACGCCCCGGTGCCCACGCGCAGCCACGACCGACCGGACCGACGCGTCAACACCTGGCCGAGCGCCACCAAGCTCAGCCCGAACATCAGTATCCCCAGGGGAACATGCAGCGAAGGCACGTGCGTGATGCCCAGGATCACCTGCACCGAGGCGAGAACGAGGAAGCCGGTCGCGTACAGGATGGGGCGGGGCGAACCGCCGCCCGGCCGCCACGCGAGGATCGCGGCGAGGACGTACAGCATCGACGCTCCGTACATCACCCGTGATCCGACATCGTGCAGCAGCGCGCCGAGCGACGAGGACAGCAACATTCCGGCGGTGACCGCCTGAAAGAAGAGGGCGGCGGTCTGCAGGAAGATCGAGACCCGCAAGAACGTTGTGGTGTCCCGTACTTCCGTCGTCTGTGCGGCCATGGCGTGGTCCATTTCTCTCTGTCGGTACTGTCTCGGAAGTCCGACGACGCAGGCCCGCGAAATGTGAGGCGGGGGCAGCGGAGGCGGACGAGCGGATGAGACGTACGAGTCGTGCGAGACGTACGAGACGTACTACGGGGAGTGGAGCGGCAACGACCATGGACAATCTGACCGAGCCGGGCCTGGGCGCGATCGTCGCGGAGCGGCGGCAGTTGACGAACCTCGCCTACCGGCTGCTCGGTTCCCTCGCCGAGGCCGAGGACGCCGTGCAGGAGACGTACACCCGGTGGTACGCGATGTCGCCGCAGAAGCGCGAGGCCATCGAGTCACCGGGCGCGTGGCTGACGACGGTGGCCGGCCGTGTCTGCCTGGACGTGCTCGGTTCGGCGCGGGCGCGGCGCGAGCGCTACGTCGGCGCGTGGATACCCGAGCCGCTGCCCGACCGTACGGAGTGGAGCGGCGGACGCGCCTCGGACAGCGGGGCCGACCCCGCCGACCGGATCACGCTGGACGAGTCGGTCAGCATGGCCTTCCTCGTCGTACTGGAGTCGATGACGCCCGCCGAACGCGTGGCGTTCGTGCTGCACGACGTCTTCCAGTACCCCTTCGCCGACATCGCCGAGATCGTCGGCCGGACGCCCGCGGCCTGCAGGCAGCTGGCGTCCTCGGCCCGCCGGCGCATGCGCGCCGCGAAGGACCCGTCTCCTCCGGTGGCCGGACAGGCCGGTCTCGTACGGCACTTCAAGCAGGCGTGGGAGGCCCGGGACATCAAGGCCCTCGTCGGCCTCCTCGACCCCGACGCCGCGATGATCGCCGACGGCGGCGGCAAGGTCGGCACGGTCCTGCGCCCGGTCGAGGGCGCCCAGCGCATCGCCCAGTACCTGATCGAGATCGCCGCCCTCGCCCCCGGCCTCACCCTCCTGGAACGCACGGTCAACGGCCGCCCCGGCCTCGTCGCCCAACACACCGACGTCACCGTCACCGTGGCGGCCTTCGACGTCACCGACACCCGCATCACCCGCATCTGGGCAGTCCGCAACCCGGAGAAGCTCCGCTCGTGGAACGCGCCCGGCGGCGAACTCAACGAGGGTTAGCCGGCCTTGAGATGGCAACCGTGTGCCTTCGCCGAGCGTTCGGCGAAGGACCGCAGGGCGGCCCGGAGGCCGGGGTGGTCGAGGAACAGGTCGGAGGCTTCCGACTGGCGGGTTCCGTCCGGGGCGACGGAGTAGGCGGCCCGGTTCTCCCTGCTGGGGCAGTCGGCCCACAGGACGTAGTGGCCGTCCGGGGCATCGCGCGGTGGCTCCTGGGCCAGGTCCTCCAGGCGTTCGCGTTCGAGCCACTCCAGGGCTTCGCCGTACGACGCGCTGAACGTGTACAGCGGCGCGCCCCGCATACCACCCAGCGTGCAGCCCTCGACCGTCTTCGGCCCCGGCGCGGTCTCGACGGCCGTAAGGACGCCCCAGCGCGCGGCGGTCCGTTCGTCCACGATTCCGGCGCAGCTGCCCGACACGGACGCGAAGGGCTTGTAGTCCCAGGCGTTCACGGAGACGCCGACCTCGCGCACCGGCTCGCCCTCGGTGACCCGGCAGGCGTACTGCCGTGCGTAGGCCGTTGTCGTGCCGGTCAGCACGGCGGTGAGTGCCGACCGGACTTCGGGGCGGCCGAAGTCGGCGCGGTCGATCCTGGCGCGCACCGTGGCGAAGACCGGGGCGCCAGGCTGCCCCGACGTCCGATCGGCGCATTCGAGTCGTACCGAGGCGTATGCCCGGCCTCGATCATCGGCGTCGGGGTCGAACGAGAAGCCGCCGGTCCACCCGTGGCCCAGGGGCGCGTCCTTCCATTCCGCGTCCGAGAGAGCGGTGGGGCTCCGCTGTTCGTTCACCGTCACGCGTACGTCGATCTGGCCGTGTTCCTCGTCGTCGACCTCGCTCACCCGGCACTGCCACCAGTCGCGGCTCGTCCTGATCTCCGCCTCGACCTCAGCCCCGGCGACCAGCTCCCGGACCGGATCGGCGGCGAGCGTGCCCCCGCACGCCGAGTCCAGAGCCCGGTCGTGCTGCCAGGCGTCCCAGCCGCCCGACAGCCAGAACAGGCCGCCTGCCACCAGTACCGCGCCGGCCGTCAGACCCGCCGCGAGCCGGGCCCGCCGGTGGCGGCGGAGCCGGTCGAACGTCGACCACCGGGTCTCGTCGCTCATCGCCACACCTTTCCAAGGACCTTCGTGTCGTCGCAGTCGCCGGACGCGTCGAGGTAGTGGGTGAGGAGCGAGTCGGTGCGAGCGAGGAGCAGTGCGCGGTCCGCCCCCGTCAGATCCACCCGGTGCAGGGTCCGGCCGCCGGCGCACCGGGACTCGGCCCAGACGACGAGCGAATGGACCTTCCGCCGGGTGTCGGGCCGCGCGTCGGGCTGAGCCCCGGGCGCGGAGCCGCGCCCGGCCTGGGCTAGGGCGAGCTCGCTTCCGTACTCGGTACGGACCTCCGGCAGCACCTCGCCCCACCAGCTCGCGGAGCTCACCGTCACCACGCTCCCGGGCTTCTGGAAGCTGACGGAACAGGCCCGGGCCCACGAGTGGGTGGCACCGTCGGCGGACTGCTCGGCGCCCTTCGACGCCGGGCCGAGCAGTGCGGGGCGGAACCAGGCGCACTCGGCCGGAGACGCGTCCGCGTCCTCCTCCCGCGGGGACGGGGACACGGGCCGTACGTCGGTCTCGCGGACCGGAGCCCCGCCGCAGCGACGAGTCGCACGCACGTCCTCGGCGAGGGCGGCGACGAGCGCGCCGAGCCGCTCCGGCACCGCGTCGTCCGCCACGTGGTCCGCCCGGTCGTACGCCGAGGCGTACACCCGGAAGGACGTGACGGGCCTGGGGTACCCGGGCAGGCCGTTGGGGCAGGGGACCGTGACGAGCTGGTCCGCCCGCTTGTGGTCTTCGGCCCAGTCCGGCGCCTCCTCGTACGGCGACGGGTACAACAAGTGCCCCACCCGGACGCTCTTCAGCGGCGGGTCCAGGATCGGCTCCGCCGTCACGGTGAACTCCGGTTCGTCCTCGCCGGACCCTCCGACAGTGCACGACACCAGTCCCCTTGGCCCCGGACCGGTCCGCAGCGTCCACGACGAGTCGTCGGCCAACAACCCGGCGGCGTCCGCTCGCGGCAACGCCCCACCGCACGCCCGGGCCAGCACGTCCTGGTTGTCCCGGTCGCGCTGCTCACCCCGTACAAGGACGAAGCCGCCGACCAGTACCGCGAGCAGCAGGGTCACCGAGGCCTGCGGCAACCACCGATGCCGCCGAAACCGCGCCCACACCGAATCACCCATCGCAGCCCCCGCCCCCGCCCCGGCTCGTTCACCGGCCATCGCACTTGCGAACCGACCACGGCACGCTATCCCACCGGCGCGACCGCCTTCCCCGGACCATCGTGATCAGGACATGCGTGGACGCAGGACCATGAGCGTGCCCTCCTGGGTCGCCACCATGGCAAAGAGGAAGCGGTCGACCTCAAGGCAGAGCGCTACGTCGTCTGGATGGGATCCTTGGCGCACCCCGTTCGCCAGATCGGCGGCGGCGCGCGAATCGGCGGCGCGGCGGAGGAACGCGGCAGCGTCCGTCCCGGCCTCGGTGGCCCTGCGAGCGATGTACTGAGCGCACGCCAGGTCTTCCTCGGCCTGCCCGCCCTCGCCGGTCACCACGAACGTGACACTGTCGCTCTCGCGCTGCCGCAGCAGCCGGGCCGTTGCCTCCGCGACCACGAAGCTCGCGCACAGCACCAGCTGCGCGTCCTTGACGGCGAGGGCGCCGACGGTCCCCGCCGTGGTCTTCTGCACGACGGTCCGTCCGCCGAGGTCCATGGACCTCAACAGGCCCGGGGAGTTGACGGTGTCGAACCCGGGCGCCGGCGGACCGTCCTTGATCGCCACCCAGTCCGGGTGGTCGGCCTTGAGCGCCAGGGCTTCGTCCAGGGACTCGGCAAGAACGATCTTCTCCGCGCCCCGGGCGAAGGCCCAGGCAGCCACGGTGAAAGCACGCATGACGTCGACCACGACCGCCACGGACGGGACTTCGGCGAGCTCGGCGATGCCGAGGAAACGAGCGTCCATGCCCCTCATGGTCGCGCATGCCCGATCCGAAGCACCCGGCGCGTGGCACGCGACGTGGCGACGGTCGCGTCATCCACCCCCGCCGTCACAGCCGCTCCGCCGGCAGCGCCGCGTACGCCTCCCGGAGCGCGCCGATCACCGGGTCGTCGGCGGCGAACCGCACGTCGTCGACGGCCTCCACCGCGCGCACCCCGATCCCGGTGTTCGTGGCGAACGCGGCGCGCAGGGAGGGCAGTTCGTCGACATGGACGGGGCGGACGGTGGATCCGGGGTGGGCCGCGCGCAGCAGGCGCATGGTCACCCCGGGCAGCACGTCCGCCTCCGGCCACACCACTCGGCCGTCCCGGTCCACGAAGCCCACGTTCCAGGTGCACCCCTCCGACACCAGGCCGTCGGGCCCGGTGAACAGGACATCGTCGAACCCGCCCCGCCGGGCCTCGCGCCGCATCCTGAGCTGACCGAAGAGCGCCGTGTGCTTCACCTCGGCGGCGTCCCGGACGTACTCAAGCGCCGCCACCCGCAGCGGAGGGGCGGGCAGGACGCCCGCCGGGCGGGTGGTCACCAGTACGTGCGGGTCGGGCCGCTCACCCGGGCGGGCGATGTCGAGCGCGGGGTCGAAGACGGTGACGCGCACGGTCGACGCCCCGTCCCGACCGCCGACCTCCTCCCGTACCCAGCCGCGCACACGCTCCGTGTCGAGCTCCGCCCCGAAGACATCGGCGCAGTCCCGGACGAGCCGGTCGAGGTGCAGGGAAAGGCCGGGAACCGCCCCGTCCTCCACCCGCATGGTCGTGAAGTGCCCGTAGTTGGTGAGGGCGAGGGCCGTCAGCTGAGCGACGGACGCGGGTTCTCCATTGACAGTGGCCATACCGGAAGTCTCGCCGCCGCCACCCCCCACCGCCGAGCGCACCCGCCGCATTCCAGGGCTTTCCCCAGGTGTCTCCGCGGGAGACGCGGGGCATGCGGGGCACGCGGGACCCGGACACGGCGATCACCCCGCAGGTTTCACCCGGGTTCACTCGCCGGACGTGGGACGCCTCGACACTGCGTCCGAAGGCCGAAGGCCATAGGCATATGACGAATGACGGAGGTCGTGCATGATGAGGCGTCGTGAGCTGCTCGGGGTGGTCGGCGCGACCGTCGGTGCGGGAGTGGTGGGGGCCGGCACGGCCCAGGCCGCGTCCCTTGGTGGTCGGCCGCAGCCGTCGCACCGGACGCTGAAGGTCCTGCAGTTCAACATCTGGCTGGGTGGCAGCCAGGTCGCGGGTGGCCGGGCGGGCATCGCCGACACGATCGCCGCGGTGGAGCCGGACGTGGTCATGCTCAGCGAGTCGAACCCGGAGCGGGTCGCCAACACCCTCGCCGATCTCGCGGCCCGGGGGCTGACCTACTACGACAACCAGAACCCGACCGACCCGGCGGTGATCTCGCGCTACCCGATCATCGAGCACCAGTCCTTCCCGTCCTGGTCGAAGGCGGTCATCGAGGTCGACGGCACCGAGATCGCGGCCTACTCCGGGCACCTCGAGTACCGCTACTACGCCAACTACCTCCCGCGGGGCTACGGCGGCGGTACGCCCGCGCCCCTGGAGACCTCCGAGTACGGCTGGGACGAGATTCCGACCGGGCCGATCACCGACGTCGACCTGATCAACCGGATCAACGAGGCCTCCGGCCGTACCCAGGTCACGAAGGCGGTCCTCGCGGACGCCGCCAAGGAGCGCCGCCGCGGTCGGCTCACCATGCTGGCCGGCGACTTCAACGAGCCCTCCCACCTGGACTGGACCCGCAAGACGTGGAACCTGTTCGACCACAACGGCACCGTCGTCCGGTGGACGACGACCAAGGCGTTCGAGGACGCCGGATTCCGCGACAGCTACCGCGAGATCAACCCCGACCCCGTCCGCACGCCCGGCTTCACCTGGCCCAGCGACAACGCGGGCGCCGAGCCCGGGCAGCTGACCTGGGCGCCGAAGGCCGACGAGCGCGACCGGATCGACTTCGTCTTCTACCACCCCGACCGGCGCATCCGCCTCCTCGACAGCGTGATCGTCGGCCCGTCCACCTCGATCGTCCGCAACGAGCGGGTGGAGGAGTCGGGACGTGAGCGGTTCCGCGAGCCGAACTGGACCTGGCCGACGGACCACAAGGCCGTCCTCAGCACCTTCCGGGTGTCCACCTCCCGTAACAAGGGCTGATCTCCGGCACTGCCACACCCCCCCGCCCTGCTCCGGCACCGCGCACCTCGCGCCGCGCCGGAGCAGGGCGCCTGGATTTCAGCTCCTGTTTTCGGCGCTGGGTGAGGCCGCGCCCGCCCAGAAGCCGCACTGGTGGTCGGCCGCGAACGTCGTGGACGTACGGGTGCGCTCGGGGTCAAGGGTCAGGACCGTGTGCCGCCCGCCGGCCGCCGGCCAGCGGGTCGCACCGGGGATGTTGGGGTCGCCGGTGCGGGCGAACGCTCCCCAGCGGCGCTTCATGTCGTCGGCGAAGGCGCGCTGTCCGGCGGTGAGCGGGCGGTCGGTCAGGCTGAAGTCGTGTACGTAGGCGAGTTCGGCGCTGTGCGCGTTGGCCATGTCCACACCCGGCGGCTGGGCCCCGAGGAGCGTGGGGGACCGGGGGTCGTCGAACTCGTAGACGTAGGTCGGCACCTGCGAGGCGAAGGCACGCGCCGTGTCGAGCGTGCCGCAGGCGAAGGTGGAGTCGGTGACGACCGCCGACATGGCGTCGAACGGAGTGGGGTAACCCGCCACGGGATAGCGCGCGAGGACCTGCGGCGCCGCAGTGCCGTACGTGGCGTTGATCTGGTCGGTGTATTCCCGCGCCGTGAGATACGGATGGGTACCGGCCAGGAAGAACTTGGCCTCGGCCCGGGTGCTGCCGATCAGGACCGGGACCTTGTTCCACCGGCCGGAGGCGATCGCCTCGGACGGCTGGAGTGGAAGCAGGCCGTCACCGAAGGCGGGCCCGGCGGCGGGGCGGGTGAGGCCGGCGGCGATCAGGTCGGCGGACGGTGCCGTACGCAGGCAGGCGGCGCGGGTGGCCGGGTCGGGACAGCCCGCCGCGGCCGCGAAGTCGCCCGCCGCCTCGGCGGCCTGGGCGGAGCCGGGCGCGCGCAGCAGGGTGCACGGTCCGCTCTGGAGGATGGCGCGGGAGAACAGCCCGGCGGTGCGCGGGGAGCTGAGCATGGCGCAGACCGAGGCGCTGCCGGCGGACTGACCCCAGAGGGTGATGTTGGCGGGGTTCCCGCCGAAGGCGGCGATGTTGCCGCGGGTCCAGTTCAGTGCCGCGATCTGGTCCATGAGTCCGAACGACCCGGAGCCCAGGCCGTTCTCCCGGGTGAGTTCGGGCGCGGCGAGGTAACCGAGCTGTCCCAGACGGTAGTTGACGCTCACCACCACGCTGCCGGTGAGGTCCGCCATGGTCCGGCCGCCGAACTGGGTCCCGGTGCCCAGGAGGAAGGCGCCACCGTGGATCCAGAGCAGTACGGGCAGCCGGTCACCCGGCCGGGCGTGACGAGGCCGGTACACGTCCAGGTAGAGGCAGTCCTCGCTGACGTACTCCGGGTCGCTCAGCCCGACGGGCAGGAACTGTACGCACGCGGGAGCCTGCCGGGTGGCCTCCCGTGTCCCGGACCACCGTGCGGCCGGCCGAGGCGGACGGAACCGGAGGTCCTCCACGGGTGGTGCGGCGTACGGGACGCCCAGGAACTCCTCGGCCCGGCCGTTGACCTGGCCGGCGAGCCGGCCCTGGTCCGTGGTGACGACCGGGCGCGCCGCGGCGACGCTCTGCCGGGACGGGGCGGCGATCGCCGGGTGCGTGAACAGGGCCGCGACGGCGAGCACCAGAGCCAGCGCCACCGAGGGAACGATCGAGCGCGTCATCCTTGTCAACTCTCCTCCATGAGGGTGTCGAGCGCATGACAGTCGGAAGGAAGGTGCCCCGCGGCCCGTCACCGGTCAGGTGGGGACGGGCCGCGGGCGTGTGAGCGGGCGTGCCGGCCCGTCTACGGGCGTGCGGGGCCTGCCTACGGGCGCAGGCCGCCCAGGAGCGTCGCGACCTTGGCGAACTCCGCGGTCCCGGTGTTCCAGTTGGGGGAGATGGGGGCGACGGACACCTTGTCCGCGCGGACCGCCTCCACGTCGCCGCCCTTCCTGTCGGGCGCCGTGACCAGGCCGACGCCGACCTTCCACGTTCCGTCGCCGTTGTCGGTGTACTCCGCCGCGAGGCCCGGCTGTGGATCCTGCGTGGTGACGGAGGCGCCCCGCGCGGTTCCCGTGCCGTCCGCGCCGACCACGGGGTGGTTCACGTTCAGGCCCACACCCTCCGGCAGCAGCCGGCCGTTCCTCGCCTGCGCGCGCAGCCGGTCGATGAGCTTGACGGTGAAGTCGTTGGTGGGCCGCATGGCGTTGAGGATCTGCTCCGGAACCGGGACCGCGAGCTCGCCGGTGCTCACCGCGATGGCGGGCACGCCGCGCTCCAGAGCGGCGATCGCGCCGCCGACCGTGCCGGAATGGGTCGCCAGGGCTGCCACGTTGGGCCCGAAGTTGGTGCCGGAGACCACCAGGTCAGGGGCGCGGTCGGCGAACACCGCGGCGAGACCGAAGGACACCGAGTCGCCGGGAGTACCGTCCACGGCCCACACCCGGGGCTCGGGATGCTCGACCTTGACGGTGCTGCCGCTCATCAGCTTCGTCCCGGCGCCGCTCTGATTGGTGAGCGGGGCGACGATGGTGACGTCGTGCCCCGCGGCGGTCAGCCGCTGGAACATCAGACGGATGCCGGGGGCGTTGTAGCCGTCGTCGTTGGTCAGGAGGATGCGCAGCGGGCCGGCGGGGCCGGCCGCCGCGGCGGCGCTCGTCGGCACCGTGCCGGCCAGGGCGGGCGTGCACAGCAGCAGAGCGGCCAGGGGCAGAGCGCGCTTGCGTCTCACGGAGTTGCTCCTTCGATGCGGGAGGAGAGGGAGGGGGAGGGGTGGGTCGCCGGGCGCACGCCCCCTCGACATGCGCCCGGCGGGTTCAGTACGGCCGTACGGCGGTACGGCCGGTCAGCGGACCCCGCGGATGAGGATCACGGACAGCGCGCCCAGCAAGGACAGGGCGCCGCCGATGATGAACAGCGGGGTGTAGCCGCCGAGCGCGGTCACGATGGCGGAGGCGACGAACGGGGCGACGATCTGCGGCCCCGCGTTGGCGACGTTCAGGACGCCCATGTCCCGGGCGGCGTCCTCCGCCCGGGGCAGGACCAGGGTCACCACCGCGGTGTCCACCGCCATGAAGCACCCGAAGCCCAGGCCGTTGAGGGCGCTGAACACCAGCATGCCGGTCCAGGTCGGACTGATCGCGGGGATCGCCATCGCGGCCCCGGCGAGCGCCGCGGACACCCCGACGAAGATCTTCCGCCGGTCCCAGCGGTCGGACAGCAGACCTCCGACGACCGTCGACAGAGCCATCGCCGCCATCGACACCGGCGTGAGGATCGCCATCGCCTCGGGCGGAGTCAGCCCGTCGGGCAGCGCGATGTGGTCGTCGAGGATGTACAGCTGGTAGCCGATCACCGAGAAGTAGCCCAGCACCATCAACGCGCGGCCGATGAAGGCCCACCGGAAGTCGTGGTGGGACAGGGCGGACAGGAAGGCGCCCAGGCGTTCGCGCTTCGGTACGGCGGGAGAGGGTGTGGGCTTGTGCCGCGGTATGTCGCGGCAGAAGGTCGTGAGCAGCAGGGCCGCCCCGGCCGCCAGCGCTCCGAGCACCAGGTAGCCGATCGTCGGCGTGCCCGCCGTCTGCGAGGCGATCATCACGCCGGCGGTGCCGCCGATGGGCAGCGCCAGGCCGACCAGAGCGGAGGCCGTGCCCCGGCGGGCGGCGGGGACGCGGTCGGGCACGATGGCCGTGACGGCGGCCTGGTAGACGTTCATGGTCGCCTGCACCAGGCACCACGCGATGCCGACCATCAGCACCGTCTGGACGCTGCCGAGGAACGCGAGGCCGGCGAGGGAGGCGAGCGCGCCACCTAGGATCCACGGGTTGCGGCGCCCGGTCCGGTCCGACAGGGCGCCGGCGATCGGGTTGAACGCGGTGGCGAACACCGCGCTCACCCCGCCCACGACGCCGAGGATGGCGACCTTGTTCGCCGGATCGAGGGTGGCGATGTGCGTCGGCAGCAGTACGGAGCCGACGCCCATGTACACGGCGAGCATGGAGGCGTTCGCCAGCAGGAGGAGCAGCATGAGGCCGCGCTGACGCGGCGCGGGCTCCTGCGCCTGCGGTGCCGCGTCCGGCTGGATCAGTTCATCGGCAGTCACGGTGACCACCGGGGGATGCGGGCGCGTCGTAGGCGCGGCGGGGGATCGGGGCGTGCATGGCGACTCCTCGGGGGACGGAGCTGAGCGGTGAGCGCTGAGCTACGAGCTGGAGCGATGAGGGGATGACCGCCGGGGGAGGACGTGTTTCGCGCTATGGCTACCGCACTACGGCGACTGCGGACGGCCGCGGTTCTGCGACGCCTAGTTACACGTGTTAATTCCGGCTTGCAGCATTGTGTAGCACTCGTGAACTCCTTTGGATAGGGGTTCGAGGCATTTGAATGGCGACTGTGACTGCCCGGCCCGGCTCCGGTGCTAACACGTGTAGCTACTCACGGGTCGCTCTTGTGTCGAGTGCCGTGAAGGTTCAGCCTTGGCCTGAAAACGCCGTGCGGGCCGATCGCCGCGCACGGCGGGACCGCCCTGCGCGCTCCCCGCTCGCGCGGCCACCGTCGCCGCCCGCTCCCGTTCGTGTCTCCCTCACCGCCGCGCCGCGTCGACGTCGCGGTTCCCCGCACTTCCCGGAGGTCAGCCATGTCCCTTTCGCCTGCCGTTCCCGTCCCGCCGCCGCCTCCGCCACCTCCCCGTGAGCCGGCGCGACACCCTGTCCCGGCCGCACCGCCCCGGCGCGCCGTTCTGGCCGGATCGGCACTGACGGCCGCCGGCCTGGCGATCGGCCTCGCCACCCTCGGTGAGGGCGCGCCGTTCTTCCAGGGCCTCGACGGCCGCTGGATGGGCGCGGTGCACGGCTCGCCGGGCGACGCGGTGACCGGGTTCGCGCGCGCTCTCGACGTCCTGGGAGGGCCCCTCGGCATGGTCGTGCCGCTGGTCCTCGCGGGGTGTCTCGCCGTCTACGGGCGCTGGAGATCCGGGGCCTTCGTCTTCGCCGGCTGCGTGGTGACCAACGTCGCGGTGGTTCTCCCCGTGAAGCAGTTCATCGACCGTCCGCGCCCGCCGGGGTCGTGGGTCCTGGTGGGCGGCGGCTCCTTCCCCTCCGGCCAGGTCTTCACGGTGACGGCACTCGTGGTGACGGTCGGCGTGGTGCTCTTCCCGCCGGTCGCGCGGCGCTGGTGGTGGCTCTTCGCCGCCGCCCTGGTGGCCGCCACGATCTGGAGCCGCACCTGGCTGCACGCCCAGTGGCTGAGCGATGCCGTGGCCGGTGCCGCCATGGGGGCGGGAGCCTCCCTGCTGGTGTGGTGCGCGTTCGCCCGCCTCTTGGAGGAGGAGGCCGCCCGTGCGGCATCGGGCCGCCTCTGGGACTGAAGGCGCGCTCTGGACTCACGTATAGTGAATGATTGACGATCGTCATGAATGCTGCATAGTCTCGCTGTCCGGCCCGTGTGGCGGCGCGGATGCGCCCGGCGAACGATGGACCCAGGAGGACAGGCATGGCTGACATGCAAGGAGGACAGGGCATGGCTGACATGTCAGGTGAGGCGGAGCCCCTCGTCGTCCGGCTGCCGCCCGGTGGGCTGCGCGGTCGGATCGAGGGCGGGGTCGCGGTGTTCAAGGGCGTGCCGTACGCCGAGCCCCCGGTGGGCGCCCTGCGCTGGCGCGCCGCCCGGCCGCACCCCGGCTGGAGCGGCGTGCGGGACGCGACCGCGTACGGACCGAGTTCGCCGCAGATGTACATCGAAGGCGGCGACCCCGTCCTGGGCGGTCACGGAGAACCGCCGTTCGACGACGACTGTCTGACGCTGAACGTCTGGACACCGGCCCCCGATTCGGCGCGGCGGCCGGTGCTGGTCTGGATCCACGGCGGCGGGTTCGTCTCCGGCTCGGGATCGCTGCCCAACTACTCAGGTGAGACCTTCGCCCGCGACGGCGACCTGGTCGTCGTCACCCTCAACTACCGTATCGGGCCGCTCGGTTACCTCTCCTTCGCGGACGCGGAAGACGGAGCCGACCCGGCCGAAGCGGACGGGCATCCGGCCAACCTCTGGCTCACCGACCAGCTCGCCGCGCTGCGCTGGGTGCGCGACAACATCGAGCACTTCGGCGGGGACCCCGACCGCGTCACGGTCGCCGGCCAGTCGGGCGGCGCCCTGTCGACGGCGGCCCTGGCCGGGCACCCCGAGGCGCGGAAGCTGTTCCAGCGGGTCATCCTGCAGAGCCCGCCCTTCGGCCTGCACATCCCCACCCCGGTCGAGTACGGGGAGCGCGTCGAGGCCTACCTGCGGTTCGCCGGGGTGAAGGACGCCGACGAACTCCGTGCCCTGCCCTGGCCACGGTTGATCGAAGCGGCGGGCGGGCTCTTCGCGCACACCACGCGCTGGGGGTACTGGCCCACCCCGTTCCTTCCCGTACGGGACGACGTCACGCTCTTCCGTCATCCCGCGCACGCCCTCCTCGACGGGCCGGCGGCGGACATCGACGTCCTCGTCGGCTGGACCCGGGAGGAGGCCAACTTCGGCTTCGCCCTGGACCCGGGATACGCGCGGGCCACCCGCGAGCAGGTCGTCGACCGCATCGCGGAGACGTTCGGCGCGGATCAGGCCGCCGAGGTGTACGAGGAGTATGCGCGGACCCGCCCCGGCGCCCGGCCGGTGGACGTGCTCATGGACCTCATCACGGACGAGCTGTTCCGTGTGCCCTGCCTGGAGCTGGCCGAGGCCAGGGCGGCCTCCGGGCGGCCGGTGTGGGCGTACCAGTTCGACTTCCCGACGCCCGCCCATCAGGGGAGGCTCGCCGCCGCCCACTGTCTGGAACTCCCCTTCGTCTTCGACAACTTCGACAGCTGGGCGCACGCTCCGCTCGTCGAAGGGATCGACCCGACGGTGGGGCAGGGGCTCGCGCGGAGCATGCACCGGGCGTGGATCGCCTTCGCCCGGACGGGCGACCCGAACCATGCGGGACTGCCGGCCTGGGAGCCCTACCGGAAGGACGAGCGCACGACCATGCGCTTCGACTCGGTCACCCTCCCCGTGGACGACCTCGCCGGACATGCCAGGCGCCTGCACGCCCGGCGCCCGGCGGTCGCCGAGTAGCCCGGCTGTCGGAATATTCGGAATGTCTCGTATCGCCAAACGTCCGGAGAGTTTCACGTGTAACCACCCAGTCGCGATCGCCTAGGACGCCTAACCCTGACGGTCCCGAGCTCGCAGAACGAGCCCGGGGTCGTCGGCGTCCCCAGCCGCCCCGCCGCTAACGCGTGTAACCTGGACGGTGGCCGATCGGCCGAAGAGGAGACCGGGCAGGGGACGTCATGGGCGAGAAGCCGACCGCGGCGGCGGCCGTCACGAGCGCCGACGTGGCGCGCTTGGCGGGGGTGTCGCGGGCGACGGTGTCCTTCGTCCTCAACAACACGCAGGCGCACCGGGTCGGCGAGACCACGCGGGCCCGTGTACTGGCGGCGGCCGAGCAGCTCGGCTACGTACCGCACGCCGCGGCCCGGTCGCTCAGGGCGGGCCGCAGCAACCTCGTGCTCATCCCCGCGTCGGTCTCCGCGGCCGGGCGCCTGGTCAGCACCTGGGTCGACGACCTGGAGAGCGAGCTGGAACGCCACGGGTACGTCCTCGTGCTGCACGCGGGGCGGTTCCCCGACGCGGTGAGCTCCGCCCGCGCCTGGGCGGAACTCCGTCCCGCGGCCGTGGTGGCCCTGGACGGCGACAGTCTGTCGGGGCAGGCCGTGGAGGTGCTCAGCCGGGCGGGGGTGCGCGGCGTGCTGGCCTTCGCGTCCCGGGAGGTGGCCGGCGCCCACATCATCGACCTCGACCAGTCGCGTATCGGCGCGCTCGCCGTCGAGCACCTGGTGGCGCGGGGGCGCCGGAGGATCGGCGTGGTCATGCCGCAGGAGCGCGGCCTGGAGACCTTCGCCCGACCGCGCCTCGTCGGCGCCGAGGGCGTGGCCGCCCGTAGTACGGCGACGATCACCCCGGTCGAGCTGTCCTACACGTACGAATCCGCCGCCGAACTCGCCGGGCGCTGGCGGGAGCTGGGCCTGGACGGGGTGTTCGCCTACAACGACGAGTACGCCGCGCTGCTGCTGCACGCCCTGCGCGACGCGGGCGTCGCCGTCCCGGACGACGTTGCGGTCGTCGGCTGCGACGACCTGGTCCTGTCGGCCATGCAGCAGCCGCCGTTGACGTCCGTACGGCTTGACCTGCCCACGCCCGCTCAGGTGGCCGACGCCCTGCACGAGCTGGTGGACCGTGGCGCGTCGCCGCAGGTGCCGGGCATGGAACCCGTCCTGGTGCACCGTCAGTCCTCGTGAGCCATCGCCCCGCCCGCTTGTACGGAGCGCGGGGCGCCGTCATGACGGCGCCCCGCGCGGGGTGTTCGGCGACGGTGCTCAGACGCCCAGTCGGCGGGCGATGAAGTCGACGCTCTCGGTGACCATCGGCGTCACGTCCGGCGCGCCGAGGAAGATGTGGTCGGCGCCCTCAACCGGCCGCAGGGTGACGTCTCCGCCGGCGTCGCGGAGGGCATCGGCGAGGACCTCGCTCTGCTTGTACGGCAGCAGTTGGTCCGCGGTCCCGTGGACCAGCAGGAACGGGGGCGGGGTCGCGCCGCCCGCGTAGGTGACCGGGCTGGCGGCGCGGGCGAGCTCAGGACGCTGCTCGGGAGTGCCGCCCAGCAGGGCGTCGAAGGGGTTGGGGTAGGCGGAGCCGTCGGGCGCGGGCGGCATCGGCAGCGGGTGCGCGAGCAGGGGGCCGATGTCCGTGGCCGGGTACCAGGCGACGACGGCCTGAACGGCGCTGTCCTGGTCCCGGATGCCGACCCCGCCCTCCAGGGCCGCGGTGTCCTGGGCGGCGTCCGGCCGCGCGAGTCCGGCCAGTGCGGCCAGGTGGCCGCCCGCCGACTCGCCCATGACCGCGATCCGGTCCCCGTCGATGCCGAGTTCGGCGGCGAAGTGGCGGACGTAGCGGATGGCCGCCTTCGTGTCGTGCAGCTGTGCCGGGAACGGGGCCTCGAGCCCGTGCCGGTAGTCGATGCTCACCAGGGCGAGTCCGGCGCCCAGGACGGTGCCGTGCAGCAGCTCGACCGGTACGGTCGGCGGCGGGTAGCGGCGGTCGCCCTCCAGCCAGCCGCCTCCGTGGATCCACACGACGGCGGGCACCGGCCGCTCGGACGCCGGCACGTGGACGTCGAGCAGGCAGGGCCGGTATCCCGGCGTGCTCGCGTAGGTCAGTCCGTCGAAGTGGCGCACGCCGTCCTGGCCGACCAGCGGCGGAGTGGGGGCGCGGTAGGGCGGCGGCGGCCATCCGGACTCGGGTCCGGGGGCCGGTTGTACGGCCGGGGCAAGGGGAGGTGACTGCGTCATGACCGCCTCTTTCTGCGGGTGGGTGGCCGAATTTCCGTTGAATGTCCGAAATGCCTTGCGATCTCAACGGGGTCCGTCATACGGTGTTACACGTGTAACACAATATGTGCGGCGTAGTAAACGTCTCGGACGTCGATCGAGTCGGCCAGTGTGTGATCCCGGAGGTTACACGAGATACCACGGCGTGCGTCGCCCCCTCGTCAGGCAGTCCCCATGTCTGGTCCCATGCTCGTCGCCGCACTGCCCCCGGCCCCGGCCGTCCCGCTGCCTCGCTCACGCGGTGGGACGCGCGCCCGCTCCGCCCCGCCGTCCGTGCCTGCCTCACCGTCTCCGGGGCGTCGGCTCGCCTGCTGGGTGGCGTGGGGTGCGGCGTTCGAGGTCCCCCGGGTGCGGGCGCGTCTGCGCCGGACGCTCGAAGCCTGGGGAGTGGCACTTCCCTGCGTCGACCTGCTGCTGTTGGCCGGCACGGAGCTCCTGTCCAACGCCGTCCTGCACGCGGGAGGCGCGGGAGGCGCGGGTGGCCGGCTGCGGGTCACGGTCTCCCTCGGCGGCGGCCGACTGCAGCTCGACGTCGCCGACGGGGACCCTCGCCTGCCGTGCCTCACCCAGGGCGCCGGTCCGGATGCCGACCTGGAGGGCGACCTGGGCGTCGACGCGGACGCGGAGGGCGGTCGCGGGCTCGCGATCACGAGCTTCCTGGTCGACGAGGCGGGCGGTCAGCTGGCGGCGTTCCGGGCGGCGACGGGGAAGGTCGTGCGGATTCGCGTCCCGATCGCCTGACGGCTGCCTCCTCACCCCGCCGCCGGTCGGACGTACGTCGACCTGCCGCGCCACTTCGATCAGGTGGCCCGTGTCCTGACCGAGGACCTCGGGCTCGTCTCATGCCGATGCTGCGGGCCGCGGCACTGACGCGACTCCACGAGATCAGCCGGCTTCTCGTAGCGCTGTGGACCCCCGGTACCTCGACGAACTCGAAGCCGCCCGAACGCAGGGGCCGACCACCCTCGCCTACGGCGGTGCGGGCGAGCCGGATCCGACCCGCCGCCGCGCGGCGAAGGGTGGCGCGTCGGGGTGCGACCCAGATACGCGTCAAAGGGGCAACGAGCTGATCTGGCGTTTGTCGCACCCAACGACCAGGGCTGTGGACTACGTTGTGAGGATGACTACCGGGACGGCATCGCGCCACACACGGATTGGTGACCCGGTGCTCTTCTGAGCGCCGTACGGGCCAGTGCGGGCCCGCTGCTTGACCGAGGATCTTGCGCTGCTGCGCGGGCTCCGCCTCCGTCGCGTTGATCAGAGGCTCGACAGATCAACCACGACAGGAGAATTCATGTCCACCAAGACGTTGCAGATACCCACCGCGGACGGCCAGGCCGATGCATTCGCCACTTTCCCCGACCGTGGCGGGCAGCACCCGGGGGTGCTGATGTACGCGGACGGCTTCGGCATCCGGCCCGTGCTGCGGGAGATGGCCCGCGAACTGGCCGGGCACGGGTACTACGTGCTCGTCCCCAACCTCTTCTACCGGCACGGTCCGGCACCAGTGATCGAGCTTCCCGAGCACATCGGAGAAGAGGTCCGGGACGCGGTCTTCGCCCAGCTGATGCCCTTGATCGAGGCGCACACCGCCGACCGCGTCCTGAGCGACGCCGACGCCTACGTCAGGTTCCTCACCGCCCAGCCCGAGGTCGGCGCCGGCCCGGTCGCGGTGACCGGCTATTGCATAGGCGGCCTCTTGGCGATGCGCACCGCCGCGGCCCACCCCGGCCAGGTCGCTGCCGTCGCCGCATTCCACGGCCCCGTGGGCGCCGATGGACCCGGCCTGTTCTCCAAGCTCACCGCCGAGGCCCACCTCGGCCACGCCGAAGGCGACATGTCACCCGAGGCCCTCGGCGAACTCAACCAGGCCCTGGACGCCGCAGGTGTCAGCTACACCTCCGAGATCTACCCCGGCACGATCCACGGCTTCACCATGTCCGACACCGACGCTTTCAGCGCCTCCGGGCTGAAGCGCCACTGGGACCACCTGCTCCCTCTCTTGGACCGCACCCTGGGCAACAGCTGAGGCTCCGGCTCGGAACCACACCTGAAATACACGGCCCTGCGCCTGCCGAGTCGGCGGAGTCGGGCCGGACGGGTGCGGGCCCGTCGGGGTTGAACCAGCCCCCGCCGTCGCCCGTAGTCCAGCGTGGTGCGCGTCCTCGGGTTCCCTGACCCGGCGCACCACGGGCAGGTCCCGATACCAACTCCCCCCGGATCGGGGCCTGCCCGCACCACGAGGATCAGCTCCCGTGCCGACAGGTCAACTGCGCGTGCTCCACTTCTGGTTCTCGGTGCCGCCGCACTCCCAGAGCTGGAGACGGGTACCGACCGACGTGCCCATGTCCTTGACGTCCACGCACTTGCCGTTCGGGGTGACCAGGTCGTGGGAGGTGTTGACGCGGAACTTCTGGGCCTGGCCACCGTTGCAGCCGGCCAGTTGGACCTGGGTGCCGTTGTACGTCTCGCCCCACGCGAGGTCCATGCACTTGCCCATCGACCGGAGCGTGCCGTCGGACATGAACTGCCAGCGCTGCGAGGACGATCCATTGCAGTCGGCCAGTACCAGCGGCGCCCCGTCGGTGCTCTTGCCGCCCGACACGGCGATGCAGCGCCCGGAGCCGTGACCGGAGATCCGGTACGTCTTCACCGCCGGGGTGGGTGAGGAGGCCGGGGCGACCTTGGCGGGCTGCGCGGGCTTCGGCTTGGTGGTGGCGGGGCGAGACTGTGCGGGCCGGTCCGCGCCGGCCGGCGGGTCGACCGGAACAGCGCTGTCGGAGGCGGGACCGGGCCCCGCCCCCCGGGAGCCGCTCGGCGTCGGCGACGCGCTCCCCTTGCCGGATTCGGTACCCCCACCAGCGGCGGGCGCCGACGAGTGGCTCGGGGCCGCCGAGCCGAACTCGCCCGATGCTCCCTCCTGCCCCTCGCCCAGCGTCGTACCCGCGGCCTCGGCGGACGTACCCGGCTTCGCGTCGTCGTCCGTTTTCACGCTGACGAGGAAGGGCACGCCCAGCAGCACCAGCCCGGCCAGGGCCGCGGCGGCCAGCATGCTCTTCCTCGGACGCCGGGGGTCGGGCTCCGCCTCTGCCTCTGCCTCGGTCTCCGCCTCTGCCTCGGCGGGCGCTTCCGTATGCGTATCGGTATCTGTATCCGCGTCCGTATCGGTGCTCGTCGGCACCTCGGCTTCGGCGGTGTCCGAGTCCGAGTCCGTGTCCAGGTCCGTGGCCAGATCCGAGTCCAGGTCCAGGTCCGGGGCCGCCAGGGCGGCGGTCGGCGTCCCGGCGGACTCCTCGGGCGCCTGCGCTTCTTCTTCGTGCGGCTGCGCGGCCGCGGATGCCGAGGTGGTCATGAGGAGGCTCCAGGGTTCGACGGGACGGGAGCGGCGGACACGACGTCCTGCGCGGGAACGGTCAGCCGGGCGGGTCCGGCGGGATTGACGGCGAGCAACGCGCCCTCGGCGGCCAGGGAACGGGCCAGGTCGGCGGCGGGCAGGCTCCGGTGGGTCAGGACCCCGGCGAACGGCTGGTGCGGCTCGGCCGTGAACACCGGCACGGTCGGACGGCCGTCGGGGCCCGCGGGCAGCAGCGGCTCGCCGTCGGGGGCGTGCAGTACGGAGACCTCGGCGGCGGCCAGGGCACGCACCGCGTCCTCCCACCGGCCGTAGCCCGTCACGGCCAACTGGACGGCCTCGTCCACCGGGTCGGTCGGGGCGGGCCAGCCGAGGGCCTGCGGCGAGGGCCGGTACTCGTCGTTGGCCTGCCACTCGGCCACCTCGCCGTCGGGTGCGGAACGCCATTCGCCCACCAGAGCCCAGCGCGGTGGGGCGCCCTCGCCGCGCCAGCCGGGGTCGACCATGCCGAGCCAGTGGTCAGGGGCGAGTCGGGCGGCCTCGCGGACGTCGTCCGGGACCGGGGGCAGGGCGGCGTCGTTCATGCGGGGCTGCTTTCCGAAGCGGAGGGAGGAAGGGCGCTCAGGCGCTCGTACAGGGTGCGCGCGTCTTCGTCGGAGAGGAACAGATCCTCGACCTTGAGGGGCAGAGTGGGATCGAGATCCCAGGAAGCCTTCGCCCCGTGTCCGCAGGTGAGACCGAGGACGTCGTCACGGGTGACCGTCCGGGCGCGGAAGGCCTCCAGCCGCCAGCCGGGGTCCGTCTCCGGCGGGGGCGGAGGCGGGGGCGGGGGCGGGGCCGGGACGTGCGTCGGGCGCGGGCGGAGTCCCAGGAACTCCCGTCCGCGCCGGAACACGGTGAGCGTGGGCAGGTTCGGGAGCGCGCTCGCGCCGGGTGGCTCGAAGGTCCGGGCGGCGCCCGTCTCGTCGACCACGGTGATACGGGCCAGGTGCGCGATCGCGGCCGTCCGCGCCGCGAGGTCAGTGGTGTCCTCGTTCCAGTTACGACCCGCCAGCAACTGCGCTCGGACCAGCCGGTGCCGCTGGCGTTGGGTGAGGCGCAGGTCGGCGGGGAGCCGGTCGCCGGTGTCCCGAAACGCGTGGGACTGCGCCCGGTCGAGTCGGATGCCCGCGCCGGTGAGTTCGGCACCGGTGAAGACCGCTTCGGGGTCGATGCCGATGTCCGGGGGCAGGGTCGTCCGGGTCAGCAGGGAGGCCGTCTCCTCCGGGGCGCCCGGGCCCCCGTTGAGGGCGTCCCAGAAGCCGTTGCCGGCGCCGCTCGGCTCGACCAGGTCGTACGTGGTGCCGTCCGGGTCGGTGAGGGTGCCCGGAAGGTCCGCGTCCCGGCGCCAACTCCCGGCCCCGCGCGGGACGTTCCACGGAGCCCGGACGTGCGCGGTGCGCGGCGCCGGGACGACCGGCACCACAGGGGTGGCGGCGGCCTCGGGCTCTCGGTCCGACGGGTCCTGGGCCCGGTGGACGAGGGGGGAGAGCTGGTCGTACGCGCCCGGGTCGACGGCGGCGCGATAGCGGCCGCCGCCGAGGTACAGCGTGACCCGTTCGCCCGTGTCGTGGTCCGCGGGCGGCGCGAACTCCTGGAACGTCAGGTCCTCGCGGACGACGACCACGGTGACGCCGAAGGAACGGGCCGCCAGGGTGGGCAGCAGGTCGGCGGCGCCGGAGTCCCAGCCCCGCCGCGCGTCGGCCGTGCCCGGACGGCGCAGCTGCGCGGCGGCCAGGGCGGCGCGCTGTTCGGCGGTGAACTCCTCGTGGAGCGGGAGCCTGCCGTCGGAGTCCTCGAATTCGTGCCGCCGGGCTGAACCGTCGCCGCCCAGGTCCACGTCGCTCGCGGTGAGTTCCCGCTCCTCGAAGGTGTCCGTGCTGTCCGGCGCCGTGAACTCGAGCAGCTCCGCGACCACGGGGTCGTTCACCGCGTCCGGCCCTTCGAGCGAGTCCGCGAACCGGTGACGCAGGAGTCGGGCGAGTTCGGCGCGGGAGCCGGTGGGTACCTCCTCGGGCCGCGCGGCACCGCTGACCCGCAGGCCCTCGGCCAACGCGACGTAGAACCCCTCGCCATCGCCGGGTTCATCGGCGTCGGTGGCCGGGGACAGGGCGTGACTCGCGCCCTCGGGAGAGGTGATCAGGTCGGGCCGGCCACGGCGGCCGCGCTGCAGACTGTACGCGGGCCGGAGGACGGACGGCTTGGCGGCGGCCGGCGGCGTGAAGGCCGGGGCGGGCGGCTCGGCGAGCCCCGCCCGCCGCGGCGGCGCCCCGACCGACCCGTCCCCGACCATCCCCTCCCCGATCGCCCCGTCTCCCACGGTCTTGTCCCCGACCGCCCCGTCGGCTCCGCCGACAGACGCGACGGTGGCGGCCTGCGGGTCCGTAGCGGGCTGGTCCTCGGGCAGGCGGTGCCAGCGGGTCAGGCGGTCCGTGGCCGCCCGTACGGTGTGGAACTCCTCGGCCGCCGCGACCGCGGCGTCCCGCTTGGCCCCCAGGGACAGGTATCCGGCGTCGGACGCGTGCCGGGCCTGCCGCAGCGTGTCCAGGGCGGCCCGGACCGCGACGCGGGCGTCGGCCGTCTCCTGCGGCGAGGGCTCGTCGGCGGCCAGGGCGCGCCACAGCCGGCACTTGGCGGCGGTGACCGTCCTCCGGGCCTCGGCGTGGCGCTCGCGCAGTTCGGGCATGGCGCGGCGGGCCGTCCAGTACGCCCGGTCGGCGTCCACCCAGGCGTTGCCGGCCCGCCCGGTGTCGGTCCAGGCGTCGGCGACCTGCTGAGGGTAGTTCGTGTCCGTGATCAGGCCGTGGGCGCGGGCCACGTCCTCGCGCACCCAGGCCAGGACGTGCCCGCTGGTCTCCACGGCCTGCGGGCCGGGCTTGACGTAACCCAGCGGGCCGAGGGCACGGCCCAGCCAGCTGCCGACCTTGGTGTCCTTGAAGCTCCGCTCCACCTCCGCGACGCCCAGCCAGTCGGTGGGGACGGCGAAGAGGAAGGAACGGCCCCCCTTCGGCTTGACGTTCAACTGGGCGCCCTCGGCGCCGGCGTGCTTCGTCGTGGCCGTGTCGCCGGAGCCCACGACCGCGCCGCTGAGGCCCGGGACGGTGCTGCCCGCAGACCCGGCGCCTACGGTGGCCTGGCCACCGAGGGTCGATTCTTGGGCGCCCCCGCGGCCGACGGAGATGTCCTCGGTGTCGGTCTGCCGCTCGGCGCTCTCCACCATGCTGTCGGGGACGACCGTGAGCAGCTGGGCACCGGCCAGGCGGGGGCGGGCGAAGAGCCGGAAGTCGCCCTGGGAACCACCCGCGAAGGTGTTCTCGCTGAGCCCGGGCACGGCGTGTCCGCCCGGGCCGCTGCTGTCGCGGAAGAACGCGGAGAGGGCGGCGTTGCTCATGCCGTCGTGCAGGGCGGAGGCCGAGGCGGTGCCGGGCCGGGTCAGGTTGGTGCGGCGGGCCCTCCGCAACGCGGCGGTGAGCCGATTGCCGGTGAGCGTCCGCGGGTTCGGCGAGGCGCCGACCGCCGAGGCGCCGTAGGCCTGGGCGACGGCGAGGTCGGCGCCGTCGCGGAGCGTGCCGAGGTCGGTGACCCGGCGCACGTGGAAGCCGTTCACAGGCATCTCGAACGGGGTTCCCGCACCGTTCCCGCCAGTCCCTCCCGTACCGTCGCCGTTCCGCCACGCGGCGATGCGCTCCTCCGTGACCTGGCCCCGGCCCCACACCGTGGCGGTGGGCGGACCGTCGTCCAGGGTGGGCGGGCCCAGCGGGTCCGGGGCGGCGGGAGCGGAAGGAGCGTCGGGACCGGCGGCAGCGTCGGGAGCGGCGGGGGAGGGGACCGTGAGGCTGAGCGGCACCTGCTCGCGCAGCCGTCCGACGTCGCCGACGGCCGTGGCGACGGTGGTGCTGTCCCCGAGATCCAGCGTCAGCCTCAGCTGATAGGGCGTCAGGTAGTCGGCGTGCGGCTCGTTCGGCACGAACGTGTACGACTTCATGCGGGCGGACGCCTTGGAGGTCGCCGCCGACCGGGTGCTGCTGCCGGACTCTCCGTAGGTCGGCCCCGAGCCGGGGACCTTGCCGTCGCCGGTGCGGACCGACTGGGTGACGGAGACCCCCGCGGCCTTCGTCCTGGCGGTGGTGACCGCGTCCTCGACCGTCTCGGTCGCGGTGCGGGTGTCCCAGAAGGTGACGCTGTGGTCGAGCCGGTCGAACTCCGGCTCACCCGCGACGAGTTCCACCTTGAACGCGGCGGTGCGGGCGCCGACCCGGACCGAGCGCCAGCCCCATCCGCCGATCCGGGTACGGGCCCCGGCCCCCGCGCCCGTCATCTCCTCGCGCAGCGCCTTCAGCGCGCGCGGGGTGACCATGGCGTGCACCCGGTCGCGGCTCGCGTCGTCGACCCCGAGGCGGCGCAGCTCCCGGTCGAAGTCGGCCAACACCTCGCTCGCGTCCAGGTTGTTGACCGGGTACGAGCCGAACGGGTGGGCGCGGAACCAGGCCGGCTGGCTCCAGAGGCGGCTGGTGTAGCGCGGCACCTCGCCCATCCGGTCGCGGATCAGCCGCAGTTCGTGCGCGGCCTTCTCCGGCAGATGGCCGAGCCAGTCGGCGGCGAACCGCAGCCGCCGCCCGGCCCAGCTCGTGCGCAGCGCGGTCGCCAGACCGTGGGCGGGGGCGAGCACACCGCCGGCGTGGGACTCACCGAGCACGTCGTGCTCGGTGTCCCCGGAGACGAGCACCACGTGCCCCTCGTCGTCCCGGTCGATCTCGCTGGTCACCGTACGGGTGACGGTGTGCGTGGTGGCGCGGGAGCGACTCCACCGCCCCGTCACGCCGTAGTTGCCGACCAGGGAGGGACCGGCCTGGTGCGGGTGGGAGTAGGAGGCACCGCCCGCGACGGTGAAGGTCCGGGTCGTGGTGACCGCGCCGCCGGACTGGAGGTCGTTGCCGATCACCAGCTCGGTCTCCAGCTTGACCGGCGGCGAGATGACCTTCGGGTCGACGACCCGCGTGCGGTGCACCAGGGCACCGATCCGGTTGAGGTACGGACCCTTGCCGAACAGGCCACCGATCCGGGAGCCGGCCGTGCCGGAGGTCTGGTCGAACTCGGCTGCCAGGTACGGGGGTTGGAAGGGGCGCAGCATGGCGTCGTGCGCGGGAGCCCCGGTACGGGTGAAGTGCCAGGAGTTACCGGACGTCCGGGACATCACGTCCTCGACCGCCGCGGCCAGCTCCCTGTGCCCGCCGACCCCGAGCGTCTGGACCGGGTGGTCCCCGAACGGCGTGTCGTGTCCCGTCGCGGCTCCCCGGGTGTCACCCGTCGCAAGCCGCCTGGCCTGCGCCCCGCCCAGCCGCTCGTCGCTGACGAGCGTGCCGGGCCGCGGCTCGGCCGTCCCGCCGCGCGGCACGGCGTGGGGGTCGCTCTTCGGGGTGTGCTCGTCGGGTACGGAGAGCAGCACGCGCCCCCGCACGGGCGGCCCGGCCCTCCCGCCGACCAGATCGCGTTCCGGCTCCCCGACGACGAACAGGCGGGTGCCGAGGAGGCCGAGCGTGGGCAGGCCGCGCAGGAGATTGCGGGGGCGCCAGATGCCGCCGCTGGACGCCCGCAGTTCGAGGTCGTAGCGGTGGAGGTGGGAGGGGGCGGCGCCGGCGACGACGCCCTCGAAGGAGGCCGCCGCCCCGTAGGTGGTCTTGTGGGCCTTCTGCCGGCCCCAGCGAGGACCGGCGGACACCGAGACGGCGTGCCAGGCCGCACCGCCCGGGTCCTCCTCGGCCGAACCGCCGCCCAGGCGCGCCTCGAACCCTCCCTCCAGGGTGTGGCTCGCCGAGCGCGAGCCGTCCAGGCGGTCCGTGCCGGGCATGCCGGAGCGGTGGATGAGGTCGTTCTGGGTTCCCTCGTAGCGCCGGTTGGTGAGGGTGCCGTCGATCCAGATGTGGCGGTGGGAGCGGCCGAAGCGGCCAGGTCCGGTCAGATCGATCCGCAGACCGGTGGTGGTGATGGTCTCCAGGTTGCCCGCCATGCTGTGGTGCGACAGCTGGTCGATGACGGTCAGGGTGTTCTGCAGGGCAAGGCGGTAGCGCTCGGGGTCGCTCCACCGCCGCGAGGTGGGGTCCAGCTCCTCCAGCGGGGCGATCATGTCGGGGTGGCGACGTGCCGCCGCCCGGATCACCTGGTCGGTGAACTCCTCCAGGAGGGTGCGCCCCGGGGCACGCGGGCCGGGGGCGGCCGCCGAATCCGGCTTCGGGTCCGGCTCGGGTCCCGCTTCCGCATCCAAGTTCGGGTCCGCCTCCGCCTCTGCGTCCGCCTTCGCGTCCGGGCGCGTGGGGTCGGCGATGCGCCGGCCGTCGGCGTGGGTGAACACCTCGGGGCGGCTCATGCCGAGCACGGCCGGCTCGTCGGGCGTCAGATAGGCGGGCGCGAAGGGCGGGTTGGCGTTCCGGGCACGCAGGGTCGTCCCGTCGTCCCAGCCCGCGTGCCGACGGGCCTCGGTCCGGGTCATCCGGTCCAGGCTCCACGTCTCGAAGGCGGTCGGTTCGGCGTCGCCGGTGGCCCGGACGTACACGGTCTTCTTCACCAGGTACAGCGCCGTGGGCACCTTCTTCGCCCGGCCCGCGATGCGCCGGCCGCCCGAACCACCGAACACCCCGCCGTAGGTGGCGGATCGGACGTACCGGCCGACCGCCCCCAGCACGCCGCGCAGGGTGATTGGAGCCGGCACGCCCCCCAGCAGGTCGAAGCTGGGACCGGCGGCGGCGTTCAGCTCCTGCGTGTACGTCTTGGAGAGGCTCCGCTCCGCCTTCACGGTCTGGACGATGGTGTTGCGCAGCTCGCCGGCCGCCGTCTCGCTGAGCAGCACGGCCTCGCCGGGCTCGACACGCTCCACGACGAACGCGCCGACCGAGGGGCGCCGCGCGTCCTCGCCGAGCAACTGGCGGCCGGCGACGGGGCCACGGGCCAGCCGGTCCGCCATCCGGTGGAAGTTCTCCGTGGTGAAGAACGACGAGACCTCGGTATGGGCGGCGCTGCCGTACCGGGCGCCGATCCGCCGCAGGGCCCACTCCCGGATGCCCGCGACCGGGCCGTAGCCCTCGGTGTGGACGAGCCGGTAGTCGCTCTCGGCACCGAGGTTCATGTGGCGCGGGGCACTGCCGGGGGTGGTGGGCCCGGTCTCGCTGTCGGAGAGGCGTACGGACAGACCGGAGTGCACGCCGAAGGTGAAATGACTCTGACCCGGGTTCAGGGCGTGCGCGGCGCCGCGCGCGGGTCCTTGGGGGTCGCCGCTGAACCAGACCTCGTACTGGACGTCGTCCAGGTGTAGATGGGAGCCGTCCCACATACGGGTCTCGACCTGGCTCAGGGTCTGGTTCTGGAGGTTGTAGTCGAAGCCCTTGGCGTAGCCGAGGGAGCCCCCGATCCGGCCGAAACCGGCGTGGCCGGACGGCGGCCCGAGCGGCAGGGAGCCGGACACCGAGGTGCTCTGGGTGACGGAGCGGGTGGGGCCGGTCGTGACCTGGCTGCGCTGCGCCTCGTCGATCCTGACGGGATTGCCGTGGACGTCGGTGAAGCGCTCCCAGACTCCGTGCGGGCGGGTGCGCACGTGCAGGACACGGACCCGGCCGGTGTCGTCGGTGAAGGGCGGGGAGGCGTACCCCTCGCCGTCGAAGGTACGGGGACGCAGGCGCAGGGCGCTCTCCAGGTGCGCGCGGGTCTCGTCGGGTATGTGGGTGCGGTCCCCGATCTCGGTGACGACGGCGTCGATGCCGCGCAGGCGGACCGCGCTGTGGCCGTAGGAGGTCTCGTCACCGGAGAGGTACGAGGGCAGACGGGAGCCGTCGGTGAACGTCACCGGACCGGCCGGGGCGGGGGGCGGCACCATCGAGTGGTCCAGACGCGGCGGCCGGTGGAGTTCGAGGGCCGCCTCGACGGGCTCGAAGGCAGCGGGGTCGGGGCCGGTCCCGCCGCCGTCACCGCCGTCATCGTCAGTGTCACTGTCTCCGCTGACGGAGTCGCTGTCGGAGCCGCTGTCGCTCTCGCTGTCACTGTCGGCGAGGGGGTGGGCGAGGGCGGGATTGGGGAGGGCGAAGTGCACCTTCGGCTTCGTGGCGCTGCCGGAGGGCGCGGCGGGGGCCGAAGGGACGGAAGAGAGGGGCGGGATGGGCTTGGCCGGCGGGGCCGTGGCGCCCGAGGACGTACCGCCACTCGACGACGTACCCCCACCTGACGTCATGCCGGTCGCGAGGTCCGCCGGGTTCCCGTGGACGTCGACCGCCGAATAGTGGTTGAAGCCGTTGTAGTGCACGTGCAGTCGGGTTCCGCCGGGCGCGCCGACGGCACGGTCCGGAGCGCGGTCCTGTACGAGGACCAGCTCGACGCCCAGCGCCCGGCCGACGGCCTCCGGTGCCGCGTCGAAGAAGGGGGTGTTCCACATGCGGATGTCCCGGATCGACGCTTCGACCAGGTCGGTGGTGGACATGCTCCGCATGTCCGCGAGCGAGGGCGCGGCGGGCCCCCAGGCCGGGAAGCGCCTGTCGACGATGGCCCGCCAGAGGGCCTCGGTGTTCCGGTTGGTGACGGACAGCTGCCGTGCGAGCAGCGGGCGCAGGGCCTCGGCCTGGTAGCGCGCCCTGCGGGCGGCCCGCTGGGCCGCGGGGAGCGCGTCGACGACCTGTCGCTCCTGGCCGGTCAGAGCGGGGACGGGGACGCCCAGGTGCAGACTCAGGGCGTCGGCGTTCAGCTCCGCGAGGACCGTGTCCACCGGGTCGGCCTGGTTGAGCTGATGGGTCATGGGGCCGTCGTGGAGGGCGTCGGCCACCAGGTTCCGCAGCTGCTGGATGCTCATCTGGTTGCCGAGCCCGCCCGGCCGGACGCTCTGCAGACCGTGCCGTACCGCGTGGAAGAGGCAGTTGCCGTCCGCGCGGGTGGAGAGGACCTCGTACCGGCCGCCCTGCCGCTTGATGAACCGGCCGTCCGTCAGCAGGCCCGACGCGGGGGATTCGGCGGGAGGGCTGGACGGCTCCGAGGGGGTGGGAGGGGGAGAGGGAGCGTGGGCGGGGAGGTGGGCGGCGAGGTCCTCGACGCGAGCACCCGGGTCGGCCGTACGGGTCGCGTGCGCGGCTGCGAGCACGGCGCGGAACTCGTCGGGTGACGGGGTGTCGGAAGCAGGGGTGCCCAGCACGGACCGGGTGACGCGGCCCAGCAGGCCGGCGCTCATCCGGGCGTCGGTGAAGGTCGGTCCGGGTGCCTGGAGCGGGGTGTTCCAGCGCAGGGCGTTGAGCGCGGCCAGACCACGCAGCAGCTCGGGACCGTCCGTACCCCGCTCGGCGTCAGGGCCGAACGTGTCCCGCAGGGTACGGACGAACTGGAGGGTGAACGCCTGGTCGAAGGCGGTCACTCCCTCGTCGGTCCCCAGCCCCGCCGCGGTGGCGAGGGCGTCGAGAACCGCCCCGGCGGGCTCCGGGGTGAAGACGGCCCACTGCCCCGGGGTGCCGTCCCTGTCCAGGTGCAGGACGGACCGGATGCCGTCCGCGCTGTCCACGGCCGTTCCGGTGTCGGTGGTCGGGGCGTACACCCTGCGGCCGGTGACGTTGGCGACGTGCTGGGCCGCGGACAGCCCGCCGTGGTCGGGCCGTTGTCCGGTCGAGCAGGACAGCAGGACGAGCGGCCGGCCGGGCGCGCCGAGACCGGGCTGCCGGGTCAGGAAGCGGCCCAGTTCGCGCCCCGACACCTTGATCACCTGGCCGTCGTCGAGGGCGAGCGTGATCTGGGTGGGGGTGCCGTGCGCGGCGAAGAACGTCGCCCGGCCGGGTTGCCAGGAGAGCGGCTTGCGGGCCCCGACGAGCGTGCCCGTGCCGGGCAGCGTGCCGGGGCGCAGGTCGGTGTAGGTGTCGGCGCCGGTGACCTGACCGAATCGCGGTTCTCGCTGGTTCCAGTTCGAGGGGAGATACGAGGCGAGGCCGACGTCTCCCTGGAGCGTCTGGTGGCTGATCCGGGCGTCCGGCACGCTCACTTCAGTGACCTTGCCCCGGTCGACGGTGTAGCTCCGGACGGACGGCGGTGCCGGGGTGGTCCCATCGCCGGACGGACTTGCTCCGACCGGGTCCGACACGGGCCGCGTGACCACGATGCGGGGTGTGGCGGCGGCCGGGCCGCCTCCGCCGCTCCCGCCGATCGACAGAGCGCCCTGGAACGGCTGGAACGGTTCGTCGTCATCGTCGAAGAAGCCGCCCATCTCGGCGTCCTCGTCAGCGTCCTCGTCGGCGTCTTCAGCCGAGGACTCGGCCGGCTCCGGGTCTCCCGCGTCGCCCCCGCCCAGGAGGTCGAAGACGTCCCCGTCGAAGTCGCCCATGTCCATGTCGCTGTCGCTGTCGCCGTCGGAGTCCGCCGTCTCCGACACACCGGCGGCCGGGTTCGCCGGTGTATCGACACCGACCGACACCGTGGCGACGGGTGCGGGGATGTCGGGCTCCTGCGACTCGTCCGTCGGGGACGGGGGCGCGCCCGTGTTCGGGTTCGTCGTGGGGGTGATCGGGGTTCGGAGGCCACGGATGTACGGATCGTCGTTCGGCTGGACGTCCAGGTCGGCGGAGACCGTGCGCAGCGGCAGCGGAGCTTCGGCCCGGGCGACGTCCAGCGCCTGGAGCACCTGGTCGTTGCGCGGGTCCCGGGCCCGTCGGGCCAGGGAGTCGAAGTAGGTGTGCAGCTGTGTGCCGGGGGTCCTGGCCTGCCGGAGGGCGTCCGCGACGACCTGCACCTGCTCCGGTACGGGGGCGACCGAGTACTGCTTCGTCGCGTCCTGCAGCTTGTCCAGGTTCCGTCGGCGCACCTCCTCGACGGCGGCCCGCAGAGCGGCCTTCTCCTGCGGGCCGACCTGCGCCCGCACCGCCTCCCACTTCTTGGCGTCGGCCTCCGACGTCCAGCCGGAGTACCGCACCATCCGGCTGATGTTCGCGGCGTCCGGATGGTTCGGGCCGAGGATTCCCTCGATGCGTTCTGCCGCGTCGTCGGATTCGAGCGCGGCGACGAGGCGCTGGACCTCGTCCACGGTCACCACGACCGTCCCGTCCGTCGTCCCGGCGGCGGAGGGAAGTCCGCCGTCGAGCAGCTTGAGCGCGGTCCTCTGACGGTCGAGGGCTTCGAGCAGAGCGTCGGGGACGTTGCGACCCCACTGGGTACGCATCCCGAGGACGGTCGTGACCTCGGAGAGGATGTTCGCGGCCGGCTCGTCGAAGCGGTCGTACGGGGTGTGCTTGGTGAGGACGGAGAAGTACGGGCGGCCCAGCAACTGCGCCAGGTTGGCGGTGTTCGCGCCCTCCAGGACGGCCGGCAGGGTGCCGAGCCGGTACATCTGACGGAACACGTCCTGCGGCAGGTTGCCCGCCTCCAGGATCAGGACATCGCCCGGCGCCATGGTGGTGAGCCGCTGGGTGAGGTCCTCGCCGTCGAGGGTCGCGTACGAGAGCCAGGGCGCGGTGTGCCGGGGCGCGCCGTCCACGGTGGCCCGGCCCAGCGCGAGGATCACCGAGGGGCGTTCGGGGGCCGAGGCGTGGATGCCCTCCGCGAGGGTGCCCAGGGTGCCGGAGCCGGCGCCGGGGGAGAGGTTGTGCATCCCGTAGGCGGGCATCAGGTCGATGGGCGCGCAGGCGGGCAGGATCCGGCCGTCTCTGTTTCTGTCCGCGTCGCTGAAGCCGTCGCTCTCGTCGAAGCCGTCGCGGTCGCCGTCCCCGTCGCCTGCGCCGTCAGAGCCGGGCTTCGGGGCCGAGACGGCCCGTACGAGGGCGCGGAGGTTCGCGCCGCGTCGCGTCGGGGCCTCGTCGGGCTCCATCGTCCTGCGGATGAGGGCTTCCAGCTCGGCCGTGGTGAGTTCGGGCACGTGGAAGCGGTAGAGGCCGGCGCGCCCGACCGGCCGGTGGCCCCGGGGGTCGCTCTCGCCGCCGGCGGTGCTCTGACCCGGGGCGTCGAGGAGGGTCCCGAGGTCGGTGACCGTTGTCGTGGCGTCGGCGCCCGAGCGGCTCAGCACCATCCGGGCGCCCAGGGGCCAGGCGTAGGGCTGAAGGACGATGGCCTGGTCGGCGCCGGCGAAGTCCAGGAACTCGCCCGGGGTCGTACCGTCCGGGTCGATGCGGTCGCTGGCGGCGAGGAGCACCAGGTGATCGCTCCGCTCCCGCTTGACCGGGTTCTCCCTCCCCGGTTCGAAGCTGTCGAAGACCCAGGTGATCCGGTCCCAGGACTCGGCCGGGACGAGCAGCTTCAGCCGGTCCCTGACGGCCGGTTCGGCGATGACACGGATGGGGCCTTCGTAGCCGAGCTCGTCGAGGGAGGCGATCAGCATCGTGGCGGCCGCCTGGTGGCCGTAGTTGGCCGCGTCGTCGACGACGACGGTGACGCCGGGGACGTCCTTGAGGTACGAGCTGACGCGGGCGCGCTGAGCGATCTCCTCGACCGACGGCACGGTGCCGTTCCTGCGTGCCGCGATCTCGTCCAGGATCGCGCGGTGTTCGGTTGCCGGGGCGCTCGACAGCCGCTGCCACAGCTCGTGTTCGGGCGTCCGCCCGCCGGGGGCCGGGACCGGGGCCGGGCCACCGCTCGTGACGATGCTGGGGAGCGGCGCGGGCGAGGGCGCGACTTCGTCGGGCTGGTGGCCGGCCGCCTCCTCGTCGGTCGTGTCCTCCGCCGGGCCGAGCTGATGGCCGTCCACGGCGGTGGAACCGGTGGGGCCGGTCGGGCCAGTGGTGGAGACGGTGGCCGGGTTCGTGCCGGCCGGAGCCGCCGTCGGGGCGGCGGCCCCCTGCTGCTGCCCCGCCGTCAGCTCCTCCCCGCCGTCGCCCCCGCTCTCGGTCAGGACTCCACGGGCCGGCTCCTCCTCCAGGTCGCGGGAGACCGTGCCGACCGGCCGTTGCTGGTGTCCGTCGGGGGTGGAGCCGGCCCCGGTGGTCCGCGGGACCGAGGAGCCGTCGCCGGTCGCGTCGGCGTCCGACGTGTTCTCCGTACTCGTACGGGGAGACGTCTCCGCGTCCGTACCGCTCAGGTCCGAGCCCGACACCGACACCGTACGAGGACGGCCGCCGGCGCCGCTCCCGGTCTCCGCGCCCGTACGCCCGCCGGTCTCCGCGTCCCTGCCATTGTCCCTGGCCGCGTTCGCGCCCCCGGCAGTGTCCGTGTCAGCGCCCGTTCCCGTGGTCACGGCGTCGCCGTCCCTGGTGCCCGTCCGAGGCCGGTCGCCGTCCCGCTGCTGGACCGTCGCCGTGTTGACCTGGCGTATCTCGGCGAGCGAGGTGCCGAGGCCCTCCGCCCCGGCCTCCAGCATCTCCCCCGTCTTGTTGCTGATCAGGGAGCCGTAGAAGGTGTCCCAGTTGAAGGCCCAAGTGCCGTGCATGAGGCCGGTCATCAGGAGTTCGGCGAGCACCTCGGCCAGGGCCTCGGTGACGAACTCGGCGGACTCCCCGACGCCGCCGCCGTCCGGTCCGCCGTCGCGGTGCGCGTTACGGTTCGGGTCCGGCAGCCGGTCCGGGTCCGAGAGCCGGTTCGGGTCCGGCAGTCGGTCCGTGTCGGGGAGCAGGTCCGTGTCGCGGCCGGGGCGTGGTCCGGGGCCGGGTCCCGGACTGTCGGTGCTGTTGCGCGGGCCGTCGACGTCACGGTCGACATGGCTGGTGATGTCGTCCATGCCGTCGTGGTCGCGGCGCACGTTGTCGTTGAAGAACCGCCGGTCGAAGTAGTCGTCGATGTTCCGGGTCGCGTTGCTGAAGAGCTCGGAGAAGATGCCGACGAGCGCGCCGAAGGCCGCGTCCTGGCCGATCTGGTGCCAGTCGAAGGAGTCGGGGCGCCGTCCGTCGGGGCCCGCGACCATCATCGCGAGGCGGACCACGAAGGTCATGAACGCCTCTTCGAAGGCCGACGTCAGGGTCGGCATCAGCCGGGTCCGGCTGAGGAGCTGGTCCAGGATGGTGAGGATGACGACCCGGCTCTGGGCGCGTGCCACGGCGGCCCGCCCTGCGGAGGCGCCGCCGCTGAAGAACGCCAGGATCGCGGTGACGGCCAGCTCGATGGCCAGGCGCACCACCTCGGCGATGATCTGCCACTTGGCCTCGGTGATGTCCATCGAGGTCTGGGTACGGCCGTCCGCGATCCGGTCGAGCTGGTCGGCGAAGTCCCGCAGCACATTGGTGCCGTTGTCGTCGACGAACAGGTTCATGGCCCGGACGTAGCGCGGTCCGACCTGCGGCGGCAGGGAGCGGCCCACGCCGACGACGGAGCCCTCGATGACGTCCGAGAGCTCCCGGAAGGACCTGGCCATCCGCTCGTAGGCGAGACGGCTCTGGTACGCCTTGTCCTCGTCGGCCTGGGGGAGACGCTCCCCGACGAGGCCGAACAGCAGGTTGTCGACGGCGGGCGACGCTTGGATCGGCATGGGGGTCAGTGGCTTCCGCGGCGGCCACGGGCGGCGGAGCCGATGGCGTCGAGCGCACCGTCCTGGGTGTTCACGATGTTGCGCAGATTGTCGTGGGTGCCGTTGGCGATCTCCACGACGGCCTCCGCGATGGCCTCCGCCGTTCGGGTGGCCGTCTCGCGTTCGTCCTTCTCCTGCGGCAGGACCTCGCGCGCGAAGCTGTCGTCGCGGCCGGGCCAGTCACGGACGGCGTTCACCTCGGAGACGAAGTCCCGCGCGATGTCCTGGACCAGGGAGCTGATCTGGTCGATCTGCCGTACACCGGCCTGAAGCCGGCCGGGTATGGCGAAGTACACGTCTCCTTCAGGCACGGTCGTCTCCTTCCGGATCCTCGTGGATCTCGTCGCGCAGTCGGCGTCCGCCGCGCCTGCGGCGGGCGGCGGCCGGGTCGTCGGCCTCGTCCCCGTCCTCGTCGAGGACGTCCGGTCCGAAGATCTTCGACCAGTCCACGTCGATGCCTTCGAGTTCAGGCACGGTGGCGCTGGGTCGGGTCAACGGCTCGAAGGTGTCCTTGATCTGACGGGCCATCTGCGAACGTGCCTGGCCGGCCGCGTCGAGGACGGCTGCGGCCAGGGTTCCGGCCTCCATGGTGCGGTAGGCCGTGCCGAGGAAGCGCAGGCCGGCCAGTTCGCCCTGGGGGCCGACCGTGACCTCGACGGACCGGTCCTTCGACCGGACGGTCACGCTGGCCTCGCTCAGCTTGGCCTCCGCCTCGGCCACCGCCTTCTGGACGGCCTCGAGTTCCGCCATGGCCTGCGCGATGCGCTGCTCCATCGACGTTCCGCTCACCCTCGTACGCTCCTCGTCATTCCGTGCCCCTCTCGCCCGTCGCCCGCTCAGCCGATCACCGTCGCCCGCTCAGCAGCTCAGCAGCTCAGCCGATCACCGTCGGCGCGGCGCCCTCGTCGGTGCCCCAGACGTCCTCGTCCTCGTCCTCGGCGAGCCAGCTGGCCCGCTCCCGGTCCGGGGTGCCGTCGTGGCTCTCGGTGGCGGGCCGCCGGGTGGTGGCCGGAGCGAAGGGGACGGCGGATCCGGTGGTGCGGGGGCGGCGGCGCGAGCCGTCGGCGAGGTCCTCGTCGTCCGAGGCGGAGGAGCCGTTACGGGCTCCGCCACGGCGGCGGGAGTCGGGGCTGCCGCCGGGCTCTGCCAGGACGTTGCGGGTCCGTTCGTTGGTGCCGCCCTGGCCGCCGGCCGCGCCCGGGGCGCCGCCCATCGGGGTCATCGGCGACCCCATCGGGCCCATGGGTCCCGTACCGTCGGCGCCCTGCGCGCCCGAGGCGCCCAGCAGACCCGACGCCGCGAGGGGGTTCAGGAGGTTGCCGTCCGTCCGCGCGGTCGGGGCCGCCGAGAGGGTGGTGGCCGGGTCGGGTCCTGAGCGCAGCGCCCCGCCCTCGTAGGGAGTGCTGTCGTACTCCTCGTAGGCGGAGCCCGCGAGACCTGAACTCAGGCCGCCGGTCAGTCCGTTGAGGGAGGACGTGGTGCCGGGCGCATCACCGAGGCCGGAGACGGTGTTCGGTCCGTTCCGCTCGAACAGCCCGCGCAGGTCGTCCAGTTGGTTCAGCTCGCGGTCGACGTCGAAGTCGGGGCGGGGAAGGTTCAGGTCGGGCACGGACAGGCCCGGGTTGAGCTGCTGGACGGTGCTCGTGCCGTCAGGCCTCGTGGTGGTGACGCGGCCGGTGTCGGGGTCGACGGTGCGGAGCGTGCCGTCGGGGAAGGTGGTGGTGAGGGTGCCGTCGGCGTTGAGGCGGGTGGTGCTGCCGTCCGGATTGGTGAACGTCTCGCCCGGGTCGAGCGAGGTGGTGGTCTTCTTGCCGTCCTTGCCGGTGACGGTCATGTTCCCGGTCTTCGGGTCGAAGACGCTCATGCTGCCGTCGGGGAAGCGGGTGGTGAGGGTGCCGTCCGGGTTGAGGGACGTGGTTCCGCCTCCGGGGTTGGTGAGCGGACCACCGTTCAGATCACCCAGACTCCCCAGGTTTCCCAGGCCGTTGAGGGCGGACGGCGTGTTGCCGAGGCCGCTGCCGAGGTTGCTCAGGTTTCCGAGCCCGCTGCCGAGACCGCCCAGGCCGCCCAGGCCACCGGGCCCGTTCAGGGCGGTGGTGAGGCTGTTGCCAAGACCGTTCCCGAGGTCCCCAAGGCCTTCTCCGAGCCCGTTGCCTAGGCTGTTGAGGTTGTCGGTGATGCTGTTGCCGAAGTCGCCGAGACCGTCGCTCAGGTTCTGGTTGAGGTTCTCGATGTTCTCGCCGAGGTTGTCGTTGAGGTTGTTCAGCGTCTCGTTGAGCTGGTTCTCGTTGTTCTCGTTGAGATTCCGCTCGTGGTTGTCGGTGAGGGAGTTCGAGTTGCGGGTCTCCAACAGGTCCTCGAACTCGCCCGCGTCGGTGATCCAGTTGTTGTTCAAGGTGGAGAGGGCGAGGCTGGCCGCGGTGATCAGGGTGACGTCGACGTAGTGGTTCCAGCGGGCGACGGCCGCGTCACCGACCTTCTTCCAGTTCTCGATCTTGTCCAGGTCCCCGTAGACGGGGTGCAGTTCGACGTATCCGGTATCGGTGGAGTACTCCGTGCCGCCGTCGGCGTTCGTCTTCGCCAGGATGTACGCGGCGTTGTTGGTGATCACCCAGGCGCTGATCTCGTCCAGGATCTCCAGGAGCCCCCGGTGCGGGTCGTGACGTCCGGTCGAGGCCCAGGAGGTCCAGGCGGTGCGGAGGGATTCCCCCGCGGCGGCGAGGTCACGCTGGGCCTTGAGGACGGACTCGCTGTAGTGCGATCGGGGCGCGTACCCGCTCAGCCCGGTCTGGGTGCTGGTGAATTCCGTCCCGCCGAGCTGGTCGACGTAGTTGTCGTAGTTCTGGCGCAGTTGGTGGATCAGCTGGTGGAAGATGCCGGCGGCCTGCCCCCGCCAGGCCGCGCCGTCGCTGCCGAAGCCGTCCTCCCAGGTCTTGAGGACGGCGGCCTGGTCGACGAGGAACTGCTTGGCCCGGTCGAACGCCGCCGCGGTGGTCTCGAAGGACGCCAGGCTGACCGCCTCGGCGTCGACGACGTTCGCACCGCTCCAGGAGACGCCGCGCGTGGTGAGCGAGCCGCTGAGCAGCGCGTCGAGCGCGATCTTCGAGCCGCTGACGTACTGCGCCACCGGGCCGTTGTTCCACTCGGTGCCCGTGTAGCTGCCCCGGAACGGCCCGCCGGAGACCGTCTCGCCGGCCGAGAGCAGCCGACCGCGTCCGTTGCTGTCGGTCTGGACGCCGATCATGATGATCCGGGCCTTGAGCATCCGGACACCGGTGTTGCTGGCGTCGTGGGCGCCGTTGCCCTTGCCGGTGTGGTAGAAGACCAGGTCGTAGTCCTGGCCGCTGCTCTTGCCCCAGCCGCTGATCGCCGAGTAGTCGGCCGGGGTGACCGCCCGCATGCTGTTCTCGCTCTGGATGTCCAGGCGGAAGAGCGGAATGCCCTCGACGCTCTTGAGGTTCTCGAAGAGCTTCTGGCGGCTGGGCATGGGGAAGCCGGTGAAGAGGGTGACGGCCTGGCCCCAGTAGTCGTCCGGATCGTGGTTGGCGGGCACCGGTCAGTTCTCCCTCTGGCTGTCGGTCTCCCGGTCTCCGCCGCCGAGGCTGTCGTCGACGTCGGCGAACACGTCGAGGAACTCGGCGGCGTCGATCGACATCAGGCTGGAGCCCTGGGTGTTGAGGAGGGTCCGCAGGGTCTCGCGGAGATTGCGGTCGATGTCCTCGAACAGGTCTTCCTGGTCGGCGAAGACGTTGTCGACCGACTCCGCGGCCTTGCGGACGTTGGCGATCAGCGACAGTCCGTGCACGGCGTCGTCGGCGGCCATGAGGCCGATGCCGAGCACGGGGTTCTGCTGGAGGGTGTTCGGATAGGTGCGGCCGTCCAGGATGCTCTTCAGCGCGCGGATCTCGGTGCCCTGGGAGTCCTTGCGGATCGCGGCGAGGGCGGTGAGAAAGGCCGCGAGGTCCTGGTCCGCGAACGTCCGCAGGGTGGCGGAGTCGAGATGGGTCAGGTCGGGCATGGCGACTGCGTCCTCGGAGGGTGAAGTGGTCCTGGGCGGGGTGGCGGTACGGTCCCTGGAGACAGGTCCTAGCGGCCGACGCGCACGCTCTCCCACATCTGCGTCAGGGAGTTCTCGCTGTAGCGGTAGCTGCCGGAGATGTCCGTGAGCAGCCCCGCGTGCGAGGTCAGCATCGTCTCCATGTTGGTGACGGCCTGGTTCCACGCGACCTGCTTCTGCTGGTACATGCTGGCGTCGCTGCCGTACCAGGTCTTGGCGAGCTCGTTCAGCTCGGCCTCCAGGGAGGCGAGGGTGCGCGCGATGGCCCGGGTCTGGTGGACCAGGTCGTCGGCGGCGTTGTTCATGTGGGCGTAGTCGACGTAGATGTATCCGTCGGTCAGGTTCTCGGGCACGGTCCCTCGTTTCGTGTCGTCGGCGGGCAGGATCTTCGTCGAGCGGGTCTTCGTCGAGCGGTCGTCGACGGGCGGGTCGTCGTCGAGCGGGGCGGGTGATGGCGTCGCGGCGGTGGAACGTCAGCCCATCATCTGGTCGAAGGCGGACTGCGACTGCGAATAGGCCTGGTTGATGGACTCGTTGGCGGAGCCCTGCGCCTTGCCGTGCTCGACGAGGCTGATGTTCAGCTTCTCGATCATGTCCTGGAGGTTGGCGAGGATGACCTCCGTCTGGTCGCCCCACTGCTCCAGCAGACCGCCGAACTGACCGCCGTCGCTGCCGCCGTAGCCCGTGCCCAGGCCGGAGCGCGTGGAGTCCACGTCCTGGCGGCACTTGACGATGCCGCTGAAGGCCAGCTCCAGTGCCTGGATCCCGTTCCGGGTGGCACCTTCCTCTGATTGCTGACCGTTCCCCACAGTCGCTTCGGACATGAAACCGGCCTTTCGTCGTTGGGAGTTCGCAGGGTGATGCTATGGCCACAGCCTGCGCCGTGACCTCAATACTTCTGCTCTTTGAGGTATTTCTGAGCCAGGGCGCGCTCGGGTGCCCGCGCCCCGGGGCGCGGGGTGGTCGGACCCTCTCCCACAGCCCTCGATCGGCTATACGGGAGAAACCGGCGAATGGTTCAACCCCCGCTCGAGAAACCGCAGTCCGGCCCCGTGGTGGTGGGCGGGCGCAGGCCCCGGGCCGCGGAGGTGTCGAGGTCGGGACCCGACGGCAGCATCGCGAGGAGCCGCGAGGGTACGGCCCCGGCGCTGCCCTCCCCGTAGCCGAGGGCGGTGAGCGCCGCCTGGTCGGGCACCCGGAACTTCACACCGCTGTCGGCGACCAGATACGTGGTGTCTCCCACCGGCCGCCCGTCGGCCCCCAGGGCCCGCGCGAGGACGCCGTGGCCCGGACGGACCAGGATGGCGTCCACCTTCAGACAGGCGGGCGCCGTACTGTCGCCGGAGGGCGGCGCCGCGAGGGCGAGCCCCTGGACCCGGACGAGTTCGGCGGTCACCTGCGGGCCGCCGGACCCCGGCGTGATCCGGGCGCAGAGCGCCGAACCTGCCGGTACGGGAAGGGCGGCGGGCGGGCTCGTGGGCAGCCCGGGCGTCGCGGGCGGGCGGCCCTCGGCGCCGGGGGCGAGGTGCTGGGCGAGGACGTCGGCGCCCAGGGTGGTCGCGGCGGGCGCCCCGCCGGCGTACGCGGTACGGGTCGCCGGATCGCCCAGGACGAGGGCGGCCCCGGTGGCGGTGAGCGGCGCCAGGCCCTCCTTGCCGAGGAGGTAGTACGGCTGATCGGTGGTGCCCGGCACGGCGACCCGGAAGACCTGGCCGACGGTGCTCGGGCGGCCGCCGAGTGCGGGCCCCGGAGTTCCCCGACCGGGCACCGCGGGGGCGGCGAGGGCGGGCCCGGTGGCCAGCGCGTCGAGGAAGGCGGCGCTGACGGGGTGGGCGGCGACGGAACCGTAACCGAGCGAGAGGGCCGCCCCGGTGGCCTGGTCCAGGCGGAGCCGGCTGCCCTGCCAGACCAGGTGGCGGGTGCCGTCGGGGCCGCTGACGACGATTGCCTGGCCGCCGCCGAGGCCGGTGCCGGGAGCGGGCGACCCGGCGGTGAGGACGGTCGACGGGCGGGAGCCGGTGGCGGCCGCGCACACCTGCCAGGCGCCGGTGTCCAGGTTCTTGGCGACGGGGACCGCGTCGGGCGCGCCCGGTATGCCGGCCGGGGCGCCGAGGGGGGTGCCGACGAGCGACGCGGTGGCCACGTCCTCGGTGGCGAGCTTCCGGCCGCCGACGAGCAGCGCGGACGCGTAGTTGCGCACGGGGCGCAGCCGACCGTCGAGGTAGAGGTAGCGGGCGCCGGTCTCCCGGTTGACGACGAGAGTGCCGGGCTTGCGCCAGGAGTCGTCGCCCCGGGGCGAGATGAGCCCGAGGACGACGGCGCCCGCGCTGATCAGCACGGCGATGACGAGACCGGTGACCGCTCCCCGGGTCGTACGGCTCAGGGGGCTTTCGGGAGCGTCGGGGTCGGCTAGGAGCATGCCTGAGGTCAGGCGGCCCATGACGAATGCGTGGGCCTGGACCTGGTCGCGCTTGGACTGCACGGGAGCCTTTCCTGCTGGGAGATGAAGGGGCTGCTCGACGTGAGGAGCTTCTCGGTGTGAGCGGGCAATTCCCCGTGAGGGGGCCCGAACTGCCGGGAGCGACCGGCTCCTCAGCCGCCCAGGGACCGGAGCGCGCCGAAGACCCCGAGCACCCACAGCGTGAGCGGCACCAGGGCGATGGCCAGGGCGGAGTGCAGGAGTTCGGCCGCGCGGCCCCAGTACGGGAGCAGCCGGCGGCCGGGCACGGTCCAGGAGGCGACCGCGAGGGCGGCGGCGACCGCGAACACCCCGGCGAGGAGCAGGGGCCGGTCCTCCGGTCCCGCCGCCGCGCCGGCGGCCAGACCGAGCAGGACGGCGCCCCACATGCCGGGGACGACCAGCGCGAGCCGCTGCCAGACGTTGACCAGCCCGCGGCCGTGCAGCAGAAGCAGCAGGCTGAGTACGGAGGCGGTGAGGACCTCGGAGAGGTCGGGGTGCCGGGCGAGAGGCGTCAGGGCGGCTGCGCACACGACGCCGGTCGCCGCGTACAGGGCGGTCATCCAGCCGCTCGCGATCTCGGTCCTGGTGGCGACGTCCCGGCCCTGGTAGGGCTCGATGCCCTCCTGGAGCTGGGCCGCGTCGGCCGGCAGCGCGGGCATCCGCATCCCGGAGAGCCGGAAGGCGAGGCCGGGGACGAACGGGCCGGTGAGCGCGAGCGCGGTGGCGAGCGCGGCGGCGGCGCCGTCGACGGGGACGTCGAGGGTGTTCATGAGGGCCCCGGCGAGCGCCGTGGCGAGCGCGGCGACGGCGCCCGCCAGGAAGAACGGCGGAGTGACGGCGGCCGCGGCGAGTGCGAGGACGGCACCGGCCGCGCCGGCGGCACCGGCCGCGAGAAGCCGGGCGCCGAGGACGTGGTGGGCGTCGGGCCCGGCGATCTCCCCGCCGGGCAGCAGCCAGCCCGCGAGCGCCAGGTGGAGGGCGGCGAGGAAGCCGAGGGTGGCGGCCGCGCCGTGGTCGCCGACGGCCCGGGAGGCGGAGGCGGCCCCGGCCAGGAGCAGCAGCCCGGCGGCCCCCGCGACGACGATCCGGGTCGTGGCGGGACCGCCGGGCCAGGCGAGCAGAACCAGCCCGAGGAACAGCGCGGTGGCGGTCATCCCGATCAGCAGCCGCCGGCCGGCGGCGGGGGACCAGCCGTGCAGCCGGTCGCGGGTGACGTTGGCTATGCCGTCGACGAGGTCGTCCAGGCGGACGTCCGGCAGGGCCTCGCGCATCGGCCGCAGGAACAGCACCTCACCGTCGCGCACCCCCAGCGTCTCCAGCGTTCCCTCCTCCTCCAAGGGCCGCCCGCCCAGCCGCTGGAGGGTCCAGCCGCCCTGCTCCAGGCCCTCCTCCTCCAGCTCGGCGCCCTCCTCGCCCGCGTACCGCAGGAGCGTCGGCAGCAGGTCGGCGACGGGTACGTCGGCCGGGACGGCGAGGTCGACCGTCCGGGCCGGGGCGCGTACCGTCAGGCGGCACAGGCCCGCGACCGAGGTGTCCGTCATCGGGTCAACTCCCAAGGTGTGTGCGATGGGTGGTGTTCGGTGGTGGTCTGTCCGAGAGTGTGGAGCGCCGACCGCGTCGGAGAGGTGCGCCTGAGCCGCCCCGCGTGGGGCGGATGCAGAGTACTCGGTACTCTGCCCCCGGCACTGACCTTGGGTGATGTCCCTGGAACACTCCCCAACGTGACCGAGGAGCCTGTGCGTTGAGCGTGGTCCTGTTCCGCCGTCCCGCCCGTCGCCGTGGCCCGGACATGCCCGAGGGCGAGCTGCACCTCCAGGAGCCGCCGACCCTGCCGGAGACGGTGCCCGACACCTCGGCGGTGTGGACGTACCTGCCGATGGCCATGATGTCGGTGTCGATGATGCTGGTCTTCGTCCGGCCCGGCGGCTCCAACAGCGTCTTCACGTACCTCGCGATCGGCATGATGGTGCTCGCGACGGGCGCGATGATGGTCGGCCAGGTCATGCGCCGCAACGGGGAGCGCAAGCAGCGGCTCAGCGGCGAACGCCGGGACTATCTGCGCTATCTGGCCCAGACCCGGCGCAAGGTGCAGCGCACCGTCGTGGAACAGCAGCTCGCGCTCGCCTGGCGCCACCCCGACCCGCGCGCGCTGCGGTCCATGGTGCGCACCACCCGGCTGTGGGAGCGGCGGCCCAAGGACGAGGACTTCGGAGAGGTGCGGATCGCCGTCGGCGACCAGCAGCTCGCGATGCGGCTGATCCCCCTGTCGACGCGGCCGGTGGAGGACCTTGAGCCGCTCTCGGCGCACGCCCTGAGGCGCTTCATGCGGGCCTACGGCACCGTCCCCGACCAGCCCATCGGCGTCTACCTGCGGTCCTGGTCCCGGGTGCTGCTGCGCGGCGACGCGGCCGTGACGCGGTCGGCGGTACGGGCCATGCTCAGCCAACTGGCGCTGTTCCACGCGCCGGAGGAGCTGTGGATCGCGGTGTGCGCCTCGGACGAGCGGCGGGGCGAGTGGGAGTGGGTGAAGTGGCTGCCGCACAACCTCCATCCGCAGGAGCAGGACGGCGCGGGCCCCGCCCGGATGGTGACCTCGGCCTTCGAGGACCTGGAGGACCGGCTCGGCGCCGAGTTCACCGAGCGGCAGCACTTCGACCCGGAGGCGCCGCCCGGGCGGGACGAGCCGTTCACGGTGATCGTCCTCGACGGGGTGGCGGTACCGGCGGGCCACCGGATCGACGGCGTCGGCTTCCGCAACGCGGTCGTGCTCGACCTGTCGGGCGCGCTCAGCTGGCGGCCGGGACGGACCACCCTGCGCCTGGAGATGGCGCCGGGCGCGGTACGGCTCGTACGGACCGACCGCAGCCGCAAGGAACAGGCGACGCTCCTCGGACGCCCGGACACGGTCGGACCGATGGCCGCCGAGTCGCTGGCCCGGATGCTGGCGCCCTACCGGATGGGACTGACGACGGACGCCACCGAGCCGCTCTCCTCGGACGTGCAGCTGACGACCCTCCTGGGCATCCCCGACCTGCACCGGCACGACCCGGCGACGCTGTGGCGGCGGGCCACCGGCGGCGACCGGCTCCGCGTGCCGGTCGCGGTCGGCGCGGACGGCCGCCCCGTCGAGCTGGACATCAAGGAGTCAGCGCAGGGCGGCATGGGCCCGCACGGCATGCTGATCGGAGCGACCGGCTCCGGCAAGAGCGAGCTGCTGCGCACCCTGGTGCTCGGCCTGGCCCTCACCAACTCCTCCGAGACCCTCAACTTGGTCCTCGTCGACTTCAAGGGCGGCGCGACCTTCCTCGGACTCGACGGACTGCCGCACACCTCCGCGGTGATCACCAACCTCGCCGACGAAGTGGCCCTGGTCGAACGGATGCAGGACGCCCTGCACGGCGAGCTGATACGCCGTCAGGAGCTGCTGCGCTCCGCCGGCAACTACACCTCGGCGCTCGAGTACGAGAAGGCGCGGGCGGCCGGCGCGGACCTCGCCCCGCTGCCGAGCCTCTTCGTCGTGGTGGACGAGTTCAGCGAACTCCTCGCCGCGCACCGCGAGTTCATGGACCTCTTCGTGATGATCGGCCGGCTCGGCCGCTCCCTCGGCGTACACCTGCTGCTGGCCTCGCAGCGCCTCGACGAGGGCCGGATGCACCAGCTGGAGAGCCACCTCTCGTACCGGATCGGCCTGCGGACCTTCTCCGCAATCGAGAGCCGGGGCGTGCTCGGCGTCCCCGACGCCCACCAACTGCCCCCGCAGCCGGGCGCCGGATACCTCAAGAGCGGGGTGGAGGCACTGACCCGGTTCCGCGCCGCGTACGTCTCCGGGCCCTACCGGAGGCGGGGCGGCGCGGCCGTCCAGGCCCGGGTCGCCAGCCAGGTCGTGCCGTGGACGGCGGGATGGGTGATCAGCCGCGCCCCCGCCCCCGCGCCCGAACCGGAACCGGCCGAGGGCCAGGAGGAGGCCGAGACCCTGCTGTCGGCGGCCCTGGACCGGCTGCGGGACTCCGGTCCCGCCGCCCACCAGGTGTGGTTGCCCCCGCTGGACCTCCCGCCGGCCCTGAACCGGCTGCTGCCCGCCCTGACGGCCGACCCCGAGCGGGGCCTGTGCGCGGCGGGGTGGCCGGGCGTCGGCCGGCTGCGGGTACCGGTGGGCCTCGTGGACAAGCCCTTCGACCAGCGCCGGGACCCGCTCCTCGTCGACCTGGCCGGGGCCGGCGGGCACGTGGCGGTGGCCGGCGGTTCGCAGAGCGGCAAGTCGACCCTCGTCCGTACCCTGATCGCGGCCCTGGCCCTCACCCACACCCCGCGCGAAGTGCAGTTCTACTGCCTGGACTTCGGCGGTGGCACGCTGTCACGCCTGGCCGGACTGCCGCACGTCGGCGGGGTGGCCTCGCGGCTCGACGGGGAACGCATCAACCGGACGGTCGCGGAGGTGTCGGCGGTCCTCGCCCACCGCGAGCAGTTCTTCCTCGACCACGACATCGACTCCATGGCCACCTACCGGCGGCGCCGGGCCGCCGGGGAGTTCCCCGACGAACCGCACGGCGACGTCTTCCTGATCGTCGACGGCTGGGCCTCGGTCCGGCAGGACTTCGACACCCTCGTGGCCACGTTCAACCAGTTCGCCACCCGCGGCCTCAACTACGGAGTCCACCTGATCGTGACCACCACGCGGTGGGTGGAGCTGTCGGCGCAGATCCGCGACCAGTCCGCGACCCGGCTCGAACTGCGCCTCGGCGACACGATGGACTCCGTGGTCGACATCCGCAAGGCCGCGTCGGTGCCGCGCACCGGCGGCCGGGGACTGACCACCGAGGGGAAGCTGCACTTCCTCGCCGCGCTGCCCCGGGTGGACGGCCTGGAGACCACCGAGGACCTCACCGAAGGGGTCGCCGACCTGGTCCAGCGGGTCGCCGCGGACTGGCAGGGGCCGCCGGCCCCGCCCGTACGCATGCTTCCGCACCGGCTCCCGGCCGGTGAACTCCCGGCCCCGGAGCGGACGGAGGGCCTGCGGCTCGCGCTCGGCCTGGACGAGGAGAACCTCGGAGCGGTCTGGCACGACTTCGCCCGCACCCCGCACCTGGTGGTGGTCGGCGACACCGAGAGCGGCAAGACCAACCTGCTGAAACTCGCCGCCCGTGCCATCACCGACCGCTACCGGCCCGACGAGGTGCGGGTGCTCGTCGTCGACTACCGGCGCGAACTGCTCGACGCGGTCCCGCCGGAGTACCGCCTCGGCCACGCCGTCTCCATGAACGTGCTCAAGGAACTGGTCGGCGGGGTGACCCGCGCGCTCGACACCCGCCGCCCCGGACCGGAGATCTCACCCGACCGGATGCGGCTCGCGGACTGGTGGCGCGGACCCCGGCTCTTCGTGCTCGTGGACGACTACGACATGGTCGGCGCGTCGGGCAGCACACTGGACCACCCCTTCGCCCCCCTCTTCGACCACCTGGCCCTCGGCCACGAGGTCGGCCTGCACGTCGTCGTCGCCCGCTCGGCGACCGGGGCGGGCCGCGGCATGAACGACCCGCTGCTGCGCCGCCTCGGCGAGGTCAACACCCCGTCCCTGCTGCTGTCCTGCCCCCCGTCGGAGGGCTTCGTGTTCGGCACGGTCCGCCCCCGCAACCTTCCCCCGGGCCGGGCACTCCACTTCGTACGCCGCAAGTCGGGCCTCATCCAGACGGGGTTGGTCGCGTAGACGCGTAGACGCTAGCCCGCGTGCCGGTGCTACGGCACGGGGTCGGAGGCGGGGGCTCCTCGGCTCCGGCGGGCGCGGGCGACCGCGGCGGCCCAGACCACCGCGAGGAGCACCGCCGCCGCCCCGGCCGCCAGGAGGCGGCCGCGGAGACCGGCCCGTTCCGCCGCGCTCGTGTCGGGCAGGGTGACGGGACCGGCCGCCGGGATCGCAGGGCCCGCCACCGGGCCGGTCGTGCCGACCGCGCTGACGGCCGCGTACGGGTCCAGGCGCGGCACGTCGGCCGGGTAGGCGGTGGCCGTAAGGCGGGCGGCGACCCCGGCCGCGTCGAGCCCGGGATACGCGGCGCGCACCAGGGCGGCCGCCCCGGCGGTGTACCCGGCGGCGAGCGAGGCGCCGGAGCCGATGTAGTGCCCGGTGCCGGAGGGCCCGGAGCCGATCACCCCGCGGCCGGGCGCGGCCAGGTCGGCATCGAGCGGGAGCAGGGCGCCGCGCGGCCGGGCGCCCTTCACGTCGACGTCCACCACGGCCAGCACCCCGGGCTCGGCGGCCGGCCAGTAGGCGCGCGGTACCGGATCCGCGGTGGCCGCGCCGGGCGGCGGCGTGGGCGCGGCGTCGGGCACGGCCGGGGCGACGACCACCACGTCACGGGAGCGCGCGTACGCCACGGCGTCGCCGACGGCCTTGTCCCGGGCCGGGAACGCGGCCGACACGGTCAGGACGCGGGCGCCCGCGTCGACGGCCGCCCTGATGCCGGCGGCCACGGCGGGAGCCGTGGCGCCGCCGCGCGGCCCGGTGCCGGACACGGCGAGGACCCGGGCCCGCGGGGCGACCCCGGCGAAGCCGACGCCCTTGACGGGCCCGGCGGCGATCAGGCTCGCGACGAACGTGCCGTGTCCGACGCAGTCCTCGCCCGCCGTGCCGAGCGCGGTGACCCGGCCCGCGAGGGCCGGCGCCGCTGTGGAGACACCGGTGTCGACGACGGCGACGGTCACCCCGGCCCCCTCGGTCAGGGGCCAGGTCCTGGCCAGCGCGAGGGTCCGCTGCTCCCAGGGCACGGCCGTGGCCACCTGCTTGGAGGCGGCCGCGCAGGGTGCCTTGTCGGCAAGGGCGGAGGCCAGCACCGGCAGCAGCACGGTGTCCCGACCGGGCAGCGCGGTGGACACCCCGCCGTCCAGGGCGGGCGTCGCCGCTCTCGCGGAAGCGGCCGGCACCGCGCCGGCCGCCGTCAGGGCCAGCGCGGCGACGAGCCGCACGGCGACGACCGGAAGCCGCCCCGCCGTCCGCCGCGCCGGGATCCGCCACGCCGCGCTCACGCGTGCCCCGCGACGGCCGGAACGTCCTCGGGCAGCAGCAGGCTCAGGTCGTCGACGGTCGGCGCGTCCAAGACGCTGATCCGGCCCGCCTGACGGGTCATCATCTCCTCCAGCATCCGCCGCGCCAGACGCCCGTTGCCGAAGCTCCGGCCGCGCGGCAGCGCGTCGAAGTGGACCCGGAGCACCTCGGCCGTGCCGGGCGCGCAGACGTAGCCCCCGACAGTCGCCTGCTCGGCGACGATGGTCACCAACTCCTCGGAGCTGTAGTCGGCGAACCGTACCCGGCGCGAGAAGCGGGACGACAGGCCGGGGTTCGAGGCGAGGAACCCGTCCATCTCCTCGGTGTACCCGGCGACGATGACGACGACCTCGTCCCGGTGGTCCTCCATGAGCTTCAGGAGGGTGTCGACGGCCTCCTGCCCGAAGTCCGACCCGCTGCCGCCCGGGGTGAGCGTGTAGGCCTCGTCGATGAACAGCACGCCGCCCAGGGCCCGTTCGAAGCACTCCTTGGTGAGCTGCGCGGTGTGACCGACGTAGCGGCCGACCAGATCGGCGCGGGCGACCTCCACGACCTGGCCGCGCGGCAGGATGCCCAGGCCGACGAGGAGCTCGCCGTAGAGCCGGGCGACGGTCGTCTTGCCCGTACCCGGGGGACCGGTGAAGACGAGATGGTGGCTGAGCCGGGGCGCGGGCAGCCCGGCGGCCTCACGACGCCGGGTCGCCTCGATCAGGTTGACCAGACTCGTCACATCGCTCTTCACGGCCTCCAGGCCCACCATGGACCGCAGTTGGGCGAGCGGGTCACCCGTCGCGCCGTCGCCGGTGGAGCCGGGGACCTCGACCCCGACGTCCTCGGGGAGCAGAAGAGTGAGTTCCTGCTCGGAAGCCGCGGGCAGCGCGGCGAGCCGCACTGCCTGCCGGTCCACCATCTCCTCGAACACCCCGCGCGCCGCACGGCCGTTGCCGAACGTGGCGTCGCGCGGCATCCGCTCGTAGTGGACCGTGAGGGCCTCGCGGGTGGCGTCGGTCAGTTCGTAACGGTGCCGGGCGCAGATAGTCTCGGTGATGGCGAGGAGTTCGGGGACGGTGTAGTTCTCGAACTCGACGGTCCGTGAGAACCGGGACGCCAGACCGGGGTTGGAGCCGAGGAACGACTGCATCTCGGCGGAGTACCCGGCGGCCACGACCACCACGTCCTCACGGTGGTCCTCCATCAGCTTGAGCAGGGTGTCCACCGCCTCGCGGCCGAAGTCCGCGCCCGAACCCCGGCCGTCCGACACGAGGGTGTACGCCTCGTCGATGAACAGCACCCCACCCAGGGCCCGTTGGAACGCTTCGGTGGTCTTGATGGCGGTGCCGCCGACGATCTGCGCGACGAGGTCGGCCCGGGCCACCTCGACCAGATGCCCGGAGCGCAGCGCGCCGAGTTCGGCCAGGACCGCTCCGTAGAGCCGGGCGACGGTCGTCTTGCCGGTGCCGGGCGGGCCGGCGAAGACCAGGTGGCGGCTCATGGGCGGCACGGGCATGCCGAGCCCCGCACGGCGCTGCGCGAGCTGGGTGAGGCTGACGAGCGTACGGACCTGCTGCTTGACGTTCTCGAGGCCGATCAGCGCCTCCAGTTCGGCGAGCGGCCCGTGGTCGACACCGGCCCCTGCCGCGCCGGCCGGGTCGGTGCCGACGGCGTCGCCGCTGCCCCAGGCGTCGCGTGCGCCGTTGCCCGTGCTCGTCAGGTCCTCGACGGAGAGCCGGTCGCCGGCCCGGGTCTGGACCAGGCCGCTGCCCCGGTTGTCCCGCGCGGTGCAGCCCGTGAGCGTGACACGACCGGTCGACTCCACGCGGAAGCCGTCCGCCGCGCCGTCGGACGCTTCACAGACGTTCAGCGCGCCGGTCGAGCCCTCGGTGAGCACGAACCCGTGGCCGCCCGCGTCCGAGACGCGGACCCGCGTGGCGGTCAGCGTGCCGCCCTTCTCCACCTCGACGCCCGCGCCCGTGGCCGCGCCGATCTCGCAGTCGCGCACCGTGGCCGTGGCCCCCTGGCCGATGACGACCCCGGCACCCCGGGGGCCGCGCACGGCAGCCCCGGCCAGCTGGACGGCCGCCTCATCCCCGACCCGTACCCCGTCGCCGGCGGGCTGGAGGAACTCGCAGTCCTCGAGGCGCGCCCGGGCGGCGCCGAGAACCTCGGCGCCCGGCCCCTGGACGCCACTGATCCTGGCCCGCCGGACCAGCGGACCGGCCCCGCCCCCGACCCGTACCCCCGCCTCGGCCGCACCGTCCACGGCCAGCCGGTCCAGCTCGGCCAGCGAATCCCCCTCCAGCAGCACGGCCGTGGACTCGCAGTCCCGTACGGTCAGCCCGAGGAAGACCGGGCCCGCCGTGTCGGCCACCCGCAGCCCGGGGCTCTGCGCACTCTCGATCAGACAGTCGTCGAACGTGCCCCGCGCCCGATCGGTGACGAGAATCCCGTGCCCCGAGGTGCGCGCGGTGCGGCAGCGCGTCAACTGCGGGTCGGCCGCCCCGGACAGGACGATCGCTGGCCCGCTGGTTCGGGTGACCTGGAGGTCGGTGACCCGGATGCGGCCCGAGCCGGTGATGTGCAGGGCGGTGGCGGTGTCATGGACGGCGGTGCGGGCGACCGTCGCCGAGCAGCGCTCCTCCAGGGCGACGGCGGGCTTGTCGGTGTGGGAGAGTTCGCAGTCCTCCACGGTCGCGCGGGCGTCACCGTTGACGAGGACGCCGTTGGCGCGGGCGTGCCTGACGGAGCAGTCGCGGATTACGACGCAGCCCTTCTCGCCCGCCACGATGCCGGTGGTGCCGAGGTGTTCGAGGACGGAGGAGGCGACGGAGCTCTCCTCGGGCGAGGTGACGACGACGCCCGCGCCGGCCGGGTTGCTGACCCGGCTGTCCCGTATCGCGACCGACCCCGAACCCCGGGCGAGCACGGCGGTCCACGCGGCCCCGCTCACCTCGCAGCCGTCCATGGCCAGTTGGCCGCGCGGGACGTCCACGACGGGCAACTCCTCGTCCCGGCCACGGATCACCAGATCGGTCAGCATCACCGAGTCGGCCCGCAGGGCGACGGCCACACCGTCACGAGGGGCTATCTCCACGCTGCCGCGCGCCTGTTCGGCGACGATGGTCACCCGAACCGTGACGACCAGGTTCTCCGCGTACGTACCGGGCCCCACACTGATCACCGCGCCGTTGCGCGCACGCGCCAGCGCCTCGCCGATCGTCGCACACCGCTCGGGTCCCGGCTCCGGGCCGACGGTCAGTAGCTGGCGAGACACGCCGGAACCTCCTGCTCTGGCCCCCGGGGACGCGCGCTGCCACCGGCGGCCCACCTGTATGGGTACGCAGGCACATCATGCCGGTAGTACTCGACGAGCGCTGAAAACAATCGTCGCGCTCGGGTTTCACCTTTTCGGGGACTGTGCGCGGTGGCCCGGAGCTGGCTTCATGGGGCCGGGCGCCCCGCATGTGGCGGCGCACGTGTTCTGCCCGAGACATCGCGTGAGGTGATTCTGGATGGCGACCGACAGGTACGGCCACTTCCTGCACGAGGGGACGGTGGAGGGGGCGACGCACCTGGACCGGGCCGTGGAATCCCTGCTGTTCTTCCGCCCCGAGGTGACCCCGGCCGTCGAGGGCCTGCTCGCGGCCGACCCGGGCTCGCCGGTGGGGCAGGCCTTCGCGGCGTACCTGGGGGTGCTGGGGACCGAGCCGACCGACGCCGCGGCCGCGCGGCGCCGGTTCACCGCGTACGCCTCGGGCCTGGACCGTAAGGCGCTCCCACCGCGCGAGCGCCTGCACACGGCCGCCGCCGAAAGCCTCCTCGCCGGCGACCTTCTGCGCGCCGGCGGCATCCTGGAGCAGCTCACCCTGGCGTACCCGCGGGACGCGCTGGCGCTTTTCGTGGGGCACCAGCTCGACTTCCTGACCGGCGACGCCGTACGCCTGCGCGACCGGGTCGGCGGAGCGCTGTCCGCCTGGGACCCGGACGATCCCCACCTCGGGCCGCTGCTGGGCATGTACGCCTTCGGCCTGGAGGAGTCGGGACACTACGACCGCGCCGAGGAGGTCGGAAGGGCCGCGGTCGAACGCCATCCCGACGACGTGTGGGCCATTCACGCCGTCGCGCACACGTACGAGATGCGGGGCCGGTACACCGACGGCATCGCCTACCTCGACACGCGGACCGGCGACTGGTCGGGCGGCAACTTCCTCGCGGTGCACACCTGGTGGCACTACGCCCTGTTCGCACTGGAGGCGGGCGACAACGCGACCGCGCTGCGCGTCTACGACGCGACCCTGCACAACGAGACGTCCGCCGGCCTGGCCATGGAACTCCTGGACGCGGCCGCCCTGTTGTGGCGCTTCCACCTGGCGGGTCTCGACCAGACTCCGCGCTGGGAGGCGCTCGCCGACTCGTGGTCGGCGCGGGCCGACCCGCCGTTCTACGCCTTCAACGACGTGCACGCCGTCATGTCCTACGTAGGCGCCGGCCGTCCGGCCGAGGCCGAGCGGCTCATCGCCGACCGGCAGCGATGGCTGGCCCAGACCCGTGCGGGCGTCCTGACCAACGACACGATGACGGCGGAGATCGGCCTTCCGGTCTGCCGGGCACTGGTCGCCCACGCGCGCGGCGACCACGCCGCCGTCGTGGACCTGCTCTGGCCCCTGCGCCGCCGACTCCACGAGTTCGGAGGCAGCCACGCCCAGCGGGACGCCGTCCAGAAGACCCTCCTCGAATCGTCGTTGAGCGCCGGACGGCACGACCTGGCCCGCCTCCTGATCAGCGAACGGATCGGACTGCGACCGGACAGTCCGTACAACCGGCTGAGCCAGTCCCGCCTCACCGCCGCACTGGGCGACGCGAAGGAGTCCGCCGCCGTGCGGTCGGCGTGAGTCCTGTAACACGGTCGGCTTCGCCGCCGGTCAGCTGGACGCCACGTCCAACCAGGGCCGGTGTCCCGGTCCGGTCGGGTGGGTGCCGGTGTTGCCCATGACCACCGAGTACAGGCTGGTCTCCGCGGTGATGAAGAGACGGTTGCGCTTGGCACCGCCCCAGGAGATGTTCGCGACCGTCTCGGGGACATCGAGCCGGCCGATCAGGGTGCCGTCGGGGTCGTAGCAGTGCACGCCGTCGTCCATCGCGGCGACCCAGAGCCGACCGCCGTCGTCGAAGCGGAGGTTGTCGAAGCGGGCCTTCTCGCGGGCGCTCGCTTCGGCGAAGACCTCGCCGTCGGACAGGGTGCCGTCGTCGCGTACGTCGAAGACCCGGATGACGCCCGCCCCGGTGTCGGAGACGAAGAGCTGCCGCTCGTCGGCGGAGAAGACCAGGCCGTTCGGCGCGCCGAAGCAGTCCGCGACCAGCCGCACCTCGCCCGTGGCCGGGTCGATCCGGTAGACGTTGTTGGCGCCGATCTCACTCTGCGCGCGGTATCCCTCGTAGTCGCTGGTGATCCCGAAGTCCGGATCGGAGAACCAGATCGAACCGTCGGACTTCACGGTCGCGTCGTTCGGGCTGTTCAGCCGCTTGCCCTGCCACCGGTCGGCCAGCACGGTGAGGGTGCCGTCGTGCTCGGTCCGGGTCACCCTGCGACGGCCCTGCTCACAGGTGATCAGCCGGCCCTCGCGGTCTAGGGTGTTGCCGTTGGTGTACCCGGCGGATCGGCGGAAGAGGCTGACCGCGCCGGTCTCCTCGTCCCACCGCAGCATCCGGTCGTTGGGGATGTCGCTCCAGACGAGCTGGCGCCAGGCCGGCACGTAGACCGGTCCCTCCGCCCAACGGCAGCCGGTGAACAGGACCTCCAGCGCGTCATCACCGTTCATGCATCTCCCCGCGCGGAACCGGTCGTCCAGCATCTCGTACAGCCCGGGGCGCTCGCCGCTCATGGAGTCCACTCCTCACGAAACCTGCCACATGCCGAACATGAATCGGCCTCAGTGGCATGTTGCAAGATGAGATACTGTCCTGGCCAGTTGAATCCGAATGGAGAGTTGTGGATCACATAGATCGGGCACTGCTGGAGCAGCTCCAACAGGACGCCACCCAGTCCTACGCCGCACTGGGCCAGGCCGTCGGCCTGTCTGCCGGCGCCGCCCACGAGCGGGTACGGAAGCTGCGCGAGCGAGGCGCGATCCGGCGTACCACCGTCGATGTGGACCCGGCTGCCGTCGGCAGCGCCGTCCTTGCCTACGTGATGGTCGACTCGACGTCCTGGATGGGGGATTCGGCGCAGGGCTTCGCCGCGCTCCCCGAGGTCCTGGAGGCGCACATCATCGCCGGGAGCGCCTCGGTCCTGGTGAAGGTCCGGACCGCGACGACCGGGCAACTGCAGGATGTGCTGCGCCGGATCTACGCCATCGACGGGGTCAGCGGAACGCAGGCCACCGTGGTCCTGGAGACCTTCTTCGAACGGCCGCTCTCGCCACTCGTCGCCGACCAGGGGTGACCCCGAACGCGCGGGGCGATCCATCTTGTCCTGGAGAAACCGCAGTTGATCCCTGTGCCAGGATGTCGCCCGTGACTGAACTGACCTCCGAGCCCGTCGCCGATGACACCCCTCGCGCCCATGGCATGGGACCCCGTACCGCCGCCGTAATCGTGTTCGGGTCGTCGGCCGCGGTCCTGGTCGTGGAGATCGTCGCTCTGCGACTCCTGGCTCCCTACCTCGGCCTCACTCTCGAGACCAGCACCTTGGTGATCGGTTTCGCCCTCACCGCCATCGCCGTCGGCTCCTGGCTGGGTGGGCGCTTCGCCGACCAGTACGATCCGCGCAGGCTCATCGGCCCCGCGCTCGGGGTGTCGGGCGTGGTCGTCGCGCTCACCCCCGCCGCGCTGCGCACCACCGCGGAGTGGTCACCAGAGCTGCTCCTGTTGACCGCGATGCTGACCATCGTCGTACCCGGCGGGCTTCTCTCGGCGGTGACGCCGAGCGTGACCAAGTTGCGGCTGACCAGCCTCGCTCAGACGGGGACGGTCGTCGGTCGACTGTCCGGCGTCGGCACCCTCGGCGCCATCGTCGGTACGGTTCTCACCGGCTTCGTCCTCGTTGCGCGGTTGCCGGTCAGTGGCATCCTGATCGGCCTGGGATCGATCCTCGTCGTGGGCGCGGCGCTGGTCGAGTGGCGAACGCGCGGCTGGAAGGGCACGTCTGCCCTGGCCCTCGCGGTCGTGGCCGGCGGCCTCGCCACCACGGTCGCGCCCGGTGGCTGTGACACGGAGACCAGGTACCACTGCGCACGGGTCGTCGCGGACCCCGACCGGAGCAGCGGCCGGACACTCGTTCTGGACGGCGTGCTGCATTCCTACGTCGACATCGACGACCCGACCCACCTGGAGTTCGAGTACGTGCGCGCCATCGCCGCCGTGGTCGATGCCGCGTTCCCGGCGAGCGAGCCGCTCTCGGCCCACCACGTGGGCGGCGGTGGCCTCACCTTTCCCCGGTACCTCGCGGCAACGCGGCCCGGAACGCACAGCCTCGTGTCCGAGATCGACGGCGGGGTCGTGGGCATCGACCGCGACGACCTGGGGCTGAAGTCTCAAGCCGGCATCGACGTACGCGTCGAGGACGGCAGGCTCGGCTTGCGGCGACTGGACGCCGCGAGCCGTGACCTCGTCGTCGGCGACGCCTTCGGGGGCGTCAGCGTGCCGTGGCACCTCACCACCGTGGAAGCGATGGCTGAGGTACGGCGGGTCCTCGACGCAGACGGGCTGTACGTCGCCAACCTCATCGATCACGGCGCTCTGGCCTTCGCGCGGGCCGAAGTGGCCACCCTCAGCGCGACCTTCGAGCACGTCGCCCTCGTCGGCGAACCCGCGGACATCGGCCTCGATCCGACCGCCACCTCCAAGGGCGGCAATCTGATCGTGCTCGCCTCCGACCGACCGGTCGACCTGCGCGCGACCCAGGAAGGGTTGGACGCCCGGCGGACCGGCTGGAAGATCGCCACCGGCGACGACCTCACCTCCTGGGTCGGTGATGCTCGACAGCTCACCGACGACCACGCACCCGTCGACCAGCTCCTCCAGCCCTACAGGCCACAGAGCACCTCGTGAGGCGCGGCGGCGCGGGTCAGCAGCCTCGGCACCACGAGACCGAGCCGACTCGCCACGGGAACCGTGGAGACTCCCCCAGGGGAAGGTCCATCGAGCGACCCGGGTTCGTGCACGTGCCCTCCCGGAACACGTAGTACGCCCGGCCGGAGTTGTTGATGACCGATCCGGGCGACTTCTCGGTGAAGTCGACACAGCCGTTCGGCTCCTCGTTCGGCTCGGCCTCGCCGCCCCACTGGAAGCCCTGGAAGTCCGCGCCTTCCCACAGGCAGATGTGGCCCGCCGGGCATTCCGCCCTCGGTGCCGACGGCAGTCCGGAAGCATGGGCGACCGTGGCGGCGGACATCGCGACCGCCGTCGTGACCAGTGTGATCAGAAGTTTCCTGACGCGCATGAGAGCTCCAATGTTCGGTGCGAGGCGATCCGGTGCACGGCGCTCTCCACGGCCGCGGGCAGGCGCCGGGCGAGGCCCGCGCACCGTCACGTACGGTAGCGAACTCGTGCCGTGGAGAAGGTGATCGACGCGGCGGCTCGCCGAGGAAACGAGCGGCCGGCCGCCGGTGCACGATGCTCGGGAGGGTCTTCGATTCGAAGGTGTCCCGATGTACAGTGAAGGCCGCCCCTGACCTGCAAAAAGCCGGCGGGGAGCCGTCTTCCAGGAGTCTAAAAGTGCTGCGCACTCTGATGAAGTCCAAGATCCACCGTGCCACCGTCACCCAGGCCGATCTGCACTACGTCGGTTCCGTGACCGTCGACGCCGAGCTCATGGAGGCGGCCGATCTGCTGCCCGGGGAGTTGGTGCACATCGTCGACATCGACAACGGCGCCCGGCTCGAGACGTACGTCATCGAGGGGGAGCGGGGCTCCGGCGTGATCGGGATCAATGGGGCCGCCGCGCATCTGGTGCACCCCGGGGACCTGGTGATTCTCATCAGTTACGCCCAGGTCGAGGACGCCGAGGCGCGGGCGCTCGTGCCGCGTGTCGTGCATGTGGACGCGGACAACCGGATCATCGAACTCGGGGACGACGCCTCCGCGCCCGTGCCCGGGAGCGACACCCGGCGCGGTCCGCACACCGTGGCCGCACGCGCCTGACCGACTCGACCGATCGACCGACCCGACCGATCGACTGACCGTACACAGGGAGACGTTCCGCATGGCCGACCTTGAGATTCGCGACGACCGGGAGAAGGGGCGCCTGGAGGCGTTCGAGGACGGCCGGTACGTCGGTGTCGTCGTCTACTTCGTCCTGGACGCCGAACCCCACGCCCTCGTGGCCGTGCACACCGTCGTCGAGGAGGGCAACGAGGGCAAGGGCATCGCCGGGTCCCTCGTACGGGAGTTCTACGCCATCGCCGCCCGCGCGGGCGTCCCCGTCGTGCCCCTCTGCCCCTACGCCGCCAAGTGGGCCGAGAAGCACCCCGACGAGGCCCCCGTCCCGCCCGAGGACGTCGTCCGCGCGGCCAAGGCCCAGCTCAAGGCCACCCCCGAGCTGTGGTGACCCTCGCCCTCCTGCACACCTCCCCGGTCCACGTGCCCGTCTTCGACGGGCTCCGCGACCGCCACCACCCCGGCCTCGACCTGCGGCACGTCGTCGCCGAGCAACTGCTCGTACGGGCACGGGCCGAGGCGCCGGAAGCCGTGGCCGGCGCCGTTCGTGACGTCCTCGCCGAGGCCGTCGCCGACGGCGCCGCGGCCGTCCTCTGCACCTGCTCCACCCTCGGCGGCGTCGCCGAACGCCACGCCGCCGAACTGGGCGTGCCCGTCCTCCGGGTCGACCGGCCGATGGCCGCCGAGGCCGTCCGTGCCGACCGGATCGTGGTCGTCGCGGCCGTCGAGTCCACCCTGGCGCCCACGCTCGACCTGCTCCGGGACGAGGCGGGCGACCGGACCCCGAGCATCACCACCCTGCTCGTGGACGGCGCCTGGGACCGCTTCCTCGCCTGCGACCACGACGGATACCTGGACGCCGTCGCTGCCACGGTCGACCGCGTCGACCCCACCGACGGCGGTGTGATCGTCCTGGCCCAGGCGTCGATGACCGACGCCGCCGACCGCACCACCACCCCGCTCCCTGTCCTCTCCAGCCCCCGCCTCGGACTGGCGGCCGCTGCCGCGAACGCGGTGCGCCGCCACGGATGAATGGGCCCGGCGGGCGCGGGCAGACGCTCCGGGAGAGCCTGGAGCCGTAGCCGTACGGCCCCGTCGTCGACCGAGAGGCCCGACACCGCCATGACCCACCCGTTCCCCGACCCCGTGCCGCCCGCGCCGATCCCGACGCCCGGCCCGCCCCCCTCCCCACCGGCCCCGGTGCCCGAGCCCCCTCCCGTACCGCCGCCCAACCCGGTCCCCGAGCCGCCGGGCCCCGCGCCTCTCCCGGAGCCCGAACCCCAGCCCGAACCCGGGCCCGCAGGGCGCTGAACACAGCTCGAACGCGCCCTGAACCCTTGTCACGGGCTGTGACCTTCCCCTACCTTGGGCGACTGCTGATGCGTTCAGCGGACGCGCTCAAGGGGGGGGCCATGGCCTTACGGGGACGACACCGCCGGTACCAGCCGAGCCGGATCAACCGCGCCTCGCTCACCGTTACGGCGGGCGGCGCCGGCATCGCGCTCCCGCTCGTCGCCGCCGGGGCGGCCCAAGCCGCCTCCCTCGACGTGTGGGAGAAGGTCGCGGCCTGCGAGTCCTCCTCCAACTGGCGCATCAACACCGGCAACGGCTACTTCGGCGGGCTCCAGTTCAGCCAGTCCACCTGGGAGCAGTACGGCGGTAGGGACTACGCACCGCGCGCCGACCTCGCCTCCAAGGACCAGCAGATCGCCATCGCGGAGAAGGTCCTCAAGGGGCAGGGCCCGGAAGCCTGGCCGACCTGCTCCCCGCGCGCCGGGCTCACCCAGCAGGGGAACACGGGCACCGCCCCCGCCTCCCTGCCCCGGCAGCGGTCCGCCCCCGCCCCACAGACTCCGGCCGACCGCGCGACCCCGACCACCGTGCCGCAGGTCCGCGAGATGTACACGGTCACCCCGGGGGACTCGCTCTCCCGCATAGCCCGCGAGGAGCGGGTCAAGGGCGGCTGGCAGCGGCTGTACGAGGCGAACCGCAAAGTCGTCGGCGAGGACCCAGACCTGATCCTCCCGGGCCAGAAGCTGACCCTCCGGATCACCGCCCCCGCCCCGAAGAAGCCGGCCGCCCCCGGGCAGACCGCTCCGGGCACGACCACCCCCAAGACGAAGCCGCCGGCCGCCACCAAGCCCCCGGCCGCCACCAAGCCTCCCGCCGCCACGAAGCCCCCGGCGACGAAGCCGCCCGCCACCAAGGCCCCGGCGACGAAGGCCCCCGTCACGAAGGCGCCCTCCACGAAGCCGCCCGCCACCAAGGCGCCCGTCGCCAAGACCAAGCCCGTCTCGAAGCCCGCCGCCAAGCCCGAGACCCGCTCCGAGAGCTTCGCCGCCCCCGTCTCCGCCTCCATCGGCACCCGCTACCGCGTCTCCGGTTCCTCCTGGTCCAGCGGCTACCACACCGGCGTCGACTTCCCGGTTCCCACCGGTACGTCCGTCAAGGCCGTCGCCCCCGGAAAGGTGGTCTCCGCCGGGTGGGGCGGGGCGTACGGCTACGAGATCGTCATCCGGCACGACGACGGGCGCTACAGCCAGTACGCGCACCTCTCCGCGCTCACCGTGCGTGAGGGGCAGCGGGTCAACGGCGGGCAGCGCATCGCCCGTTCAGGATCGACCGGCAACAGCTCGGGGCCGCACCTCCACTTCGAGGTGCGCACGGGTCCCGGGTACGGGTCCGACATCGACCCCCTCGCCTACCTGCGTGCCCGGGGTGTCTCGATCTGAGACCGACGTATCTGACACCGACGTATCCGACATCGACGTCTCTGACACCGACAGGGAGTCGGACGCACCCGTGAGCCGCTCCATCGTGAGCTGGACGATGCCGAGCGCCGCCACCGCGCCGCAGATCAGCGCCGCGACGGTGCCGGCCGCGCCGTAGCGGAAGGTCTCGCCGAACAGGGTGAGGCCGACCGTCGCGGCCACCACCGGGTTGACGACCGTGACCGTCGCCAGCGGCGCTGCGAGCCCGGCGCCCCGGTACGAGGCCTGGGAGAGCAGGAGTCCGGTCACGGCGAGGGCCGAGAGGACCAGCAGGCTCGGCCACTGGGCGAGCGGGGCGCTCGCTGTCCACTCCTCGGCCACGGTCTTGGTGAAGACCGAGGCGATCCCGAACGCGACGCCCGCCGCTGCCGCCAGGACGATGCCGCGCAGCACCGAGCGGCCCACCAGGTGCGCCGCCGTGAAGAGCACGGCCACCAGGCCGAACGTCCCCGCGGCGAGCAGCCAGCGCTCCGCGTCCGCCAGGGACTGCCCGTCGCTGCCGGCCGTCAGGCTGAGCAGCCCGGCGAGACCCACGGTGGCCATCAACGCGCCCCGCCAGGCCGTGCGGCCCGCCTTGCGGCCGACGAAGAGCGCCGCCATCGGCAGCGCGAAGACGATGGTGAGGGCGCCCAGTGGCTGGACCACACTGAGCGGGCCGTAGGCGAGCGCGGCCACGTGCAGCGCCGCCCCGAGACCGTTGAGCAGCACGGACCCCCACCAGGCCGGGCTGCGCATCGGCGCGTACGTGAGACCGGCGGCGGAGGCCGCGACCCGCTCCTGCACGATCGCCGCGGCCGCGTAGGCGACCGCCGAGACCAGTGACAGGAGCACGGACAGGAGGAGGGGGCTCATACCTACAACGATCTCTCTTCCGAGCGTTCACGTCGTCAGACCTGGGGACGCCTTCGGCCGTACTACCGGCGCAGTACGGGCCCGTGCCGTACGCCTGGAGATGTACGACTGCGCAGGTCAGCAGGGGTGCAATACGAACTTTTCCGGTATCCGGGTCGAAGCGGGCGGCCATGATCGCGCCCGAACGTACGTCCCATCCCGAGCCAGTCGCCGCCTTCTCCGGGCCACATTGGCCCGCTCCCCGGAGCGCTACGGTGATCACGGTCGAGCGGGTGGAGGCTGAAGCAGTGGATCTCGTCGAGAGCGGGTCCGTGGGCGGTTTCTTCGCTCTGCGGACGGCCGCACCCGATACGCCCGGCGCGCACGTGCCGCTCGCGCGCCTCTACGCGGCGGAGAGCGGGCCGGACCTCGTCCCCCTCACCGCCCGCGTCGACCGGGTCGGCGACCGCCTCGGCGCCCCCGAGCGACGGGTCGCCGCCTCCATCGCGCACCTCGGACTCGCGGCCCGGCTCTGGTCGATCGCGCTCGGACCCGCCGCGCTCTTCGGCCGCTTCCCCGACCTCGACCCGGCCGACCTGTCCTGGGACTCCGCGCTGACCTCGCCCGACGACCTGTGGTGGGCGGGCACGGCCACCCGCCCCGCCACCGTGGCCGACCTGCGCGAGGCCGTCCAGCTCGCGCACCTCGTCCCGCTGCACGAGGCGTTCCGCCGCGACGGGCGGATCTCGCCCCGGCTGCTCTGGGGGAACGCCGGCTCCGCCCTCGCCGGGGCGCTGCGCGAGCTCACCCGCTGGGCCCGCGCGCAGGGCCGGCCCGAGGTCGCCGCCCGCGCCGCCGAGCTCGTCTCCGGGCTCTTCGCCCACCCCGATCTCGCCCGCACCGTCGAGGGCCCCGCCCTCCGGCGTACCAGCTGCTGCCTCTACTACCGCTGCCCCACCGGGGGCCTCTGCGGGGACTGTGTCTTCGACCACCCGCCCGCCCGAGCACGGCCCACGGGTTTGGAGACAGGGCCCAAGTCTCCGTAAAGTTCTTCTTTTGGAATGACCGGCGATCGAGGAACGGCAGAGGCCATGACGGTGACCGAAGAAACCCAGGGGTACGGGCCGGGTATCGACCCCGATCGCCTGGCCGTCTGCATGGCCGTCCTCGAGGAGCTCGACAAGCTGGACGTCGACCACCCCGACGCGATCGCCGTCCGGCGCGCCACCGCCGGCATCTACCGCACGGTGAAGCAGCGCCGCCGCCAGGATCGCCGGGCCGCGAAGACCGCCAACGACAAGGCCGTCACCGAGTCGACCGCCACCGGCTCCGCGCAGCGCATCGACGACGAGACCGAGGGCCTGCTGCCCTCGTCGGTCACCGAGGCCGGGAGGATCGCCGGGATACTCCAGCGCCCCCGGTCCTGCTACGTCTGCAAGACCCGGTACGTCGAGGTCGACTACTTCTACCACCAGCTCTGCCAGCCGTGCGCCGCCGAGAACCGGATGCGCCGGGACGCCCGCACGGACCTCACCGGCAAGCACGCGCTGCTCACCGGCGGCCGGGCCAAGATCGGCATGTACATCGCGCTGCGGCTGCTGCGCGACGGCGCCCACACCACGATCACCACCCGCTTCCCCAAGGACGCCATCCGCCGCTTCAAGGCCATGGAGGACTCGGCGGACTGGATGCACCGTCTGGAGGTCGTCGGCATCGACCTGCGCGACCCCGCGCAGGCGGTCGCCCTGGCCGAGCAGGTCGCCGAGCGCGGCCCGCTGGACATCCTGATCAACAACGCGACGCAGACCGTCCGCCGGCTGCCCTCCGCGTACGCCGCGCTCGTCGAGGGCGAGAGCGCCCCGCTGCCCGCCGGTGAGCTGCCCGCGCACCACGTCATCGGTGCCTTCAACTCCGGCGCGGTCGACGGTCTCGCCGCGCTGCCCGTCGGCGTGAGCGGCCTGGACGCGCAGAAGGTCGCCGACCTCGCGCTCGTCGCGGGCAACGCGAGCGTCGAGCGCCACCGCGACGGCAGCGCCATCGACGCGGGCGGGCTCGTCCCGGACGTGGTCGAGAGCAACACCTGGGTGCAGACCATCGAGCAGATCTCCCCGGTGGAGCTGCTGGAGACCCAGCTGTGCAACTACACCTCGCCGTTCATCCTCATCAGCGCGCTGCGCCCGGTGATGGCCGACGCCGCCAAGAAGGCGGTCAGCGGGCGCGCGTACATCGTCAACGTGTCGGCGATGGAGGGCGTCTTCGGTCGCGGCTACAAGGGCGCGGGGCACCCGAACACCAACGCCGCGAAGGCGGCGATGAACATGGTGACGCGGACCAGCGCCCAGGAGATGTTCCAGACCGACGGCATCCTCATGACCTCGGTCGACACCGGCTGGATCACCGACGAGCGTCCGCACTTCGACAAGCTGCGCCTGGCCGAGGAGGGCTTCCACGCCCCGCTCGACCTGGTCGACGGCGCCGCCCGCGTCTACGACCCGGTCGTGCGCGGCGAGGCGGGCGAGGACCTCTACGGCTGCTTCCTCAAGGACTACAAGCCCGGCAACTGGTAGTCACCCTGCCCGTCACCCCTGCCCCTCCCGCCCCCCAGTTCTCCCGGTTTCCATGGCTCTGGTGTCCGGAATTCACTCGATCGCGTCACACTTCCGGGCCCCATAGAGCGCTGGCGCGCTCATTTGGTTAGTGTGATGTCCACGGTCGGCCACCGGGGTTTCACAAAACCCTCACGGACGGCCTGGGGACTGGCCTGCAACCAAGGCCGCGGTCCCGCCCGCAGAACGGCGCCACCGCGACCGAACGGCCATGTCCTTATTGGTACGCGACACAAGGGAGTGCGCGGTGACACCAGATCTGACGAAGCAGGAACAACCACCGGCCGAACGTCCGGAGCGGCCCCACCGCTCCGGTGAGCTGGGAAGCCTGGATGTCTGGGCCCACGCGGCCCCGATCCGGCTGGCGGGCTACGAGGACGACCTCGCGGAGCCCCACATCCTGCCGGGTATCGACTGACCCGCTCAGGTACCGACCGAGTCGTACCGCTTCACCCGTGCCCCCGGCCGCCCCCGCGCCCGGGGGCACGGGTGTGTCCGGGGGCCCCGAGCCCGACCGGCGGCAGGTACTCCCGTACCAGCGTGCGATGCCACCACGCCCCCGTCTCCCGCAGCTCGCGCCAGGTCGTGTAGCGGTAGCGGTAGACACGGGCCCGGACGAGGGCGGGGGGCGCGTCGGGGAAGGGGTTGTGGCGCAGCAGCCGCAGGGTGTCCCGGTCCCCGTCGAGCAGCCGCTCGACGAAGGGCCCGAACCAGTCGCGGGCGTACGCGGGGGAGAGGGCCGCGAACCACATCAGCCAGTCGAGCCGCAGATGGTACGGGGCGAACTGGCGCGGCAGCCGGCGCGGATCGCCAGGCTTGCCCTTGAAGCCGTACTCCTTCCACACCGTGTCCGGCCGGGGGATCGGGTCATCGGTGCCCTCGACGACGATCTCGTCCCGGATCCGGCCAACTGTGCCGAACGCGCCGTACGAGTTGACCAGGTGGAAGGGGTCGTACGAGCGGTTCATCGCCTGCCGCCGGGAGAGCAGGTTGCGGGCCGGACGGTAGCTGCGGAACAGGACCAGGGCCGTCACGGCGACGACCACGACCACGAACCAGAGCGGCGGGTCGGGCTGCGGGTGCTCGCCCACCACGAGCGAGCCGTCCATCGCCGAGAGCGCCAGGACGATCGTCAGCCAGTTCAGCCAGGCGAAGTTCCCGGAGAGCACCAGCCAGAGCTGGGTCGCCACCATCAGCCCGGCGGCCGCCGTCGCCACCGGCTGAGGGGTGAACAGCAGGACCGGGACGAGGAGTTGGACGACGTGGTTGGCCGCCACCTCGACCCGGTGCAGCGGGCGCGGCAGATGGTGGAAGAACCAGCTGAGCGGCCCGGGCATCGGCTGGGTCTCGTGATGGAAGTAGAGGCAGGTCAGGTTCCGCCAGCAGCGGTCACCGCGGATCTTGATGAGCCCGGCGCCGAACTCGACGCGGAAGAGCAGCCAGCGCAGCAGCCACAGGACGAGGACGGGCGGCGCGGTGTCGTCGTTGCCGAGGAAGACCGCGAGGAAACCGGCCTCCAGGAGGAGCGACTCCCAGCCGAATCCGTACCAGGTCTGACCGACGTTGACGATCGACAGGTACAGCGCCCAGAGGACCGCCCACCACAGCATCGAGACGGCCAGCGGCACCGCGTCCCCCGCGCCCGCCACCAGGGCGAGGGCGAGCGCGGCGCCGCTCCACGAGACCGCCGAGAAGAGCCGGTCCGAGTAGTGCCAGTGGAAGAGGCTCGGGGCCCGGCGCGGCTCCACCCGGCGCAGATACTCCGGTACGGGGAGCATGCCGCGCTCGCCGATCAGGGCCCGGAACTGGAGCGCGGCCGAGAGGAAGGCCACGAGGTAGAGCCCGGCGAGCCCGCGCTGGAAGACGATCCGGCTCAGCCAGTAGTCAGGTGCGCTGAACCACTCCATCGCTGCCGGTGTCGGCTCCGTCCGGGCCGGGCGTCAGGCCTTCTCGTCCTCTTCGAGTGCCCGCTGGCCTTCGGCCTGCGACGGTGTGGTGCGCTCGGTCGCGGGGTGCCGGTGGTCCCGCTGCAGCGCGTCCATGTCCTCTTCCTGCCGCTCTCCCTCGGCCTGCGAGGGAGTGCTGTACATGTCGTACTGGGACTGGCTCACGGCCGCCTCCCGGGTGGGAACGTTTGCCTATAGAAGGAGCGTAACCCCGGGCGTGATCCGGGGCGCCGCCGTCCCCGGCCGTCACCCCGGCCGTCATCCCGCGACGACGCGGCGCAGCGTCCGGCCGAGGCGGCGTGCGTAGGCGCGCTGGGCGGCCGGGGCGAGCGGTCCCGCGAGGCGCGTGTACCAGGCGGCGGGGCGGCTGAAGGCGGTCACGGTGAACCAGACCGTGCGGTCGGGGTGGAGGTCGACGACGAAGGACTCCTCGCCGCTCTCGGGGTGCCCCGCGCGCGTGCCGTACGCGAAACCGACGCGGTCCCGCTCGTACGCCGTCCAGATCACCTCGCACGGTGCGGTGAAGCGGACCGGGCCGAGGCCGAGCGAGACCTCGACGAAGGCGCCCGGTGCGGCGCGGACGGCCTCGGTGCGCACCCGGGCGCCCGAGGCGCGGTGCATCCGCCAGGTCGTGACGGCGGCCCCGGCGGTCTCGAAGTCGTCCCGGCCGTGGCCGACGCGGACCATGTGGTGGAGGTGCTGGTAGCCGCCGGGGAGGAAGTCGCGCGCGGTGGCGCCGACCTCGCGGTAGTTGAGGGACGCCGGGGCGGCGGGCGTGGCGGGGTGTGTGGCGAGGTCGCGGATCAGACGGGCCATGGGGGCGATTCCTCCGCTTGAACGTGTTCAAACCGACTGTGTTCTGAGGGTAGGGCCTTCCTTGAACGTGTTCAAGTCGCTTTCTCGCCCGGTCGGACCCGCCTGGCTTGCGGGCGTACGCGCGGTGCGACAGACATGAAGGAATGTCTCGGGGGTGGAAAGAGGCGGGAGAACCAGGTGCGCTCAGCCACACGCCGGTCACCACTGCCCCACGTCACCGCACGCACCACGCTCGCCGCCGCGGTGCTGGCGACGGCGCTGGTGCTCGCGGGCTGCTCGTCGGTCGACCGAGGCGGCGGCAACGGCGCGGACCGGTCCACCGCCACGGCCGCCCAGGAGGTCTTCCTCCAGCCGGTCGCCGCCCCGGGCCCGGACCCGTTCACTCCCTCCACGGCCACGCCTGCCTCCCGCCCCGGCACCCCCGCGCCCACCGCCACCGGCGGGACGGTCCGCGAGATCACCGGCTCCACCCCCGGGCTCTACGGCGGCACCCACTCCGTACCGAGCTGCGACGTCGAACAGCAGGTCGCCTTCTTCGCCGAGGACCGGGCCAAGGCCCGCGCGTTCGCCGAGGCGGCCGGCATCCCCGAGACCTCCCTCGCCGGCTGGCTGCGCGAGCTCACCCCCGTCGTCCTGCGCACCGACACCCGCGTCACCGGCCACGGCTACCGCGACGGCGGCCCCACCGCGTTCCAGTCCGTCCTCCAGGCCGGTACGGCGGTCCTCGTCGACCAGTACGGCACGCCCCGCGTCCGCTGCGCCTGCGGGAACCCGCTGCGCTCACCGGCCGCCGTCCAGGGGGCCGCCGACAAGGGACGACCCTGGGACGGCTACCACCCCGACCGTGTCGTGATCATCAGGCCGACGACCACGGTCGTCACCAGCCTGGTCATCGTGAACGTCGTCGACAACACCTGGATCGAGCGGAAGACCGGCACCGACGGCAAGCAGGACACCCGCCCGGCCCAGACCCCGCCCTGCGCCCCCGCCGACTGCGACCTCACCGCCACGCCCGCCCCCGTACCCTCCCCGTCCGTACCGTCCCCGCCGCGCGACCCGACGGCCCCCGGAGACCCCGCCTCGCCCGCGCCCCCGGAGAGCGCCAGCCCCTGGAGCGAGCCGCCCGCCACGGAACCGCCCGTCGAGCCCCAGCCGGAGACCGAACCGGACCCCGAGACGGTGCCCGAGCCGGACGGCCCCTCCTTCGAGGACCTGTTCCCGAGCGACCCGGCTCCCCAGCAGCCGGAGACCTTCGAGGGCTAGGGCCTTTCGTTTGGATCAGGCCGGATCAGGGAGCGGGGTCTGGTGCGTGCGATCGCAAGGCGGAGGAGGGAGTCAACGCGGAGCGTTGGCGACCGACGACAACGCGGCGTGGGGGTCCCCCTGCTCGAAGAGCTCGGGGGAGTGCGTGCCAGGGCCCGCGAGCCCGGCATGATCCGAATGAGAGGCCCTGAGCGCCCGAGGGATGATCTCCGCCGTGCGCTCCGACGGGGCTGCGCCTAGCGTGGCCACATGAGCGCGGGAAGCGGGGGAGGCGAAGCGGTGGTGCCCTGCCGCTGTGAGTCGGGCCCCGGGGGTCTGACGTGCTGCTTCCTCCGGGACTACGGCCGGGCGTTCCGGATGGGCAGCTTCGACTGGGACCTGCTCACCGGCGTCATGGTCATGGACGAGGGCGCCCTGCGGGTCTTCGACATGCGCCCCGACGAGTACGACGGCGACCCCACCACCCTCAACTCGCGCGTCACGCCCGACGAGGGCCGCCAGCTCGACACGCTGGTCAGCCACGCGCTGAAGGACGGCAGCGACCACTACGGCGCGTACTTCCGCGTCCGGATGCGCGACGGCACACCGCGCTGGACGCACACCGAGGGCCAGATCGAGCGGGACGACACCGGCCGGCCCGTCCGTATCGTCGGCATCGTCAGGGACGCCTCGGAGGAGGTCACCGAGCAGGCCGCCCGGCTCGGCCTGGACGAGGGCAGGCGCGCGCGCACCAGCGTCGTGGAGAGCACCACCGCGGCCCTCGCCCACGCCCGGACCGTCCAGGACATCATCGACCTCCTGAACGACTCGCACGGCCTGGAGTACTTCGGCGCGACCAGCCTGGTCATGGGGCTCCTGGAGGGGGGCAGGATCCACCTCGTCGCGGAGGGACCCCAGGGAGCCTTCGTCCCCGGCACGCGATTCACCCGGGTGGACGAGCCGTACCCGATGGGCGAGGTGATCCGGACCCTCACGCCCCGGTTCATCGAGTCGCCGAAGGACTTCGCCGAGTCGTACCCGATCCTGTGGCCCCACATCAGCGGCCTCGGCATCACCTCGGCGGCCTATCTCCCGCTGATCGCCCAGGCCCGGCCGATCGGCGCGCTCGGGCTGCTCTACAGCGACCGGACCGGCTTCAGCGCCGACGAGCGCAATCTGCTGGTCGCGCTCGGCAGCAGCATCGCGCAGAGCCTGAAGCGCGCCATGCTCTTCGAGCAGGACCACGACCTCGCCGAGGGGCTCCAGCAGGCGATGCTGCCGCGCCGCATCCCGGACGTGCCCGGCGCCCAGATAGCCGTCCGGTACCGCTCCGCCCGCCTCGGCCGGGACATCGGCGGCGACTGGTACGACATCATCCCGCTGCCCGGCGGCCGGGTCGGCGCCGTCATCGGCGACGTCCAGGGCCACGACACCCACGCGGCGGCCGTCATGGGGCAGCTGCGCATCGTGCTGCGCGCCTACGCCGCCGAGGGGCACAGCCCCGCCACGGTCATGGCCCGGGCCTCCGTCTTCCTGCACGAACTCGACACCGAGCGCTTCGCCACCTGCACCTACGTCGAGGCCGACCTCACGACCGGCGCCCTGCACGTGGTCCGCGCCGGCCATGTCGACCCGCTGCTCCAGGACACCGACGGCAGCTGCCGCCGCCTGCCGGTGGACGGAGGGCTTCCGCTCGGCCTGTCGGCCGAGTTCGGCCCCCTCGACTACCCGGCGACCACCCTGGAGCTGTCCCCGGGGCAGACCCTGCTGCTGTACACCGACGGTCTTGTGGAGAAGCCGGGCTCGGATCTCGACGACGGGCTGCGCCGGCTCTCCTCGCTCGTACGGGGCGGGCCGCGCGACCTCCAGCAGCTCGCCGACCACCTCTGCGAGGTCGTGGACGAGCGGGGCGGCGAGGACGACGTGGCGATCCTGCTGCTCAGGCGGCAGGGGGAGTACTTCCCGCAGTCCGGCGGCCGGCTCCAGCAGCACGTGGCGCAGAGCGACCCGGAGGCGCTCAGCTCGGCGCGGCACATGATCCGGGCCGCCGTCCGGGCCTGGGGCGCGGGGGAGCGCTCCGACGAGATCGAGCTGGTCGCCGACGAGATGATCACCAACGCGCTGATGCACACCGACGGCGGGGCGATCGTGACCCTGCGGATGCTGGCGGGCCCGGAACGGCGGCTGCGGGTGGAGGTCGAGGACCGCTCCAGCGCCCTGCCGCGCCGCCGGGAGGCGGGGGAGGCGGGCGTCTCGGGCCGCGGCCTGATGCTCGTGGACATGCTCTCGGACGTGTGGGGCGTCGAGTCGCGCGGCAGCGGCAAGTGCGTCTGGTGCGAGTTCAATATTAACCCCGCGTATACAGATCGTACTTGACCGTAACCGACCGTACGCGATTGACTGCGGTTTCCGGCCACCCGATTCCCGCGCCACACCCGTTGATGGGGACCCTTTGAGCAGCGAGCTACTGGCACCTCTCGACCTGGCCTTCTGGCACCTCGAGTCCAACGACCACCCCATGCACCTGGGCGCCCTCGCCCACTTCGGCCCCCTCCCCGCCGACGGCGACCCGTCCGCCGTCCTGGAGCTGCTCGGCAGCCGCGCCGCCGCCATTCCCCGGCTGCGGATGCGGGTCCGCGACGTCCTGCTGCCCGTCGGCGGCGCCGCCTGGAGCACGGACAAGCAGTTCGACGTACGACGGCACGTACGGGAGATCGCGCTGCCCGGCGCCGACTTCGGCGCCGAGACCGCCCGGCTGGCCGGGGAACTCATGGAACGGCCGGTCGAACGAGGGCTGCCGCCCTGGGAGATGTACCTGCTCACCGGCGCTCCCGACGGCTCGTTCGCCGTTCTCGTCAAGCTCCACCACGCCCTCGCCGACGGCATGCGGGCCGTCGCCATCGGCGCCGGGATCTTCGACGAGATCGCCGCCGTCACCCGCCGGGCGGGCCGCGCGGCGGGCGGCCGCTGGACCCGCTCCGTACCGCCGCGCTCCTGGCTCCCCGGCCCCGGCCGCATCATGGGCGCCGCCCGCGAGCGGATCGGCGACCTCGGCAGGGCCGTCGAGGTCGGGGCCTCCGTGGTCGGCGCCTCCGTCGCCCGGGCCGGCCGGCTCGACGCGCCCGCGACGGCCGCCCTCGCCGCCGACTCCAGCGGGACCCGCCGGGTCGCCACGGCCGTGCTCGACCTCGACCGCGTCCACCGGGTCCGCCGCGACTCGGGCGGCACCGCCAACGACGTCCTGCTCGCCGTCGTCGCCGGGGCCCTGCGCCGCTGGCTCGACGGGCGCGGCGAGCCCCTGCCCGGCGTCGACCCGCGCGCCCTGGTCCCCGTCTCCCGGCGGCGCCCCGGCGCCCCTGCGGGGACCGGCAACAGCCTCTCGGCGTACCTCCTTGCCCTCCCCGTCACCGAGCCCGACCCCGCCGCCCGGCTCGCCGCCGTACGCCGGGACATGGACCGCAACAAGGCCGACGGGCCGCTGCGGGGCGCCGGAGCCGTCGCCGTCCTCGCCGACCAACTGCCCCCGCTCGCCCACCGCTTCGGCGCCCCGCTGGCCGGGGGCGCCGCCCGGCTCCTCTTCGACGTCCTGGTCACCAACGTGCCGCTGCCCCGCTCGGCCCTCTCTCTCGGCGGCGCCCCGCTGCGCACCCTCTTCCCGATGGCCCCGCTCGCCCGGGGCCAGGCCCTCGCCGTCGCCATGTCCCCGTACGGCGGCCGGGTCCACATCGGCCTGGTCGCCGACGGCAAGGCCGTCCCCGACCTCGACGCGCTGGCCGCCGCCCTCGCCGACGAACTCGACCTCCTCGACGGGGCGGCCGGCTGAGCGCGCGCCCCGACGACGGCTGAGGCAGGGTGGTGCCATGCCCGAACTGCCCGAGGTGGAAGCGCTCCGCGCGTTCCTGGACGAGCATCTCGTGGGCAAGGAGATCGCCCGCGCGCTGCCCGTCGCGATCAGCGTGCTCAAGACGTACGACCCGCCCCTGAGCGCCGTCGAGGGCGCCACCGTCACCGGTGTCGCCCGGCACGGCAAGTTCCTCGACCTGGCCACCGAGGGACCGGCGGGCCGGCTGCACCTCCTGGTCCATCTGGCTCGCGCGGGCTGGCTCCAGTGGAAGGACCCGCTGCCTTCGGGCCCGCCGCGCCCCGGCAAGGGACCGCTCGCCCTGCGGACCGCGCTCACCGGCGGCGACGGCTTCGACCTCACCGAGGCCGGCACCACCAAACGCCTCGCCGTCCACCTGGTCCGCGACCCGCAGGAGGTCCCCGGCGTCGCCCGCCTCGGCCCCGACCCGCTCGCCGAGGACTTCGACCTGGCCGCCTTCACCGCCCTGCTCGCCGGCGAGCGGCGGCAGATCAAGGGCGCCCTGCGCGACCAGAGCCTGATCGCCGGCATTGGCAACGCGTACAGCGACGAGATCCTCCACGCGGCGAAGACGTCCCCCTTCAAACCGACCCAGAACCTGACCGAGTCCGAGACCGCCCTTCTCTACGAGGCCATGCGCACCACCCTGCGCGAGGCGGTCGAACGCTCCCACGGCCTGGCGGCGGGCAAGCTCAAGGCCGAGAAGAAGAGCGGCCTGCGCGTCCACGGCCGCACCGGCGAACCCTGCCCGGTCTGCGGCGACACCATCCGCGAGGTGTCCTTCCACGACTCCTCCCTCCAGTACTGCCCGACGTGCCAGACCGGCGGCAAGCCACTGGCCGACAGAAGACTTTCCAAGTTCCTCAAGTAGCTGGAGCGGCTCGAGGCCACGACGCCGGTAAGGCCCCCGGACTCGGTGACCGGGGGCCTTCCGCACGCGCGGGGTCCGCTCAGCGCCGGGGGACGGTCATCGTGTAGCCGGCGTCGAGGAGTTCGGGGAGGTAGCGCTTCAGGGCCGTGACGCTCTGCGAGCGGTTTCCGCCCGCGTCGTGCGAGAGCACGATCACCCCGGGCGCCGCCCCGTTCAGGACCCGGCTCACGATGCTGTCGGTGCCCGGTTCCTCCCAGTCGAGGGTGTCGACGGTCCAGGCGAGCGGCTCCATGCCCAGCTCGGCGCCGATCTCGAAGGAGTGCCGGTTCCAGGCCCCGAAGGGGGCGCGGTACCAGAGCGGGGCGGAGCCGAGGACGGACTCGACGAGATCGCTGGTGGAGCCGAGTTCCTCGCGGATGCGGGAGGGCTTCAGCTTCGGGATGAGCGGATGCGACCAGGAGTGGTTGCCGACCACGTGCCCGTCCGCGGCCATCTCCCGTACCAGGTCCTGGTTGACGGCCGCCATCTCGCCGCAGACGAAGAACATCGCCCGGCAGCCGTAGCGCCGCAGGGTGGCGAGGATCTCCGGTGTGTAGCGGGGGTCGGGGCCGTCGTCGAAGGTCAGCACCATCGAGCGGCCGACGTCGGACAGATGGAGGAACGGCCGCTGCCGGACGGGCGGGACCGCCCGGCGGAAGGCCGGGGGCGCGTACGCCGTCATCGGCTGGAGCCGGTACGCCGAGGGCTTCAGCCGGGCGCTCGCGGGTGCGCCCGGGGCGGGGCCGCCGACGACGGGTGCTCCGGGGGCGGGCCCGCCGGCGGCATCCGGGACGGTGGCGGGCGGGGCGCCCGGCGGGGCGCCGAAGCGGTCGGCGGTGAGGACTCCGACCGTGGCGGTGGCCCCCAGGGCGGCGGCGAAACGCAGGACCGTCCGGCGCCCGGTAGGCATCTGATCCTTTTTCATGACCAATAGCTCGCATGGCCGAAGGCCCGCACGCCTACACCCACACCGACCGGACGTCCGAATGCACCCGATGAGCCGATAGCCTCGAAGGGTGACGGCATTCGAACGCGGTACGGACGGCCCCAAGGTGATCGTCGCCGGAGTCGACGGTTCCGACTCCTCCCTGCGGGCCGCGTCGTACGCGGCCGGTCTCGCCCGGCGGCAGAACGCCCTGCTGGCCCTCGTCTACGTCCAGCCGGTGATGGCCGCGGGCGTGGCGCTCGGGGCGCCGGTCGCCGTGACGACGGACGAGATCGCCGAGGGCCTGGTGGCGGAGATCCGCGAGGCGGCGGAGAAGGTACGGGACGTCTGGCAGGTGCGCTGGGAGTTCCACACCTTCCGGGGCGACGCGTACGCGGGGCTCGCGTCGGCGGCGGACGAGCTCAAGGCGGACGCGGTCGTGGTGGGCGCGTCGGAGTCGGCGGGCCACCGCCTCGTCGGCTCGGTCGCGGTCCGGCTGGTCAAGGCGGGCCGCTGGCCGGTCACGGTCGTCCCGTGACCGGCTCCGGCATCGCTGTGCGCACTACTCCCCCATCACCAGGCCGTCCTTCGCCGCGCCCCGTTCGAGGACGACGTCGCGGATGGTGTCGCGTACGGCGGTGAGGGGTTCGCCCTTCTCGATGGCCGCGTTGAGGTCGACGACCCGGCCGCGCCCGGTGTCGAACCACTGCGGGAGGAACTCCGCCCTGGCGACCTCCCACCGCGCGCCGGGGGTCTTGGGCGGGGTGAAGGTGAAGCGCCCCAGGCTGGACTGGTTGCCGCGGGGGTCGTGGGCGCCGGCGTGGTTGATCATGGCGCCGGCGATCTGGTCGCCCATGCCGTAGATCACCCAGGTGCCGTTCACCTTCTCGTACGCCTGCGGGACGTGCGCGTGAGTGCCGAGGATCAGGTCGATGTCCGGTCTGCCGGCGGTCTGCGAGGCGGTGAGGGAGCGGGCGAGGGTGAGCTGGCGGTCGTCGGGGGCGGTCTGCCACTCCGTGCCCCAGTGGATGCTGACCACGACGACGTCCGCGCCGGCCCGGCGGGCGGCCCGGGCGTCGGCGACGATCTTCCCCTCGTCGATCAGGTTGACGGCCCAGGGCTTCCCCTCGGGCATCGGGTAGCCGTTCGTGTCGTAGGTGTACGCGAGCTGGGCGACGGTCGCGTCGCCCGCCTTGAGCAACGTGGGGCGGGCCGCCTCCTCGGCCGTGCGGGCCGAACCGGCGTGCTTGACGCCCGCCTTGTCGAGGGCGTCGAGCGTCCGGACGAGGCCGGCGGCGCCGTCGTCCAGGGTGTGGTTGGAGGCGGTGGAGCAGGAGTCGTACCCGGTCTCCTTGAGCGCGGGGGCGATCTCGGGCGGGGACTTGAAGGCGGGGTAGCCGGTGTAGGGCCCGCCCTCGGCTCCGTACACGGTCTCCATGTGGCAGATGGCCAGATCGGCTCCGGAGACGACACTCTTCACCCCGGAGAGCATCGGGCGGAAGTCGTACCCCTGGCCGTTCGCGTCGGCGGCGGCCTTCTGGATGATCGAGTCGTGCGGCAGGACGTCACCGGAGGCGACGAGCGTGAAGCCGGTCCGCGCGGAGGCGCCCCCGGGGGCGGCCGACGGGGCCGCGGGGCTCCCCGGGTCCTGGCGTTCGGGTGGGGTGTCGGGCCCCCCGGCGCCGCCCGCGCACCCGGTCGCCGCCGTGAGCAGGACTGCCACGAAGGCGACCGCCCCCTGTCTCGTACGCTGGGTCATCTACCGGCTCCGCCTCATTCATAGGATAAAAAGCTGACCTGATGAATGGACAAGGGATGAATGCCCTAGTCAAGAGTCAAAGCCGCATCGGGCCGTAAACCCCCCGAAACGGATGAAGAGCCTCCGCCCGACCGCTCATCGCACCATTCGCCGCTCGGTGCGACCGCTCGTCGCAAGCCCTCGTTCGTTCCCTGTCCCTTGTCGCCCGCATGCGTTCGTATACGCCCCGGGACGACGAGCCGGCAGGAGAGGTGTTGACCATGACGACGGCGACCGCGACGAGAACGGCGACCACGGACGAGCGGCACCTCGCGAAGCTTCAGCGGGACCACGGCCCGGCGCTCCTCGGCTTCCTGCTCGGCCTGACCTACGGCGACCGGCAGCGCGCGGAGGACCTGGCCCAGGAGACGCTCGTACGGGCCTGGCTCCACCCGGAGGCCTTCGACGGGCCGTTCGATTCGATGCGCCCCTGGCTCTTCACCGTGGCCCGGCGCCTCGCCATCGACGCCCGCCGCTCGCGTCTCGCCCGGCCGGTCGAGACGGGCGACGGGATGCTCGCCTCCACCCCCGACCCGGCCGACACGACCGAGTCGGCGGTCGCCGCCCTCGACGTCCGCGCCGCCGTCCGCGGCCTGAGCCCGGAGCACCGTGCGGTCCTCGTCCGGCTCTACTTCCACGGCCTGACCGTCAACGAGGCCGCGGCCGACCTCGGCATACCCGCCGGAACGGTCAAGTCCCGCTCGCACTACGCGCTCCGCCAGCTCGGCCACCGGCTGCCCGGCTACCGGCCGCGCCGACGCGCCGTTGCCCGCCCGCACGCCACGGCCGCACAATGATCCGGTGACGCCGACCATGACTCCCGCCGCCGCGGACAAGGTACTCGCCGACAACTTCGCCCCCTGGGTACTCGATCTGGGGCTCTCCGTGGTCTCGGTCGACGGTCAGGAGGCGGTGCTCCGCCTCCCCTGGTCGGACCGGCTGGCCCGCGAGGGCGGCGGGCTCTCCGGCCAGGCGCTGATGGCCGCCGCCGACACGGCGACCGTGGTCGCGGTCGCGGCCGCCCGCGGCGGCTTCGTCCCGATGACGACGGTGCAGCAGTCCATCAGCTTCCAGCGACCGGTGCTCGGTACGGACGTCCTGGTGCGGGCGCGGCTGACCAAGGCGGGCAAGCGGATGGCCTTCGCCGACATCACGATGACGGCCGAGGGCACGGAGGAGACCGCCGCGCACGCGACGGCGGTGTACGCGCTCCTCGGCTGAGCCACCACGGGCACGCCTCCCTCCCTCCGCACCGACCGCCCCGGCAGCCCCCGGCTCCTCCTTGGTGCGCACGGGCACCGATCCGGCGGAGGAACGTATCCGAAACCACACCGGCGAGTTGAGTAAAGAGCGACCCGCGCGCGTCTTCCTCGGTGGAGGCTCGTGGTCGGGATCGCCGACCGACATGTCCGGGAGAAGGTGGGAGCGTTGCTGCCCGAGAGTTCCAACGGCACCAGCGGGGGCGGACTCGCCGTCCCGATGGCGTGGCTGTGTGCCGAGTTCATAGCCGACGATCTGCTGCGCGCGGGCTGCCTGGTCGAGCCCGGCACCCTGGAGTACCGGGCCGGCCGGCAGACGCTCGCGCTCACCATCCATCTCTGCGAGGGCCCGGACGCCCACGGCGGGGCCCGTGCCGCGGGCCGGCTCGACGAGTGGCTCTCCCGTACCTCGTACGACCACCCCTGGCCGCAGTGGGTACGGGCACGGCTCGACGAACGGACCCGCGCGGGCGAGGACGGGCCGGACCTCGCCATGGCCAGGGAGACCTGGCGGCTCCTGGAGTCGACCAGTATCCGGGCGGCCGACCTGGGCGGCCTGCCGCCCGCTGGCTTCGGCCTCCCGGTGGACGAGTGCGACCAAGTGTGGGTCCCCGCCTGGCAGTTGGGGCTCCCGCTCGGCCATCTGGCCCTCCATCTCTACTGATCGGGGATCGGAGGATCGGGGGATCGGGAGCTAGGGAACCGTCCGGTGCACTCCTGGGCGGTACTTGGGGATCCGTACCGTCACCTTCATCCCCGCGCCGACCCCGGTCTCGATGACCAGACCGTGCTCCGGGCCGTACACCTGCCGCAGCCGCTCGTCGACGTTGGACAGGCCGATGCCGGAGCCGGTGGGCCGCTCCCCGAGCAGGATCGCGCGCAGCACGGCCGGGTCCATGCCCACGCCCTCGTCCTCGATCACGACGACGGCCTCGGAGCCCGCGTCGCGGGCGGCGATGGTGACCCGGCAGTCGTGCACGCTGTCCTCCAGGCCGTGCTTGACGGCGTTCTCCACCAGCGGCTGGAGGCAGAGGAACGGCAGGGTCACCGGCAGCACCTCGGGCGCGATCTGCAGCGTCACTTTGAGACGCTCGCCGAAGCGGGCCCCGGCGAGCGCCAAGTACTGCTCGATGGCCCGCAGTTCGTCGGCGAGCTGGGCGAACTCGCCGTGCCGGCGGAAGGAGTAGCGAGTGAAGTCGGCGAATTCCAGAAGCAGTTCCCTGGCCCGTTCGGGATCGGTACGGACGAACGAGGCGATGGCAGCCAGGGAGTTGAAGATGAAGTGCGGAGAGATCTGGGCGCGCAGGGCCCGGATCTCGGCCTCCACGATCCGGGTCCGCGAGCGGTCCAGCTCTGCCAGTTCGAGCTGGACGGAGACCCAGCGGGCGACCTCGGTCGCGGCCCGGACGAGAACGGCCGACTCCCGCGAACCGTAGGCGACGAGCGCGCCGAGCACCCCGTCCTCGCCGGTCAGCGGGGCGATCACCACCCAGCGCAGCGGGCAGGCGACATCGGCGCAGCCGGTGTGCGCGGAGAGGCTGCGGCCGGAGTCGAGGAGGGGCGTGACCCGCTCCATGACCTGCGCGCGGTGGTGGCTCTCGCCCGGCCCGTCCCAGGCGAGGACGGCGGACCGGTCGGTCAGGCAGAGCGCCTCCGTGCCGAGGAGCGGGCGCAGCCGGCGCACCGCCTTGCGGGCGGTGTCCTCGGTGAGGCCGGCGCGCAGCGGCGGGGCCGCGAGCGAGGCGGTGTGCAGAGTGTGGAAGGTGGCGCGCTCGACGGGCGTGCCGAGGTCGAGGTCGGCCGCCTTGTCCCCGCGCCGGGTGGCGAGCCGCCCGAGGGCGAAGCCGAGCGTGAGGAGCACGGCCCCGGCGGCGGCGATCGCGGCGAGTTCGATCCCGGTCATCCCTCGCCCCCTCGTGCCTCGACCCGGCTGCCCGGCTCGCCGCGCACCGGCCCCGGACGGCCGGTGAACTCCTCCGGCAGGTGAAGCCGGGCGAGCAGGGCCGGGGTTCCCGCCGGGATGTGCCGGGGCGTGGCGAGGGAGACCAGGATCATCGTGAGGAAGCCCAGCGGCACCGACCAGACCGCCGGCCAGGCCATCAGGGTGTGCGGCCACCCCTCGTCCGGCAGTCCCGCCCGGGTCGCCATCACGGCCGTCAGCGCGGAGCCGCCGCCGAGCAGCAGCCCGGCTGTCGCCCCCGGCGGGGTGAGCCGGCGCCACCAGATGCCGAGGACGAGCAGGGGGCAGAAGGAGGAGGCGGAGACCGCGAACGCGAGGCCGACGGCGTCGGCGACGGGGACCTTCGAGGCGAAGACCCCGACGGTCACGGGTACGGCCGTGGCCAACAGGGTCGCGAGCCGGAAGTGCCGTACGCCCCTGGAGGGCAGCACGTCCTGGGTGAGGACCCCGGCGACCGCCATCGTCAGCCCGGAGGCGGTGGAGAGGAACGCGGCGAAGGCGCCGCCGGCCAGGAGCGCGCCCAGCAGGTCGCCGAGCACCCCGCCGAGCATCCGCTCGGGCAGGACGAGCACGGCGGCGTCGGCCGCGCCGGTGAGCGCGAGCTCGGGGGCGTAGATCCGGCCGAGCGCTCCGTACACCGGCGGCAGCAGGTAGAAGACTCCGACGAGCCCGAGGACGACCAGCGTCGTGCGGCGCGCGGCCCGGCCGTGCGGGCTGGTGTAGAAGCGGACGGCCACGTGCGGCAGGCCCATGGTGCCGAGGAAGGTGGCGAGGATCAGACCGTACGTGGCGTAGAGCTGGTGCCCGTCGCGCCCGCCGGCCAAGGGCTGGGACCAGCCGAGGGGGTCGGCTCCGTCGGAGGCCCTGCTGGGGACGGGCGCGCCCTCGGGGAAGGCGAGCGCGGTACCGCCCTCGACGCGGTGCGGGCCGTCATCCAGGGTGACGGTCCTCCCCTCGTACGGCAGGGAGTCGACGCGGCCGGTGACGGTGAGCGTGAGCGGGGCGTCGAGCTCGATCCGTACGGTGTCGGCGACCTTGACGACCGTGTGCTCGCGGAAGACGGCGGGGGCGTCGAAGCGGACGCGGGGCGCGTCGTCGCCGAACCAGGCGGCGGTCAGGAAGAGCGCGGGCACGAGCAGGGCGGTGAGCTTCAGCCAGTACTGGAAGGCCTGGACGAAGGTGATGCTGCGCATGCCGCCGGCCGCGACGATGCCGGTGACGACGACGGCGACGAGCAGGCCGCCGACCCAGTCGGGCGCCCCGGTGAGGATCTCCAGGGTCAGGCCGGCGCCCTGGAGTTGCGGGAGCAGGTAGAGCCAGCCGACGCCGACGACGAAGAGGCTGGCGAGCCGGCGGACGGTCGCGGATTCGAGCCGGGCCTCGGCGAAGTCGGAGAGGGTGTACGCCCCCGAGCGGCGCAGCGGGGCGGCGACGAGGACGAGCAGGACGAGGTAGCCGGCGGTGTACCCGACGGGGTACCAGAGCATGTCGGGGCCCTGGACGAGGACGAGGCCCGCGATGCCGAGGAAGGAGGCGGCGGAGAGGTACTCGCCGCTGATGGCGGCGGCGTTGAGGCCGGGCCGCACGGTGCGGGAGGCCACGTAGAAGTCGGAGGTCGTCCGGGATATCCGCAGGCCGAGCGCGCCGATGAGCACGGTCGCCAGGACGACGGCGGTGACGGCGGTCACCGCGTAGGTGTGGTTCACGTCCGGCCCCCGCGCTCAGCGGCCCTCGACGAGACGGGTGAAGTCGCGTTCGTTGCGCTCGGCGCGGCGGACGTACCAGTGGGCGACGACCCAGATGACCGGGTACACGCCGACGCCGAGCGCGATCCAGACGGCGGCCTCGGGGGCGGGCAGCGCGAGGAGCAGCGGCAGCGGCCCGACGCACAGGGCGAGCGCGCCGAGCGCGGTGAGGGCGGCCCGCAGTTGGCTCCGCATCAGGGAGCGGACGTAGGTGTGGCCGAGGGTGGTCTGCTCGCTGATCTCGGAACGAGCGAAGCGAGGTGGGGGTGCCCCCGGCCGGAGGCGGGGGGAGGGCGGCGGATGGCCGGGGAAGCGCCGCGCGGGCACACCGCCGGCGCGGAGCGCGGAGGCGCGTGTGACGGTCTCACGCCGGGGCTTGCGCGGCGTGGGGTCCTCGGACGTCGGTGTCCGCTCCGGCATCGGGCGACCTCGCAGGGGCTGGGAAGTGTCCGGAGTCTACGCAGCGGTGTTCACGCACGGTAGAGCCTCAGGGGCCCGTACCGGTCAGCCGCCCGCGCGGCGCATCAGGAGGTCTCTGAGCTGGCGTGCGTGGCGTCGGCTGACGGCCAGCTCGGTGGTGCCCAGGCGGACGGAGGTGGCGCCGCCGTCGAGCCTGAGCTCGTCGACGCGGGCGAGGGCGACGAGGTGGCTGCGGTGGATGCGGACGAATCCGCGGGCGGCCCAGCGCTCCTCCAGGGCGGAGAGCGGGATACGGACGAGGTGGCTGCCCTCGTCGGTGTGCAGGCGCGCGTAGTCGCCCTGGGCCTCGACGTAGGCGATGTCGTCGACGGCCACGAAACGGGTGATCCCGCCGAGTTCGACCGGTATGTGCTCGGGAGCGGCGGGCGAGGCGGGTACGGCGGAGGCGTGCACCAGCTCGCGGACCCGGCGGACGGCCTCCGCGAGCCGTTCGCGGCGCACCGGCTTCAGGACGTAGTCCACGGCCTTGAGGTCGAAGGCCTGCACGGCGAAGCCCTCGTGCGCCGTGACGAAGACGATCAGCGGCGGCCGGGCGAAGCCCGCGAGCAGCCGCGCGAGGTCGAGCCCGGTGAGCCCGGCCATGTGGATGTCGAGGAAGACGACGTCGATGGCCTCGTCCCCGTCGGGCCCCGCCTCCAGCGCGCGACCGATCCTGCGCAGGGCCTCGGTGGCATCGGTGGCACCCTCGGCGCTGCGGATCCGGGGATCGGCGCGCAGCAGGTAGAGCAGCTCCCCGAGGGCGGGTGCCTCGTCGTCGACGGCCAGTACGCGCAGCATGCGGCGGATTCTAAGGGAGGGTCCGGAGGGGGCTACTGCCTGGACGCCGCCCTCCACCGGCCGGCGCCAGCCATTCCCGTCTGCCGCCTGTTCGGGCCACAGGAACGCTGTGGCCTGACTGCTTCGCTCGCGGTGCAAGAACGCGGGGTCCTCGTAGTCGGGGATCACGTCTGGTGGGTGGGGCAGCCCAGGCGGGCCCGAACGCAAGGCAGGCACGAGCCTGAGGGATCATGGAGTTCTTGACGCTCTGTGATCACCCGGAGGGCTCGTGCCTGCGGTCCCAGCATGCCTTTCGGAACCCCTGTGGGACCACTTCGCCGCTCTGCTGCCGTGCGGAAGGGATACGCCGAGAGCCATCCGCTGGGTTGGCACCGGCGACGGATTCCAGACCGGACCGTCTTCGAGTACATCGTGCTCGCGCTGGTCCACGGCTCCGGCTACGCGTCGTGGACTTCCACCTCTACCTCGCCGCCACTCTCGTCAGGCTCCGCATGCTCATCCGACGCTCGACGAGCCGCTACCGCTGGGACGGCCGCCCCACCACCCGACGCCTCAGGTGATCCATCTGCCGGTCGGCCTCAGCCCCAGTCCTGCAGCTGCTGGAGCAGGTCGGCGTCGCCCTCGATCCGCAGCGAGCCGGCCGGGACGCGCATGTACATGAGCAGCGCCATCTCGCTCGCCGTGCCGTAGATGGCGGCGGTGGGCTTGCTCTCGGCGGCCTCCGCCGCGGTGAGGCGGGTGAAGCGGGAACCGGCGGCGTCCACGGTCTGGCGCCAGGAGCCGGCCTCGGCTGCGTGGTAGTCCATGGTGGCGGGCTCGCCCGGCCACGGGACCGTGCCGGTGCAGACGGTGGCGAGGAACTCCTCGATGGCGTCGCCCGCCTCGGTCGTCGGCAGCTCCTGCGGGGTACCGGAGGCCAGTTGGGCGTCGTAGGTGTGGATCAGCGATTCCGGGACGCGGCGGCGGGCCACGGCGGCCACCGTGTGCGGCGAGGCCAGCGGCTCCCACCAGGCCCAGCAGCCCCGGTCCGGGCCGGCCTCGCGCAGAGCAGTGAGCAGCTGCTCCGTCGAGTCGGCCAGCCAGGCTATGAGCTCCTCGCGCTCCCTGGGCGCCGCCAGCCCGTCCTTGCTCGGCCGTTGGTCGCCCGGCGCGGTGTTCAGCACGATGTAGGCCCAGAAACGGTCCCCCTCACTGAGGTGGTTCGCCAGGTCGTACAGCGTCCAGCCCGGGCAGGACGGGACGTCGGCGTCGAGGCTGGGGGCCGCGGCGACGGCGGCGCGGAACGCGGCGGAACGCTCGTCAATCATCCGCAGCAGGGTGGGGAAGTAGAGATGATCAGTCACGCGGACCTTGTATCACCCGGACCGGGACTCTCGCACTCGATTAAGACCGACCGGCAGTGGATCACTTGAGGCGTCGGGTGGTGGGGCGGCCGCCCCACCGGTAGCGGCTCGTCGAGTGTCGGATGAGCATGCGGAGCGGGACGAGAGTCGCGGCAAGGTGGAGGTAGAACTCGACGACCGCGCCGTTCCTCTCGGTGCAGCGGCGGAGCTTGCCGTAGCCGTTCATCCACGAGTGCGTCCGTTCCATTGTCCACCGCTTGCCGGCCTGGATCGGGGCGGGTACGCCCTTGCGGGCGATCTCAATGCTCCGACCGCACCAGCCACCGACGGCTCAAAGAGTGGGCCGCGCCAGGGATTTCCGAGGCCGTCCACGCCATCGCGCTCCAGGCGTACGACGTTCACATCCTCGGGCAGAGGTCCCACCTGAGTGCGCGGGCCGGTCCCCGGTCGACCGCGGGAAGCAGGGCCTGAAGCGCTCGCGGCAAGGCCCATTCTGCCGCCCTTCGTGGGAACCACCCCACGGGAAATGACGGCACTGTCGTCAGCGAGGACGTTAGTGCCGATCACCAGGGCGACCAGCGCCTCCGGGGAATCTGGCACCGTAATCTCAGGTCATGCCTGGGACATCAGTGGCTCACTTCTATGACGAACTGGCCGACGACTACCACCTGATCTACTCGGACTGGGACGCGAGCATCCGTCGGCAGGGGGACGCCCTGGACGCGCTGATCGGTCAGGATCGCGCGGCGGTGCTCGACTGTTCCTGCGGCATCGGCACCCAGGCCATCGGCCTGGCGCTGCGCGGGCACCGGGTCACCGGGACCGACATCAGCCCCCGCGCCGCCGCCCGCGCCGCCTGGGAGGCCGCCCGACGGAGCCTGAGTCTGCGCACGGCCGCCGCCGACATGCGGCGCCTCCCGTTTGCCGGTGGCCAGTTCGACACTGTCGTCTGCGCCGACAACTCGCTGCCTCACCTGCTGACAGAGCAGGATGTGAACGCCGCCCTGGCTGACATGCGCCGAGTCCTGCGCCCCGGCGGCCGGCTGCTGATCAGCACACGGCCCTACGACGACCTGATGCGCGATCGTCCGGCTTCGACGCCTCCGCAAGTCTCCAGGGTCGCCGAAGCCGACGGCGGAGAGCGAACCGTCACCTTCCAGCTCTGGCACTGGCACGACGACGGGGAGCACTACGACTTGGAGCACTTCCAACTTCTTCCGGCAGGCGGAGAATGGCGCGTCCAGGTCCGCCGGACTACCTACTGGGCCCTAGGCCGGGACCGGCTGGCCGGCCTCGCGGCCGAGGCCGGATTTGTCGACCCTCAGTGGCGGATGCCACCGGAGACGGGCTTCTTCCAGCCGCTGCTTGTGGCCCGCGCCGGCGAGTAGGTGGTTGCATCGCTCGGCGCGGGACGGCTGATGCCAGCCGGCCTTGGCTGCCTGTTCGCCGCGTACCGCTCGACCTTCGACATCTGCGGCATGACCAGGCCCTTTCCTTTCACCAGGAGCATCGGAGAGTGCGCCGGTCTGTGGGACGGAGTGGGGGAGAGGGACCGGGGATCAGCGCGAGCCGACCATGCGTGCGTAGACGACGACGTTGCCGTCGTAGCCCTGCGCGCGGGAGTAGCCGCCGCCGCAGGTGATGACGCGTAGTTCGGGAGCCCCTGTGTCGGAGTAGACCTCTACCCCGGGGAAGTTGTTCTTGGCGTACACCTCGACGCCGTAGATCTCGAAGACGGCCACCTGGCCGTCGTACCGTTCCACCTCGACGTGCTGGCCCCTCTCCAGCGACCCGAGGCCGTAGAAGACGGCGGGGCCCGCGGAGTTGTCGACGTGGCCGACGAGGACGGCGGTGCCGCGCTGCCCGGGTGCGATGCCGTTCTGGTACCAGCCCGCCAGGTTCGGGTCCTCCGGAGGCGGCGCCGCGATCCAGCCCGACTGGTCGAGGCCGACGTCCATGATGGGCGCCGCGACCCGGATGGCCGGGATGGTCACGCGCGAGGCGGGAGCGTACGCCAGGGGTTCGAGTCCGTCGGGCGCGGTGGGCGGCGACGCGTTCGGCTGCGGTCGCGCGGCGGCCGTCGGCTGCGGCGGAAGGTCCGTCTCGACTCCGTTGCGCATCATCGCGAGGCCGGACAGCATGACGAGAGCGAGCACGCCCCATGGCTGGCGTCTCCTCGGCACAAGGACGCTGAAGTCCTTGGGGCTCATGGTTCTCCCTTCGTGGCGTCGTCAGAACGGTAAGGGCGGACCGGCGGACCGGCGATCGGAGCAGGGCGAACGGGTGGCGGGCGGGGGCCGCCCGCACCGGCGGGTTCCGGGAATTCGTGATACCAGGCGGGCGGGCGGGTGGCGAGGACGATGACCCATCCGAGTATTCGTCAGACAATCTTCCTGACGGTCTGTGACCTGCGGCTCCGTCAGATTCGCGGCCGATTCCTCGGCGTGTCGCCTCACCAGGGTGGACCAGTCCCGAAATGCGAGGATTGCTACTACTTGTGAATGTTCGTGGTGGAAGGCGTACTCGTCGAACTTCCCGGAGCACCGCTTTGGGGCGTCTTCCACTGGAGGTTCAACCATGCGTGCTGCACGCACTCTGGCGGTGACCGCCACCGCGTTCGCGGCGGTCGGGCTCGCAGCCCCCCTCGCCGCTGCCACCACCGAGCCCGTCAACGTCTCCGTCAACGCCTTCGAGGCCCCGCGAGGCGGCGACGGCAACAACGGGGTCACGGTCTCCCCCGTCGCCGTCCACCAGGGGGGACTCCTCACCATCTCCGCCCGGAACTGCGCCGGTGGCACGGTGACGTCCAACGCCTTCCCGACGACCACCCTCTCCGGCAACACCAACGGCGCTTCCACCGCCACGGTCCGCATCCACAACAACGTCACGCCCGGCCAGTACAACCTGGCCGTCCAGTGCGGCAACCGGACGCTCACCCAGTCGTTCCGGGTGCTGGCCGGCCAGGGCGCGCAGGGCGGCATCGGCGGCTCGCTCGCTCCCAGCTCCACGGAGATGGCCGTCGGCGGTTCGCTCGTCGCCGCGGCCGCGCTCGGCGGCGGTCTGTTCATCGTCCGCCGGCGCCGCATGGCAGGCGCCAAGGTCTGACCGGCCGAACCTCCCGGTCGGCCCGCAACGCCCGTCGCCCCCCAATCCTGGTTCAGGCATGGGGGGCGACGGGGGTGTTAGGGGGTCCCCGTGCACGTCCAGCCGACGGGGGCCCCCGTGACCGTCGCACCGTTACCG
>NZ_JBHXPI010000015.1:0-150814 GCF_042718575.1 Streptomyces sp. NPDC058579
CCAACCCCCCCACCAACACCACACCACCCCAACCCACCAAACGAAGAGGAAAACGACACACCACACCCCCCACACCACCCACAGCCACCCCCCAGCCTCGAAGCCTCCCCCTGGAGCAGCCAAGGTTCTCTGCCGTACGCACGATGCCCGACGGAACGCTGGCGTTCACCAAAGAAGGACTCATTATCGAAGCGGAAGAAAAAACATCCATTTTCTGGGGTGGACGCATCAGGATAACGCACCCTCAATGGATCGAGTTCAGATTTGAGACACATGCAGGGAAGCCGAAGCTCTTTGTTGACACCGACAACAGCCCTCACCTCACCGGATATCGTAGGAGCTACCTCATCTCCTGGAAATCTCCACGAGCGTCGGGCTTCGAAATCACGCCAGAGAATAACGACCCGACGGAATTCGACAACTGGAATCCAGTCGGAATTCCACAGCAGCTGGCCATCCCTCCCGGCGAACATCTTGACATCGATGTCAGTCTCATAAAGAGCGGCACAAATGTAGCTGCCCTCCGCCACGCCCTCTCCCAGCGCATCCGCACCGACCAGGCTGACATTTCCACGAGGCTTCGCACCTCTGTCGGCGCTGAGATGAATAGCCTCGTGCCCAGTGCATCACGGGAAGCTATCACAGCCTTTCTCAATTCCCGTGTCAACGTCACATACGAAGCTGGTCTGCGTGGCAGCGGCAAGCGGCAGGGCGGGCAGCAGGCGACAAGCCTGACCGGCCTGGAGCTGATACTCGGAGCGGCAGAGCGGAAGGAATCGAATGGACTGTGGAGTCCCACATGGATCGACAGGGCCACATTCGATCCAACGATCAGCAGCACCCTCGTGCAGACCTTCGATCCCACTACCGACACCGGGCGCAAAAACTTGCGCACAGTACGCAAAGCCATCACCCCGATGCTTTCCGAAGCAGCTCAGCTGGCACCCCAGATAATCAAAAATGTCGCCACATACTACGAGTCCGTACTGAGTGATCGCCTACTCCACCTTGCGTTCACAACGCCCAACATTTCCGAAGATATACGAAGCGCTGCCGAAGACTGGCTGGCCAAACCGAAAGAGCAGCGCAAAATACACGCACTGCAGCTGAACATCCGAAACCAAGTAGACCTCGTCGTCGCCACTGCGGAGTCAGTCGAAAGGAAGATAGTTCCAGGAATTGCCGCGATACCTGTCGGTAATCGATGGCTGGTGGTGTCCCTGCTGGAATCGGCAGGTCTCTACGCATACCGCCCCGATAGTCTTGTGGAAACATTTCATAGAGGTCATCGCTCGGGCAATAAGTTTTCGAAAAAGTATACCTTCGAGGTGAATTACAGCATTACTCCGACAACGCAGGAGGTTGTCAGGGAGCACCTGTCTGTACCGGATACGGAAGGGCTCGTGACCGGAGACTTCACTCGCTCGGGGTGGGGTGTTGCTGAGGCCAGCGGTGACGAGCCGAATGGAGAAGGTGCCTGCAACACGCTACGGCAAACACCAGACGTCAAGAAAGCCCGGGAGAGCGCGTCCGGGATTCTCGTCGCAGTTCCCTCAAATTTCGACAGCCTCGGCCAAGCTTTCAGCATGCAATGGTCCAAAAATATCGACCGGCTTCTCTTCACTCCACAAGAAGAAGACACCCAACGAAATTGGGAAATGACGGGCAGCGCGCTGAGAACCGCAGCTGTCACCGTCGCTGTTGCCTCCGCCCTGGCCGCCCCGGTCAGTTTCCCCGTCTCCGCAACCCTGGGCGGCGTGGCTGCCGTAACCCAGCTGGGTGGGACAATGACCGACCTGGCGATTGCCAAGACCACCGACCAGGGCGACACTGCACGCCGCGCGTGGGATTCCTTCTACGACAACATCCTGCTGGATCTTCTGGGCGTCGGGTCCGAGGCCTTCGGCATCGCCGCCCTCACAAGAGCCCGTGCTGCACGGGCCGCCCGCCAGGGCGGGGCAGCAGCCCGACTGCCACACCGGGAAGCTTCCCAAATCCTCAGCCAATGGTTTGACCCCGACAAAATCAAAAAAATATCGGACAAACGAGTGGCTGCATCGAGGCTGTCCGACGCCGCCGCCAACGGAAATACGAAGGTCCTCAAGATAATCGACTCAGGCAGCGGAAACAGCTGGGATGGCATTTTCAATCTGGAGAAGGCCGCCGGCCAGCTGAACGAAACCGACGACCTCGCCCGCGTGCCCACATTCCGCGGCAAGAGCCCGGACGATGTTGCGTGGTATCTCAAGGGTACCGGCCGCGAAATCACGAATGTGGAAAACCTCCGGAACGCCCCCGCCGGATACCGGATCGCATTCCTGAACGAAGACGGCGAAATTATCCACGCCATGCGGACCTCGGGTAACGGTGCCTTGGAAGGGAAGAATAACTCCGGCCTCCTGCCGAGCATGCCCTCTGCATGGTCCAGACACGACATGGCGAACAAACTTACCATCGTCGATGGTCATTTCGAGGCCAACGGTCGCCCCGTCAGAGTCGTCGTCGCCTCTGACGTCCCAGAATTCCGGATCGAGACACGACGTTCGGGCATGACCTTCGCCGCCCTGAACGCCGAGGAGACTGCCCTGCGGAACAACGCCCGTACGGAAGTCCTGAATTACGACTCGGGTATCCCCGGCAAGACCATCGGCAATCTGATCGAGAACCCGGCTGGCAAGTGCGAGGCACTGATGAACCCCGTCGCCTCGTACATGCGCGCCAACGGCTACACCAACATCAAGTTCCGGGGCATGGGCATCTGGGACAACGTCGACCAGCGCACCTACGCCAACCACTACATCGTCGTCGGCGAACGCAACGGCCAGCGCTGGGCGTTCGACCTGTCCGCCGGACAGTTCGGCAACAAGGGCATGAGAGGTCTCGACGGTCCCATCATCGACCTGGAGGCGAACTGGGCCCAGAAATACGCCGACAGCACCACACGCAAACTCATCAAGTACCAGGACTTCCCGACTCAAAGCGAAGCGAAGCACACGTTTGGCTCCATGACCGGCTTCGACCCCCTCGAGTACATGCCCGACAGCACCCTCCTCAGCACCCCCAACTGGTACAACACAGCCAAAAAGGCCGCACTCGGAGGTGGAGCAAATTGAACCTCTTTCAACCTGTCTCAGGGAGGTTATACAGGCTGGTCAGAGGGGTGGTGTGACGACTCGAGGCTCCTGGCCGTTGCGCTGGTGTTCTCTACGTACCGCGCTTCGGCCGAGGAGCCTCGCTTGGTCCCGTGTCCTTCCATGCTCGACGTTCCGCATGAGCTCGTTGAGCATGTCTCCTGGCTCATCCAGGCCCGTCGGCAGGAACTCGGCACCAGGTGGCGACGGTTAGGCTGATTCAAGCAGGCCCTGCTCGCTCTGGCCCATCTGCGGAAGATCAGTCCGTTCCGCTTGGCCCAGGTGAACAGCTAGCGCAGGGCGACGAGTTGGTCGTGGCGCTGGTGGCCGTGCAGTGTCTTGATGTAGGTGAGGACGTCGTCGCGGGTCACTTCGCGCAGGTGGTCGTAGGGGTTCGACCATTCCAGCAGCGCCGGGCGGACTCGGTTGAGGTAAAGCCAGACCGTGCCTTCCCGTCGCGGGAGGCTGCGGGGGCCGCCGTCGCGCAGGACGCGGGTCCAGCACTCGGCCTCCGAGCGGATACCGGGTGCGAGACCCTTCAGCCTATCTGCGATCCAGCGTTCGAAGGAGGGTTCGCTGTCGTCCTCGACGATCCCCATCTCTTTCAGGACCGTGACGGTGTGGCCAACCGGCAGGTCCAGGGCCCGCAGCGGGGCGAAGATCTCCTTGTGCCGGATAGCGTCGCCCTCGCCGTAGCCGGTGAGGACGAGGGCCAGGCCGCGGTTGACGGCGAAGCGTGTTGCGTCCCCAGCCGCGGGTCTCGCCGAGTCGGTGGGCGAGGTACTTTGCCCAGGCCAGCCACGGGCTGGTCAGGTCGGCGTCGGCCAGTGCGAGCCCGTTGAAGTCACGGGGGATCTGCGCGAACAGCGGTAGCTGCCGGGATCCGGGCGCCAGGCCGGCGCAGGAGGCGGCTTGCGCGGGGCTCCCCGCCGTCCTCCGCGCCTCCGTGCCGAGAGGGTCGGTCGTCTGCGGAAGTGCATCCCGACGAAGAACAGCTGGTGATGCCGGGTGGCGGCGAGCCGGTTCCGCACGTCTGTCTCGTCCGCGGGATGGCCAGCGACGTACTTCGCGGTGAGGCGGGCCTGACACCAGCACAGACGGCAGTAGTTCCACTTCAGCGGCAGGACGCGGCGGCAGCCGGTGCATGCGGCCGCGTCGTGGCCGCGGCCGAACATATGGCAGGTGGCGCAGAGGCGGCCACTGAAGTTCCCCAGGCCAAGCTGCTGTCGCAGGAGTCGGTGGGCTTGACGTGGCCCTTCGGGAATCGTGCCATCGGCTCACTCCGGCGGCAGCGATCGGCCGTCGCGGCGCTTGGGGATCACCTTCGGTGCGGCAGTTCCCGCGCCGACCGCGGCCCGTTCGGTCTCCTCTGCCTGGCGGGGCGGTTGACCTTCTCAGGTTCGGGGATCAGCAGGTAGCCGATCTCGCAGCCGAGGACCACGCAGATGACGTCTAGGTCCTCCAGCTTGAGCGAGACCGGCTGGCCGGACCACAGTCCGGACATCTTGCCGGCCGAGATCACCAGGCCGTGCTCGGCCAGGCTCCGCTGGAGCTCGGACGCCTTCCGGATACACTTGTTCGCGGCGGTCAGCCGCAGGTTCCACCTCATCGGGCCAGTCCTTCCAGCCGCTTCGCGGCCCGTTCCATCCCGGCGGCCGAGGCGTCCTCGACCCGGGTCTGCTGCATGTGGATATACCGCATGTCGTAGCGATCCAGGAATGTTCGAGAACCTCCTGGATTGCGAGCAAGTCCAGTCCGTTTCCGTAGAGTTGGGACGCGCAGAAGTACCGCAGGACGTGCGGCGTCAACCTGTCTGCCCAGCTCGGCAGATGAGCCTCGACCGCGTCGGACAGCCCGTTGCGCAGGGCGTCGTCGCCGACCCGGCGGGCGGAACCGTCGGTGTTCTTCCGCTCGCTCGGGAACAGAGGGGCGCCGGGCCGGGTGTGATCGTCGTCGAACTGACCCCACACGTCCTCGATGAACCACCGCAGTGTCCGGTCGGCACCGTTGATCAGTGGAACCATCCGCTCCCGCGGCCCCGAGCAGCGGGCCGCCTTGCCGTGGCGGACGTTGAGTTTGCCGAAGCGGCCCAGGTCCCACTTGATGTCGTCCAGGTCGAGGCCGCACGCCTCGCTCACCCGCAGGTCGACCTGGGACATCAGCTTCAAGGCGGTGTAGTTCCGGGCGGTCGGGGCGAACTTCCGGCAGGTCGCCAGCTCGCCGCCCCAGCCGGTGAACAACGTCCCGATCTCCGGTTCACTCGGCGGGATCCGCAACTGGGCGTCCTTGGTCCCGCGCGGCCGGTTCATCTCATCGGTCGGGCACTCGACCACCCGGCCGGTCATCCGGTGGATTTCGACCTTGTGCCGCAGCTCCAGGAACATGAAGTACGTGCTCAGCGCCTGCGACCGGCCCAGCCGGGTGCCGCTGGGCGAGTGCCGCAGCCCCTTCCCGAAATACACGTCCGCGTCAGCGGGCTCCATGTCCCACAAGGGCCGGCCGAACCAGGTCCTGATCTGAGCCAGGTGACCGACGTCCTCGCGGATGGTGCCGTCCGCCAGCGCTGCTGAGGCCCGTGCCAGGACGAACCCGGACAGCACATCGGTCTCGAACCGCTCCAGCTCCTCAGCCGACGCGGGCGCCCTTGTGCTCACGCAGGTCCCGTACGACTGCCGGCGCCGCCGACCCGAGCCTCCTCACCTTCGACCCGACTGCGAATCGGTCGGACGCGATGAGAACGCTTCAAGAATCTCGAAGTTGCGTCACGAGCCAGCACAGCACACGAAGGAGGAAGAACCCCCTGGCCACGGGCCCGGGGATTCAGCGGGGCTCAGGGGAACTCACGGAATGCCGCACAGTTCCATGGCGGGGGTCACTGGTGTCTCCGTCACCGCGCTGCCCGCCGGATGACTGCAGTTATCAACTTCCGTCGCAGCGAGGCGACTTTGTGGAGCACTCGGACGGGTTGCCGTGCGGATAGCGTTCCCACCCGGGCCGGTCTGATCAGGGGACGATCGAGGCCCTCGCGCGGATGGCCACCCGGTCCTCCGTGCGATACACCGCCATCTGGGCTCACACTCCTCGGTCCGGATGGCTGTGGCCGGGCGATGCCCCGAGCGCGGATGAACGGCAAATTCTCCGCTGCCTGGGCATCGCCCGGCACCCGCGGCACTGGCATGCCGCTAGGGATCCCGCTTGGTCATACGGAACGGGCTGCTTTGATGAAGCTCGCTGATCAAACCGGGATCCTTGACGCTTTGTTGCCGCTTCACCCCGCTTGATATGGCCCCCCATGGTGCGATGGAACGGACAGCCTCTTGCACGTTGTCGAGGGTGAGTCCGCCGGCCAGCAGCCACCGCCCGGCTGGTGCAGTGAAGGCCCGCGCCGACCAGTTCCAGGAAGCTCCCAAGCCGGGGACGGGCGAGTCGAGGAGGAGCAGATCCTCCCCGAGCTCCCCGCTGCTCAGTTCGCGGCCCGGCCCATTGGCCTGGTCTGTGGCAGCAGCGGAGACAGTGCCTGTGGCGCGGATGAGGACCCGCGACATTCACTTGGCCGGGCGACAAGCCCTCTGCTGCGAACCGCAGGTCGATCGTCCCCGCGCGTCTCGTCGGCGCCTGCCCGGATACCGAGCGCGGAGTGGCCCGGCCGTGTCCCACTGTTCCCGGCAGTGCCGGATGTAGGCTCCGACGCCTTCGCGCGTGCCGGGACCGCCGCTGAGCCAGCGGACCAGCTGCTCATCCTCCCCTGCGAGGTGCGCCTCCGCATCGTCCAGGCGCAGCGGGGGCAGGGTGATGACCCCATCGGACATCTTCACTTCATGCATCTGGCGATTCTTGGCGCCAGGGCTGCGTCGCGCCATCGGATTCCAGAGATCATTTGCGGGACAGTCCTTAGCGCGGGTTGTGTGCTACCGCTCAGGCGATATCCGTTCGATCATTTCGGTCAACTTTCGACAATGGCGCCTCATACACACCGGCCTAACCTGTGTGTATGCAACCGACCGTCCCCCGCTTTTCGCTGCTCTTGAGGAGTAAGCCGCCTATCTCGGCGGCAAATGACCGGTGCTGCTGACAGGAATGGTCAAAGTCAACGCAGCCACCAGTCTGGCAGCCGCTCCAGCCCGTGGCCGCCTCTCCCTCGCAGTCAGCCCCGGTACCACAGGCGCCCTGTGGCCCGGCTGAGCGGGCACGCACGAGATGGGCAACGTGGCACAGAACGATTTGAGCACCCCGTTTCTCTGCACGAGTCCCATGGAGGGCTGCGCCAAGGCGTTGGCGGCCTGGTCGCACGAGCAACTGGCGTAGGGCAAGTCAGCCGACGAATCGGCGAGACGCTGCGGGACGCCAGCCCCGAGGGGCGCAACGTCTCTCCCCCGACCACCTAGAGAGTCAAGATCGCTATGCCACACACAGCCATACCCCCGTACAGCAGCCTCGCGGACGCTGGCGGCGCCACCGGTATCGAGGAAACCGTCAACAGCGTCGTCAACCCCCTCACCGAGGCCGTGTCCGCCTTGATCTTCGCCGAGGTCACCGTCCTCGGCGTCGCCTTCCCCTGGATCGTCGCGTGGCTGGTCGTCGCCGGCACCGTGTTCACCTGCTACTTCGGCGTCATCCAGCTGCGCGGCTTCAGACACGCCGTCGGGCTGGTACGCGCGAGCAGCCGCCGGACAGGCGACGCCGGCGACCCCGGCGAGGTCACACCATTCCGGGCGCTGACAGCCGCGGTCTCGGGGACGGTGGGACTGGGCAATATCGCCGGCGTCGCGGTCGCGGTCACCGTCGGCGGCCCCGGCGCGACCTTCTGGATGGTCCTCTGCGGCCTGCTGGGCATGGCGATCAAGTTCGTCGAATGCACACTGGCGGTGAAGTACCGGGAAGTTGATGAGGACGGCACCGTCCGCGGCGGGCCGCTCCAGTACTTGCGCCGTGGCCTCGCCGACCGCGGTCTGGGGCGTTTCGGACGCATGCTCGCGCCACTGTTCGCCGTGGTCATCGTGTTCTTCGCGGTCATCGGCGGCAACATGTTTCAGATCAACCAGACACTGGCCCAACTGCGGGGCGTCACCGGCGGGGACGACGGCTGGATGGCCGGAACCGGCGCCAGTCTGGGTTTCGGCATCGTCGCCTCGGTACTGATCGCCGTCGTCCTGCTCGGAGGGATGAAGGTCATTGGGGCGGTGACCGCGCGGCTCGTCCCGACGATGGCTGCCATCTACATCGTCGCCTGCCTCGTCGTCATCAGCGCCAACGCCGACGCCGTGCCGACCGCCATCGGTTTGATCGTGCAGAGCGCCTTCAGTCCGACCGGAGTTACCGGCGGAGCCATCGGTGTCATGATCATCGGCTTCCAGCGGGCCGCATTCTCCAACGAAGCCGGGCTCGGGTCGGCGCCCATGGCCCACGCCGCTGTGAAGACCCGGCACCCCGTGACCGAGGGCTTCGTCGCGATGCTCGGCCCGTTCATCGATACCGTCATCGTCTGCACCATGACCGCGCTCACCATCGTCATTGCCAGCCCCCAGAGTTGGATCGCGGCGCGCGAGGCGGCGGAGAAGGGCGAAGCGGTCCCCGACGGCGTCACCCTCACCTCCGATGCCTTCGCCACCGTCCTGCCCTGGTTCCCCTATGTGCTGACCGTCGCCGTCGTCCTGTTCGCCTTCTCAACGATCATCACCTGGTCCTATTACGGCGAGCAGGGCTGGGCCGACCTCTTCGGCCGCTCACGTACCAGCCTGACCGTGTACAAGCTGCTCGTCTCGGCCTGCGCTGTGATCGGCTCGCTACTCACCCTGGGCGCGGTCCTCGACCTGGCGGATGCGCTCCTGTTCGTTCTCGCTCTCTTCAACGTGATCGGCCTCTATCTGATGGCCCCGGTGGTGAAGAAGGAGCTGACCGACTACCGCACCCACCTCAGGTCCCGGTCACGGCCCCAGCCCCAACCCCAGGACTCGGAAATCGGATAGCCCATGGGGCCAGGGGCGTTTCAAAGTCCCGGTGATCATGTAGATGGCCTTGTCAGGGGATACTCAGCAGGTCCAGCTGCCTGTTGAAGGGGTCGTAGGAGATGTGGTGGAGGCCGGCGGCGATGTTGTGGTGCCCGTGCCGCCGGAGCGTATTGATCGCCAGGTTGCGCAGTATCGCCATAGCCTCGGGTCCATGGCCGGTGCGGATCTTTGAGGCGTCCTCGCGGAAGGTGGTGTCGTGGGCGAAATGGAGCCGGTTCTCGATGGCCCACTGTGACCTCGCGAGCTGTCCGAGCCGTTGGGGCGAGGCTTGATACGAGGTCAGGTCCGTGATCGTGTAGACGGTCTGGCGGCTGCACCTGCCGACTTGACATCGGTGCGGTGACGCAGGATGCGCACGGCCTGGACGGCGTGAGGGAAGTCCAGGCCGAGATCGGTGACGGTGAGGGCCCTGGTCACGCGGGTCTCCTTGCGGCCATGGCTCACTCCACGGTCGTAGTACCGTGCGGTGACGTCCTTCCACGGCGGTGACGGAGCCTGCGGTGCAGCCCGCGCTGGTTGGCCTTGACCACGGCAGGTAGTCGCCTTCTTTTCCTCCACCAGGAAACGCACGTGGTCACGCTGCGTGTGCAGGGCATCTGCCGTGATGGTGACCCCGTTCAGGTCGTAGTGCTTCGGCAACGCGGCGAGGCACGTGATCTCGTTGGTCTTGTCGGGACTCGCAGCTGGTGACGGTCCGGCCGTCGCCGGTCATCGCGGCCAGGAGGTGGGCGGCGGGCGTCTGGCCGTGCCGGGAGCCGCGGGCGGTCTTGCCGTCCACGGCCAGCGACTGGGCGCCGCCGGGATCGGCGCCGTTCAGTCGGCCAGGCCGCCGGGGCAGACCAGGCCGATGATCCGCCGGATCGTGGCGGCTCGTTGCGACACGCATCCCCAGCGCGCCCACCATACGGGCACCCAGCCGGGGCAGGGCATGCTGCGGAGCACTCGCGGACCACTGACCGATCGCCGCGTTCGAGCGAGCGCCGGCCACCACTGCCGAGGCGGCAACCTGCATCACTGCCACGAAAAGGTGACGCACCCCGCGCCGCTGCCGCGGATCAGGCAGGACCCGCAACCGGCTCCACCAGCGACAGCTCTGCCACACCCTCCAGAGCAGGCGACCTCACGAGACAGACGGTGGCAGACTGACGGCACATCTAAGCTCCAGTGGTTCAGGGCGACTTGGGAAGGGCACCCCGTTCAACCGGAGCTTCGTTGCGTACGTGACGGGCCCGACCGGACCGCTCTGCCCTGCGGACTCACGTGATCACCAGGACCTTGAAACGCCCCTGCCCATGGGGCAGCTGCACCATGGGCAGGGGGACTTCGCACTGCAAGCAGGGAAGCTCTGTGCGTACCTCGGCCAATGCACCGACACCGATTCGACGTCGCACTCATCTCGATCGAATTGGCCCCGAACGCCGGCGCAGCGCTGGCCCTCCCCAGCCCTCCCCGGGAGACGAGTACCGGGCGCGTAGCCGCGGACCATCCGGGCGGGACAAGTCGGTCGACCCAACCGCACAAGTTTCCAAAGGGCAGTACGGCAAGCCGAGCCGCTACCCAGGTCTCTCTGCCACTGGCAGGGGCACCGGATCCCGAGCAGATTCGGAACTGGACTGCCTCACTTCTCTGGCGGCGTCACTGCAGGGCGCTGCCCTTCACCCAGTCCGGCCAACTCAGATTCCATGCGTTGAGGCCGTTGTCGGGCTGGATGGTCTTGTCCGGGGAGTTCTTCACGATGACAACATCACCGAGCAGTGTGTTGTCATAGAACCAGGCACCGTTCGTTCCGCTGCTGCCCGCGCCCTGGACATCACTGAGACCGATGCAGCCGTGGCTGGTATTGGAACTGCCGAACACGCCACGATCGGACCAGTAGTTGCCGTGGATAAAGGTGCCGGAAGTGGACAGCCGCATCGCGTGTGGCACATCTGGGATGTCGTACTCACCACCGAATCCCACGGTCGCGCCGTCCATCCGGGTCTCTTTGTGCTTCTCCGAGATCACCATCTGGCCGTTGTACGTCGGAGTCCTACCGCTGCCAGCCGATATCGGGATGGTGCGCAGGAGCCGGCCGTCCCGTACTACCCGCATCTCGAACGTCGCCGCATCGACAGTGCTGACCTGAGAGCGGCCGATCCTGAAGGTAACGGTCCTGCGCTGCACTCCCTGGATTCCGGAAGATGCCTCGACGCCTTCCAGAGCGAGCTCCAGGGTCACGGTCGAGCCGGAATCCCAGTACTGCTCGGGCCGAAAGTCGAGGCGGTTGGCGCTGAACCAGTGGCCGACGACCCGCTGACCGCTGGAGCAGGTCACGGTGATGGCGGCTTCGACGCCCTTCTTGTTCTCCACCGGCTTGTCGAAAGTGAGGGACACCGGCATACCGACGCCGACCGTCGAGCGGTCCTCTGGGGTGAAGGTGCCGATGAAGCTGTTGGCCGGGGTGACCGTGGTGAAGGCGGAGCGGGCCGTCGCTTGTTTGTCCCGGTCGTCGGCTGCGCGCGCGGTGATCTCATAGGAGGTTGCGCGCTTCAGTGGCGCGTCGGGCTTCCAGGAGGACTTGTCCGCAGAGAGCGTCCCCTTAACCGTGCGGCCCTGAGCGGTGGTCATCGTGACGGCGGTCAGGCGGCCTCCGGCTACTTTCACCATGCTCGTGGTGGCAGCCCCGGCTGTGCCGTCGGCGGGGGTGATCGTTATCCGGGCCCGGGAGGTCTCCTCAGCAGCTTTCCGGTCGGCCCGGTCCCGCGGTGTCTCCTCCGGGTCGCCCGATGGGCCGCAGGCCGTGAGTACGAGTGCTCCGCCGAGCAGTCCGCTGGCGGATCCGAGGAACGAGCGGCGCCCGAAGGGCGCCTGGTGCGGGTAGCTGTGCCGCTTGTTCGATGCAGAGCCCATGGTGTGTCCTTGTCTCCGCCGGTGCACTGGCAACAGCAGCACACGGCGGCACGAATTGCGGAAGATCGGCACGCGATTCCAACGCCGGGGGCCCAGGTCCGGTGGATCCGGCGGCGGTGAAGGGCCATCGACGCCATGGCGTGGTGCGGGGGCAACGCATGCCGCCCGCACTGATCGCCCTTAGGGCGATGTCGGCTGCCAGGACATTCCCGATATCGAAGCGCGTGAAGAAGACCGGCCGGGTGCGTTGCCCCGACTGCAGGGCGGCCTCCGTCATGCGACTCATGGAGCAAGTGCCACGGGAACTACGGCAAGCGTACCGGAAGCGCACATGTCGTTTCTCTCAACGAACGTATTAGCAGCGACGAAAGGCCCTCCTTTGATACGGCGGGGATAGTACGAAGGAGGATAGGTCAGAGATGTTCTCGCTGGTCCGGTCTGTGAAGTGCCCGCCACCAACTGCTGCTCGCGGCAAGGCACCGTGCTGCGGCCGTCCCGCAAGGATCTGCCTGAGGAAATCACCGCAATGCGCCAGGCAGCTACATCTTCAGCGGCGCTGTATGGGCGCCGGCTTCGAGGAAGGCAGGAGTGGGAGCCAACCTGAGGTTTATCCACCATCCATGGAAAGTGTCAACCTTCGGCTCCCGGCTCACACGGGGAGGACGGATAATTTCACCTCATGACAAACGAACCGGTGAAGAAGGCTGACACGGACGGTGCGGGGCCTCAGCATGTGCTACTGGCCAGCATCCGTACGCTGAGACCCAGCCTTTCGCCGGCTCAGCTGCAGGTTGTCGACACCATAACCAGGCACGTTGAGATGTGTCCCCGACTGACCGTCTCCGAATTCGCGGAGCGTACCGGCACCAGTCCGACCACCGTCGTCCGCACGGCGCATCTGCTCGGCTATTCCGGCTACCGAGCACTGCAGCGCGCGATGGTTGAGGTCACCACCTTAGCCTCGGCAACCCGAGAGTCGGCGTCACGCTGGACGACTCCCTGACGCAGGTCGTCGCCACACTGGCCTGGGAGGAACGGCAAGTTCTGGCTGACACCGTCCTGGACCTGAATATCGACCAGTTGGAGAGCTCGGTCGCCGCTGTGTGCAGCGCCCGCCGTATCGATGTGTACGGCATCGGGGCGTCGGGCAGCACGGCGTATTTATCGAGCCAGGCAGCGCGGCCTCCCCGCTGCCTACCGAGGCTTTCCGCCTCGGCAATCGGACCGCCTCTTCCGTGACCGCTGACAGCGCTCCAGCAGCGAAACTGCATGGGAGCGATTGACCTTTCCGAGTCGCCCGCATTCAGGGGACTTGGATGTGATATCGGCTTGCTCCGTCCCCCTCATGAAGACGCCCGCCGTAGCGGACGTGCTCGCACTGTCGGCGGCGCAGTGGCTGTTCGGGCTAGCGGAGTCACGCCAACCAGCCCATGCCCAGGCCCTGTTGGCGTCCGGGCGGGTCACGGCCGTATGCCGACAAGCACCCGACCGAAGCCGTCGGCTATGTCACATTTCATCTAAAACACCATGCAATATTGCGATATCGCCTCTTGGGTCGCATGGTTGTCGCGGAGGTGGTCATGGTGACCTTTCAGCTGAAGAACAGCTGCGACGTGCTGGTGATCGGCGGCGGCGTCGCGGGGCTGAGCGGGGCACAGACCCTGGCCCGGGCCCGGCGTTCGGTGGTGGTGATCGATGCGGGTACGCCGCGCAACGCCCCGGCCGAGGGCGTACACGGGCTGCTGGGCCTGGACGGGATTCCACCGGGCGAACTGCTGGAGCGCGGCCGGGCCGAAGTCCTCGGCTACGGCGGCCACATGATGTATGCCGAGGTCACCACAGCGACCCGGGACGACGAAGGCTCCTTCGCCGTGACGGTGGCCGACGGCCGCACGGTACGTGCGCGCCGTCTGCTGGTCACCACTGGATTGGTGGACGAGCTTCCGGCTGTGCCAGGGCTGCGGGAGCGGTGGGGCAAGGACGTGCTGCACTGCCCGTACTGCCACGGCTGGGAAGTCCGGGACCGGACCATCGGCGTGCTCGCGAACGGTCCGTTGTCGGTAGTCCAGGCGCTGCTGTTCCGGCAGTGGAGCGACGACATCACGTACTTCACCCATACCAACCCCACGCCATCGGCCGACGAAGCGGAGGAGCTCGCCGCCCGTGGCATCCGTGTGGTGGACGGCGAGGTGGCGGCCCTGGAGACCGACGGGGGCCGGCTTGCGGGCGTGCGGCTGAACGACGGCACGACGATCGGCTGCGAGGTACTGATGGCCTCATCACGGATGGTTGCGCGCGCAGGCTTCCTGACGGAACTCGGACTGCGACCGGTGGAACATCCGGCGGGCATCGGCCAGTACGTCCCCTGCCAGGAGGGCGGGCGCACCGCCGTGCCGGGGGTATGGCTCGCGGGCAACGTCACCAGCGTGGTCGACCGGGCCGCTGCGGCCGCGGCAGCGGGTGTCTCCGCCGCAGCCCAGATCAACGCGGATCTGGTCGCCGAGGAGACCCAGAAGGCGGTCGCCGCCCACCGGGAGGCCCTCTCGGCCGCGTCTTGAACGCGACTTCGTAAACCGGCGGAGGGAGAGCCGCCGTACCCGACTTCTTTCACCTCAGACCAGTTCGCTCGGTCCGGGCCGACCGGCAGAGCACTCCCATACGACCGCTTCGCCCTGGTGGCCACGGACCGCAGGTGTACTCGTCGGGCGCCCCGGCGTCGCGAGCTCCCGCCCCCTGGCACACCACAGCCAGTAGATTCTCAGGAGGACGTGCTCGCATGTGCGGCATCACCGGATGGGTCGCCTTCGACAAGGACCTCACCACTCAGCGCGGAACACTCGCCGCGATGACCGAAACCATGATCTGCCGCGGCCCGGACGCCGGCGGCCTCTGGCTCGACACCCACGCCGGACTCGGACACCATCGCCTGGCCGTCATCGACATCGAGGGCGGCAAGCAGCCGATGACCGTCGAGCGCGACGGCCGTACCGTGCTGGCCACCACCTACAGCGGCGAGGTCTACAACTACCGCGAGCTCCGCGCCGAGCTGGAGAGTCTGGGGCACTCCTTCCTCACCAGCAGCGACACCGAAGTCGTTCTCCATGCCTACCTGGAGTGGGGCAGCGGCTTCGCCGAGCGGATGAACGGCATGTACGCCTTCGCCCTGTGGGACCCGCGTGAGCAGGAGCTGCTGCTGATTCGCGACCGGATGGGCATCAAGCCGCTCTACTACTACCCGACGCCGAACGGCGTGCTCTTCGGCTCCGAACCGAAGGCGATCCTCGCTCACCCGTCGGTGCGGGCCGCCGTGGACAGCGAGGGCCTCGCCGAGCTCCTCGCACTCACCAAGACCCCGGGGCATGCCATCTACAAGGGCATGAAGGAGGTCGTCCCCGGTCACGTCATACGGGTGCGCCGCGAGGGCCTGACCACCCGTCGCTATTGGGCGCTTGAGGCCCGCGAGCACACTGACGACACCGAGACCACCGTCGCCCGGATCCGCGAGTTGCTGGAGGACATCGTCGCCCGCCAGCTCGACGCCGACGTGCCTTTGTGCACCCTGCTCTCCGGCGGCTTGGACTCCTCGGTCATCACCGCGCTCGCCCATCGGGGCCTGGTCCGCGAGGGTGCCGGCCCGGTCCGCTCCTTCGCGGTGGAATTCGCCGGCCAGACCGAGAACTTCACCGCCGACTGGCTGCGCGGCACCCCTGACGGCCCCTATGCGCGCGCCCTGGCCGAACACGTGGGCGCCGACCACACCGACATCGTGCTCGACACCGCGGCGCTGATGGACCGGGCCGGCCGGGACGCGGTGCTGGCCGCTCGCGACTTGCCAAACGGCTTCGGCGAAGGCGATACCTCCCTGTACCTGCTGTTCAAGGCGATCCGCGAGTGCTCGAAGGTCGCCCTGTCGGGCGAGGCCGCGGATGAGCTCTTCGGCGGCTACCGCTGGTTCCACTCCCCGGAGCAGATCCGCTCCCGCTCCTTCCCCTGGCTTTCCCCCGTCGGGACCCGCAGCGGCGGCGTGGGCCAGCGTCGCAGCCCCCGCGAAGCCATGCTCGACGGCGGCCTGTTGACCAAGCTCGACCTGCCAGGATACCGCGCGGCCCGCTACCGCGAGGCACTCGCCGAGGTGCCGCGCCTTGACGGCGAGAGGGGCCTGGAGCGGCGCATGCGGGAGATCTGTCACCTGCACCTCACCCGCTTCGTGCAGTTCCCGCTGGAGCGCAAGGACCGGGTCAGCATGGCCACCGGACTGGAGGTCCGCGTGCCCTTCTGTGACCACCGCCTCGTCCAGTACGTCTTCAACACTCCCTGGAAGATGAAGACCTTCGACGGCCGCGAGAAGTCGCTGCTGCGCGCCGCCACCCGTGATCTGCTGCCGGAGGCGGTAGCGAACCGCGTCAAGAGCCCTTACCCCAGCATCCAGGACCCGCGGTACAGCGAGGCCCTGCGGGGCGAGCTCAGCAGGGTCCTGGCCGACCCCGAGGCGCCGGTGCGAGCGCTGATCGACCTCAGCGCCTCCCGGCAGGCCATCGAGTCGGCGAGCGGCGTTGAGCTGCGCATCGGCAGCGAGTTCGTCCTCAGCCTGGACAGCTGGCTGCGTCGCTACGACGTCAGCCTGGAGATCTGATGTTCCCAAGTCTCGGCGATCCGTGTTCAGTTGCTCTGTTGAAGGGAGGTCGTGATGCCTGAGATCACGACCGCATCCGAGTGCGCACAGCAGTCCAGCGCGAAGGCGACTGCACCGTCTCCGGAGCCGGCACGGCCGAGCCGAGAGGACCCGGTGATCAGGATGAAGGGCAGGTCTCAGAAGGGAGAGCCGTGTGACGCCTGGCTGGTCACTCGCTACGCCGATGTCCGGACGGTCCTGACCAGCCCTCACGTCAGCAATGTCTGTCATGGCGGAGAAGGCGTGGGGGGAGGACAGCCCGGCGTCTTGGTGTCCATGGACCCACCGGACCATACACGCATCCGACGCATGCTCACCCGCGAGTTCACGGTCAAGCGCATCCAGGCGCTGCGGCCGCGGCTTGAGGAGATGGTCGCCGCACAGCTCAACGGAATGGAACAAGCAGGACCGCCGACAGACCTCATGAAGCAATTCGCATCGCCGATTGCATCGTTGGCCATATGGGAACTACTGGGCGTTCCCCGCGAGGAGCGTACCGAGTTTCAGCTGCGCAGCGAAATCATGCTCGATACGTCACTGCCCGCAGAACGCCGAATGGAAAACTATCACGAAACGCTCTCCTATATTGGCACTCTCATACCCAAGCATCGCGAGAACCCGGGAGATGGCATTCTCGGTACTTTGGTTCGTGAGCATGGGAATGCCATCTCCGATCAAGAACTTATCGGCGCTGGCTGTTTCCTGCTGGTCGGCGGACATGAGGCGTCAGCCAATGCCCTGGGGCTGGGCACGTTGCTCCTGCTGCAGCATCCGGATCAGCTGGCGGCGATCCGAGAGAATAAGGGCGACGTCCTTCGTACAGGTGTCGAGGAGATCCTCCGATACCAGGCCTTGATTCACACCGCAACGCCGCGATGGGCAACCCGGGATCTGACACTCAGCGGGCAGGTGATAAAGGAGGGCGACATGATTGTTCCCTCGCTCTCCTCAGCCAACCATGATGAAGGCTTCCTCAAGGACGCTTCCGTGTTCAATGTCAAGCGGGCCGTGAGTCGCCATCTCGCTTTCGGACACGGCATCCACCAGTGCCTGGGCCAGCAACTGGCCCGCGCTGTACTCGGAATCGCCTTTCCGGCCCTGCTCAATCGCTTTCCGTCATTGCGTCTGGCGATTCCAGAATGCGACATTCGCTACAGAACACAAGGGTTCGTCGGCGGCGTGGAGACGCTCCCGGTGGCATGGTGATCCGATGAGCCTTGCGAACAGATTGCGAGTAGACGTAAGCGAGGATCGCTGCATCGGGGCCGGCCACTGCGTGATGTCCGCTCCCTCGGTGTTCGATCAACGGATTGAGGACGGGATTGTGGCGCTCCTCGACCCGACGCCCTCATCAGATCAACACGGCTCCGTGGCAGAAGCTGCCGACCTTTGCCCCTCCGCCGCTATCGACGTGCGGGTACACCAACGCACAGAACGACAGGCCGGGGGATGCTACTCCTGACTCCGATGTTTCGCACCCCAGCAGACTGGGAGGTCTTGATCTGTGGGTTGATCACCGCGGGAAGCGGGTTGTCATGAGTGCCGCGCCACCGCCGCGGTCTGCCGGAGATCAACTCCCCTTGAGTGCCAGGGTACGTCCGGTTCCTGCTCTCGCCAACAGCGTTACAGTGCTCTCCGGCGTCGTCAGGACCGCGCCGACTGCGCCAAGACAGCTGGATTGTCACACCTCAGGGCACAAAGTCCGGTGTCCTCATGACTAAAGTCCCTCGGTCTGTCCAGTCCGGAATCAATAGACTATGCAGCAGGTCCGGCGCCAACAACCGTACGCACAAGGGTTGTACTGGGTTCTGCACCCAGCGGAGGGCCGTACACCGCCTTGGCAGGAACCAGGCGCTTTCCCCTTTCTGGACCGGCCCGGCAGTCGCCCGCCCTCTCACTCTGTCAACCCTTCAGGGTTACCACAGTTACGTGTGTAAGGGTCTCGGGAACTCACTATGATCAGAGAGGCCAAGAAAATGAATCACTCCTCCGTGCTGGATACAGCCGTCGACCTGGATGACTTCGAGCTCGACGTGGAAACGTCAGAGATGCAGTCGGAGTCCGGCAGCGAGCAGCAGATGGCGAGCGGAATCGGCTGTATCTGCTGCCCGTTCTAATCGCGTTCACGTGGTGAACACAGCACGGTGCGGCCAGGCGTTCATCCGACTTCTCCGCAGAGGTCCGTCGCTCTAGGGCTCCTGTCCAGTCCTCGTTCAACCGCGGGCATGCTCATCGGCGTCTTCGAAGTTGGGTGCTTTGGCAGGCTCAACTTCGAAGACGTGCTCGACGCCTCCACGTCTCCTCTCAAGTCGGCAGCGCCGTCGACCGCTCTGACAGCCGCCTAACTTGAGTGGAAGGCACCGCTGGCGCCCATTTCGCGCAGCGGTCGTAGGGCTGCCGCAGCAGCATCACCAACCTGCAAGGAAGAGCGGCTCATGCGTCCTTCTGTCAGTGGTCCCGTCGTAGCCCGGGTGTCCGTGCTGCCCCGTGCCCAGCTGTGGGACTGTGACGGCGACCTGTGTGCGGATGATGTGCCAGCTGAGCAGCTGGCCTCGGCGGGGGAAGCCGCCTTGGCGGATCCGGTGTTCCGGGAGGCTCTCGAGCTGGCGTCGCCCTCGCTGTTCGAGGCGGCGGTGCGCCTTGCGGGAGGGGAGACCCGGACCGTGCGGGAAGCGCGCCGCATTCTGCTGTCACTGCTCCGGTACCACTTGCGGATCGCGAGCCGTGCGGTTCCCTTCGGTCTCTTCGCCGGTGTCGCGCCGGTGGCCGAGGGCCCGACGGCGGTGTCTGTCGGCAGCAAGCACCGCAAGGAGGTGCGTCCGGATGCATCGTGGCTGCGGACCGTCCTGGCGGCAGTGGAAGCAGATCCCATAGCCATGAAGGGGCTGCGGGTCCGCTCCAACCCCTTGTGTGTGGTGCGGGGTGAGAGGCTGATTCTTCCGCCGCAGGGTGACCGGGGAGAGGTCTCGATCCGCTGTACCGCGGCTGTCGCTCTGGCCCTGGCTAACGCCGAAGTCCCCATAGCACCTGCCGATTTGACCGAACGGATTCATGACGAATTCTCCGGAATGCCCCGTGTGCTCTCGGAGCGCCTGGTGCACTCTCTTGTGAGCCACGGTTTCCTGGTCACCGATCTGCACCCGCCGATTCGGTCGGATTCCCCTCTCGATGACGCCTTGGACCGCTTGGCATGTGCCGCTCCCCACTCCGTTGCCTTGCGCGACCTGAGGTCTGTGCGCAAGGCCCTGGCTGAGTATGCCGCCTCGGAGGTGGGCCGGGATCCCGAAAGGCCGCGTGCCGCGGTCCACCAGATGCGGCAACTGCACGACAGTGCGCAGCCCTTGCACGTCGATGTCGCCGTCGATGCGTCTCTCACTCTTCCCCGTTCCGTCGCGGAGGAGCTGGGACATGCGGCCGGGGCGCTGTGGAGGATCACCAGGCCGGGTGAGTGGCCCGGCCTGGACGCGTACCTGCAACGCTTCCTGGAGCGCTATGGCACCACACAGCTGGTGCCCCTGACCGAGGTCATGGATCCGGAACGCGGCCTGGGACCGATCGCAGCCGGCGACGGCAGGGCCCAGTCCGACGGATCCACTCCGCTCCGGGAAGCGGTGCTGGCTGAGCTGGCTGCGACCGCCGTTCGGGATGGGCTCCCGGAAGTGATCCTCGACCGTGAACGACTTCGCCAACTCGCCGTGCCCGGCAAGGGATCGCCGCCCCCAACCCTGGACGTGACGGCAACGCTCCAGGCCGCATCGCCCCAAGCCGTGGACGCCGGTGACTTCCGGCTGGTGCTCGGGGGAGGTTCCCGGCAGGCCGGCGCCCTCAACGGAAGGTTCGCCTACCTTTTGGGCAACCCTGTGGCTGCGCACTGCCGCCGCGAGGCTCGCCGCGGTGATCCCAGTGCTCCTCATGCCGTGCGCGTCGCCCTGGACTTCGCTCCCCGCACGCCCCGGGGCGGGAACCTGACCCGCACCGGTGCAGACACAATGCCAACTCTCCACATCGGTTCGTTCCACAACCAGACCTCGGGCGAACTCGGTGTGGACGACCTGCACATAGGCGCCCACAAAGACCGGCTGTACGCCTACTCCGCCTCGCTCGGCCGTGAAGTCCTGCCCGCCCAATTGGACATGCTCAACGGCGCGCAAGAACACCCCACCGTCCGCCTGCTCCAGGCCATCGGTACGGCCGGCCATTCGGCATTCCATTCGTGGGACTGGGGCCCCGTCGCCGGTCTGCCGCGCCTGCCCCGCGTCCGTTACGGGCGGACCATCCTGTGCCGGGCACGCTGGAGCGGCGCATTCCTCGCCCCGGCGGTCGGCACCTGGGAGGAGTGGTGCACCCAGGTGGACACATGGCGAAAGGCCTGGACCGTCCCCGACCACATCTCCGTCGGTACCGGCGACCGGTGCCTGACCCTCGACCTCCGCAAGACGATGCACCTGCGACTGCTCCGGGAAGAACTACGCCGCAATCCAAAGAGCACGCTTCACGAAGCCACTGACGCCACGTCCGGCTGGTTCGGTCCCGACCCTCACGCCTGCGAACTGGTCTTCCCCCTGCGCAGCAGCACGCACAGCCCACCCACCCAGCACCGCTCCTACCCACCCCTCGCCGGCAGCGCCAGGCCGTACCCGCATGGCAGCGAGTGGCTGAGCGCCAAGCTGTACGCCTCCCCCGCCCGGCACAACGAAATCCTCACACACCGGCTTCCCCTGCTACTCCATGAACTCCCCCAGTCCATGGACCGCTGGTTCTTCCTGCGCTACGCCGACCCCGACCCACACCTGCGCCTGCGCTTCCACGCACCGCCCGACGCCCTCACCCGCCAGGTGCTGCCCGCCCTCGGCACCTGGGCCGCCGACCTGTGCAGGCAAGGCCTCGCACGCGCCATGATCCTGGACCAGTACGCCCCCGAAACCGCCCGATACGGCGGACCCGACGTAATCGAAGCCGCCGAACACACCTTCCACGCCGACAGCACAGCAGCACTCGAACAGCTCCAGGCCCTCTCAGACCCAGCCTGCCCGCTCGACACCACCGTACTCAGCTGCCTCAACTACATAGATCTCGCACACGCCTTCACCGGCGGCGCAGATGTGCTGCCGTCCTGGTTCTCCACGGTCCCACCCCACCCCGACCGCACCGCCCTACGAGCCCAACGCGCCCTGATCACCCGGTTTGTCGACGAGCCAGGCAATTGGAGTCAACTGGGTCAGGTCCCGGGGGGCGAACGCATCCTCCACAGCTGGCACGACCGTGCACCAGCAGTCGCAGCCTTGGGACGAACTCTGCGTTCCTCCCAGTGGACCGACCGCGCAACACCCCACAGCGTCTTCAGATCCCTCATGCACATGCACCACAACCGGCTCGTTTCCGGAGGCGACAACGAGGCAGCCAGCCTTGCCCTGCTCAGAGACCTCCTGCATTCCCGTCAGGCTCGTCGGCGCCGGGGGCATCCGGTGGCCGATGACATCGCCGAGACACCGACACCAGCCGCCGGGACCCTTCCATGGGCTGGGCTTCGCGCAGGGGTGGCCCCGGTGAGCATCGTGGGGCCGCAGTCCCAGTGTCCGGGCGACCGGGGCGCACCTGGCCCGCAACCCCTCGAGGAATGACCGTCATGCCGCAGATCGCCCCCGTCCATCGAAATCCATCCCAAGGGGCCGGACGCATGGCTCCGGACTCCGTGGCCAACCGTGTCTCCGCGCCCGCCGTCGAGGTTGCCCGCCGGAATCTGGAAGCCGTGGGAAACGACTGAGCGCTGGCCAAGCAGAGGTACGGCAGGGGCGGGCAGTCCATGGAGACCATGTGGGGGCTCTTCCATTTCCGGAAGGTGTACATCGACGCGCGGCTGCTCGCGCTCCGCGCGCTCTACCCGATCTGTGCATCAGGTCGGTCGGCAGCGCCAACCCCACGTCCGACTACGACATCACCGTATCCGGCCCGGGGGACGCGGAGGCGGTCGCTGCTTTCAACGCGTCGTTCCGCCGGGAGTGGGAGAAGGAGTCCGCCACCGTCTTCGATGTCAATCTGTACGTCAGGGACTTCCTGCCGGAGCGGAGCAACTTCGCCATTCCCACGGCTCACAACGCCGTCTCGAAGAACGTCCGTTGGCGTGCCTCGCAGGTCCCTCCGCCAGATCGCCGCACGCGTGCGTGGGCGTATGCCGGCTCCGGCTGGCGGCCCGAGGGGCTGCGGCGTTCGGCGATCGTGCGTCATGCGATGGCCGACGGCATCCATGTCCGTGCCGTCGCCGAACTCGCCCAGCACGTACGGACGGAAAGCGGTGACCGGTGGCCCCGCCTGCCGGATGAGGAGTACATCGCGGCGCGGGAGCACACCGACCAGACCTCGTGATCCGGGCGCGGAACATGGTGTACGCCGACTGTGCCCGGCAGCTGCGGGAGCTCCAGCAGCGGTACGACTCCCAGCCCTCGGACGACCTCGCGCTCGACATCAGACGGCAGACCGGCTACTCGCTGTGCCACGCGATGGAGGCCTATCACTCGAAAGGAGCGGTACTCGACATCGTGGGCACGCAGGCGGGTGCCTGTGTAGGACGTCGGCGCGGCGCACTTCCTCCAGTCGTTCAACGAGCAGTTCGGCGACGCGCTCAAGGACCTGGCGCATTATCAGGACTCCGGCGAGGCCTTCTATCGCAGCGCGAATTACCTCCAGTGGATGACGGCCGTCGCGGAACGCCCGCTCGGCGCGACGGGATCGACCCTGGATGCCGAGGACGCGACGCTGCTGCGCACCCTCGCCACCTTCAGTCGTGCCGACGGCGTGCTGCTGCGCATCCGGGGTGACAAGGACGAGTTCCCGTCCGCCACGTCGGCCGCCAAGCGCAGGTCGCCGCGCAGGCGTACGCGGATGCGCTCGGCATCCGCGACAAGGGCGAGCTGGAGAGCCGGCTGCTGCGCCTGGGCGCTCGGGTGAATGCCCGCGTACGTCCGGCGATGACGGCCGGCGCCGCTGTCAGCGGAAGCGCTCTGGGCGACAACCAGCCTTATCGCGACGGAAGTTGACTGCGTTGTCCCTCTTTCGGGCCTGGTGGGCGAGCGACTGTCGACCCCAACTGTCAACTCTCAGAAGGACTGTCAGCCATCGGTGCCGTCCGCGCCCGACCTACGCGCATAGTTTCGATCTGCCCATCCTTCCTCCGTCCGGAAGTCATTTCATGCTCGCGCGTTCCTCCCTGGCCCTACTCTGCATCGGCAGCGGTCTCATAGTCGGCCCGTTCAGCCACACCGCCCTGGCGACCCCGTCCAAGGGGTGTCTGCCCTCTCCTCTTGGGGTGGCTTCCGCTTTCGCCGAGTTCATCGAGGGCTCCTCTCGCCGCGTCGCGGACACCGAGGGCGCCGTCGCGATCGGCGGGGAGGCCACGCTTGGGGATCCTGCCCGCAAGGAGGGGTTCTCGCTCGGCAGCCAGCTCGGCGAGAGCGACCTCAATAGCCTGCCAGGCGGCTACTCCCTGGTTGTGGGCGGAAAGTTGAAGGCCCATCAGGTGGTCATCGAGCGCGGCATGGCGGTCTACCGTGCGCTCGAGGAGGTCCCGGGCGGGAGCTTCGCCATCAACGGACCCCACATGGCCGGGGCGTCGCCGGTCGACTTCGGCAAGGAGTTCTCAACGCTGCGGTCGCGCTCGGCCGCGTGGGGTGCGCTGACGCCGAACGGCACGGTGGAGGAGCGGGCTCCCGGAGAGCCCGCCACCTTCTTCTTCGAAGGCGACCAGAAGGTCAATATCTTCAAGGTATCGGCCTCCACGCTGGAGAAGGCCCGCACCATCAAGATCAAGGTCCCGGCGGGGGCGACCACCCTGATCACCGTCACCGGCACGACATACGACATGAACCGGCACGCCACCTACGGCGTCCACCTGTGGGACCACACCGCCGGCCGCTATGTGCTGGACGACTACCAGGCAGGCAGCCCCGCGTTCAAGGACGTGCGCTCCAAGCTCCTCTGGAACTTCCCGCAGGCCACCGAGGTGCAGAAGAACTACGCCTCCTGGCCCGGTACGATCCTCGCCCCGCGGGCCGCTGCCTCGCTCGGCCGCAAGTCCGCCACCGGCGAGGTCGGCCCCGGTCATGTCAACGGCTCCGTGATCGCCCGGTCGATGACGAGCGTGTCCGGCGCGGAGACCCATCACATGCCGTTCCGAGGGTGCCTGCCGAGCGAGGGCGAGGAGCCGCCCAACCCCACGGACCCGCCCACGGACCCGCCGGTGAACCCGGCCCCGTCGGAGCCGGGCAAGCCCACTCCGGGCACGTCCACGCCGCCCCCGGGCAAGACGTCGCCCACCCCGACACCGCAGCTCGTGCGGGGGGAGGGCCCGACCCCGTCCGCCAGCCCGGCCCCCGAGGGCGACCTTGCCAGCACGGGGAGCGACTCGCTGGCGCTGTATGCCGGCATCGCCTTGGTCCTGGTCGCCGCCGGCACACTGACCGTGGTGCGCGCGATGAAGCGGCGCGGCCAGTCGGGCTGAACCGCTACACGGGTCGGGTGACGGGGTGCGGCCGGTCCGGGCGCACCCCGTCGTGGCCTTCGTCCCGCAGGTCCATGGGAACGCAGCTCACCGCGCGGTCACGGTGGTCGAGCACGCGGCCGACCCGCTTCATCGAGCGGGTGACAACCATCCGATCCCGTACGGCCAGCTGATAGGACCCCTGTGTGATCTGCTTCTCGAACTTTTGCAGATGCTCCAGGGAGTTCACCCAGACGACGATGCCAAGGGTGTACGGGCCGACGCTGGAGAACGCGGCACGGACCTCGGGGCGGCGCATCAGCAGGGTTCCGATCTGCTCCAGGTGCCCCAGTGGGGCATCGGCGAAGAGCAGGGCGTGCACCGGTGTGCCGGTCGCCGACCGCGCCACCTCGGCGCGCAGGGTCAGCTGGCCGTTGCCCAGCAGCCGCTCCAGACGCCGACGTGCGGTTGACTCGTTGAGGCCGCTGATCTCGGCCAGACGGCTGATGGGCGCACGGCCGTCGCGTCCCAGCTCCAGTGCCAACTCCCAGTCAGGACCGGAGAGTTCGGACCAGGGAGGCGGCTTCCCGCCGGGAGTGCCACGGTCGATCAGCCCGAGCTGGGAGCTGTCGAGCGACCGCAGGCGCCAGCGGCTCGCGTCGGTGAAGTTGCGCATGGTCATGTGCGTGCGTACGCGCGAGACGTGGCGCAGCGCCTGGAGCCGCCCGAGCGAGTACTCCGCCAGGGCCTCGTAGGACCGCGCGGCCACGATGACCAGGAGATCCCGGTCCCCGGTCACCACGTCCACGGTGTACGCGCGTGGGTCCGCGCACAGCTCCCGGGTCACGTCCTCGACGTGCCCGTGCTTACAGACGATCTCGATCATCGCCGTCCGGGTGGCGGGCTCGTGCGGCGGATGGCAGGTCACCCAGGCGATTCCCAGCTCCTCCAGACGCCGCCACCGGCGTGCCGCCGTGGCGCCATCGATGGAGAGGACCTGGCCCACTCGGGCCCAGCTGGCCCGGGGAGCCAGTTGCAGGGCATGAAGGATTTCGAGGTCGAGTTCGTCCAGGGTGCCCGAATCTAGAATATTTCTGCTCATCATTCTATAAATCCTGCCTCAGGACCGATGTGGGCCGCCACTCGGCGAGGATGCTGGCTACGCGCCGCTTCCCCGGCGGTCCCCGATCAATGAGTGTCCGAGCCATTCGAACGATGAGATTTCCCGCGCACAATTTCCTGTCCCGCCCTCTGCCGCGCCTTCCCCTTCGCATCCCGTCTCTCGGCGGCAGCGGCGAAGCCCGACTCGTGGACGTGATGGTGAGCCTCACGTCCTGCGTCGTCTCCTTCATCGCTCTGGACAATGAGCACGACAGTGGTGTCATCACGACGTACGGCGGTTCGGCGCTGGTGGTGGGGGCCGTGTCCGCTGCCCTCCTGCTGCGCCGGACGGCGCCTGCGGTGACCGTGGTGTTCGCCCTGCTGAGCACCCTGGCGTCCGACGACGCGACCCCACTGATCTTCGCCACATACGCCCTGGGCGCCTACGACAGCCGGGGCCGCTGGCTCCTCCTGGGGGTGGTGGGCCTGCTGTACGGCCTCACGCGCTGGTGGGTGACGGCCGTCCCGCCCGACGCATCGGCGGTGGTGTACCTGACCATCACTGCGGTGTGGTTCCCGGCCGCGCTCGGGGATCTGACCCGCAGACGGCGGGAGGCTACGCGGTTGCTGCGGCAGCGGCTGGTGGCCGTCGAGCATGCCATCGATCAGGCCGCGCGGCAGGCGGTGGTCGACGAGCGGACCCGGCTGGCCTTCGACATCCACGACGGGATCGGCCATCAGGCAATCGTTCTCACCCTCCAGGCCCGGGCGCTGCGAACCTGCCCCGGCCTGCCGGACAAGGCTGTGGAGCTGTCGTCGACGATCGAGGAGAGCGCGCGGGTCGTGCTCGAGGACCTTCGCGACATTCTCGATGTCCTGAACGGGAGCTCGGACCGGCGCGCCCGGGGAGGGCCGGCCTTCGCGCAGTTCGCCGCGGCACTGGTGGCGAATCTGACCGCCGCCGGGATCGACGCCTCATACCGGCAGAGCGGGCAGCCACGGCCGCTGCCCGCGCAGGTCGACGAGGTGCTGCGCGACTGCGGACGCGAAGCCCTCACGAACGCCGTGAAGCACGGCGGAGGCGTCCCCGTTTCGATCGGTCTGGACTTCACCGCCGACGAGGTGTGCCTGGAGGTGCGCAACGGCGTCATGGGTGCCGTGTCCCCGCGCCACGACCGATCCGGCGGCATCGGCATGGCGAGCATGAGTGCCCGCGTGGCCGGGGTCGGCGGACGGTTCCAGGCCAGCTCCACGCCGGAGGGCGGTTTCCGGGTGCGGATCGTGCTGCCCGCTAAGCGGCAGCCGGTTGCCGTGAGCTGATCCCCTCGGCCGGGGTCGGCTTACGGCGGGGCTGCGGACGGGAGCCGGCGGCGTGGGGCCGGCACCGGCCTCGCCGCCCACGCGTCGAGCGCGGCGGAGACCGCGCACCGTACGGTCACGCTGCCGAACACCTCCCTGTAGCGCTCCCCCGCGTCCTGTGACTGCTCGTTGACGGCGTAGCCCGTGGTACCGAGGGTGATCTCCTTCGCGCGTTCCCCCCGTGCCCACTTCGCCCACCAGCGCTGCTCTTTGGTGTAAGCGACGCGGAAGCGGACGGACAGGGAGACCTCGTAGTGGTGGAAGTCCCCCTCGGTGTGGATCGTTCCCGAGTTGAGGTGGCCAAGGGCGTTGCTGGCTTCCACGGCCTTCTCCTGGGTGGCCGAGAAGCCCGCGCTGCCGACGGCTCCCGGCTCGATGCCGGCGAGCTTCCCGCCGGTCAGACCGGCCGTGTAGGTCCTTCCGGTGGTCTTCCGCAGGAGGCGGGTGCGCCCCTCGGTGCCTTGGTATGTCCGGTCCATGGAGCCCTGGGTGATGCTCACGAGCTGAGGTGCGCGCTCGGGGTGCAGGGAGAGGGCGATGTGTCCGGAGTAGTTCCAGTAGCTGCTGTTGCCCGCGATCTTGACCCGCTCCTCCTCACCGCCTCTGAGTTCGACACTCTTACGCATGCCGTCCTTGGAGAGCATGTACTCCAGTTTGTCCTCGGTGTCACGGTTCTTCAGCCCCTCGGGCAGGGTGTCGAAGACGGCCGTCTTCATCTTGGCGGAGAAGTCGATGTTGTTGACCAGCGCTTCTGGTTGGAGTATCTGGCGGGCATCGGCCGGGCGGTCCAGTTCCTTCGTGAGGTTTCCGACGCGCCGCTGCTGGTTGCGGAGGCGTCGATCCTCCTGGAGGCCGACGGCCCAGCCGGCGAGCCCTGTCCTCGGAGCGGGGCTCTGTTGAGTGGGCCTTCGCGGTGCTGCGCTGGGAGGGCTGGCGCTTCGCGCCGTCATCGGATTCTGCGTTGCGAAGGTCATGGGGTTCATCCGTCCGCCTCTCCGGTTGCAACTGGGGTCAGAGGTGTCCCGCCGAAGTTAGGGGGCGCGCGGGTCGGCATCAATAGCCCGAGGTGGCCGGCCACTTGGCCCGCCGGAAGTCAACTTCCGGCGCGCGCGCTCGCCGAAGTCGGATTCTGTCGCCGCCTACGGCTCCGGAGAATTGAGCTCCGGTCGACAACGAAGGACAGCGTCTGCATCGGGCGGCACACACGGAATCCGCCGTGGAGTTCCGCGGTTGCCCGGCGAGGACACGTAGGACAAGCCCGCGCATGCTGAGGCGACCGTGGATCTCAGCCCGTCAGGGCGCGCGCGGTCAGCGGTATGCGGGCTCCCAGCCGGAAGCCGCCGCCTGTCGTCGGGTGGGCGTGGAAGCTGCCGTTGAGTCGTTCGACCCTGACGCGCAGACTCTGCAGGCCCGTTCCGGTGCCGCCCAGCGAAGGGCCCTTGCCGGCGCGCGGTCCGTTTCGTACGCACATGCCCACCCAGTCCTGGCGGAAGGTGAGCGTGATCTCGATGTCCGCGCCGGGTGCGTGCTTGACCGCGTTGGTCAGTCCTTCCTGCCCGATGCGGTACAGCGTGGACTGGATCTGCTGCGGCAGAGGGAAGGGCGCGCCGTCGATCGAGCAGGCCGCGTCCACGCCGATGGCGCGCATGTTGCGCACCAGCGACTGGAGGAAGACCTGGTAGCCCGCGTCCACGAGTCGAGCGGGCGGAGAGATCTCGCCCGGGTCCTCGCGGAGGATGTCGACGATCTCTCGCAGTTCGACCATGACGGTGCGGGAGGCGTCCTCGATCGCCCCAGCTCCTTCCCTCACCTTCTCCGGGTTGTCCGCGTTGACCTTTACCGCCGCGGCCTGGAGGGTGACGACGGCTATTTGGTGGCCAATGCCGTCGTGCATGTCGAAGGCCAGCCGGGTGCGTTCCTCAAGGACCGCGTACTTGGTCGCCTGGTCCACGGTGCCCTGGATCCGGCGCACCTGCTGGCGGTAGAGGGCGTTGAACTGTTCCTGCCGACACAGCAACTGTGCGACCAGGGCGGTCAGTACGACGTGAACCGCCAGCTGGTACACCACTATGCGGGAGAAGGGAGATTCACCCAGCAGGGGCCGCGTCAGGTAGTAGCCCAGCGCCACCGCAACAATCGTCAGCAGCCGGACGCGCCGCGCATACCGGGCCAGGGCCCACGTGCTGAAGATCAGGGGAGTGGTTTCGTCGGTGACGAGTGTGGCCAGGACGCCGGCGACACCGGCCAGCTGGGGCAGCTGTCGGCGGACCAGGAGGGTGAGTGCCGAGGCTGCGCCCGCGGCCATCGACCACGCGTAGCCGGAGACAAGGCCGGTGCGGTAGTTCTCGGAGACCGCGAGGAGCGTGAGCATGAGAGCTATGAGGCAGGTGGCAACGTCGCGTAGCCGTGGGTCGGCAAGCCGTAGTTTCCCTGCGTACAGGGGGGTTTCTCGGGCGAGGGCCCAGCGCCTAAACGCGGTCTCGAAAGCGGATACGGAACACAAGGGAGCGCACAACTTCCTTCAGAACTCGGTACGCGCTCAGTATCCGGAGGGGGCTCGTCCCGTATGAATGACGTTCTGGCTGTGAATGCGCCCGAAGGTTGACCGCTGGGGGGCAAAGGTTGATTCCCGGGTGCGGTGGGGGTCACTTCCTCGGGGAACGCGTGCGATCCGTGCCGACCAGTCCGGCTTCGTACGCAAGGATCGCGGCCTGCGTCCGGTTGTCAAGACGCAGCCGGGCAAGCATGCGCGAGGCATACGTCTTGACGCTGGCCAGGGACAGGTGGAGCGCCTCGGCGATCTTCTGGTTGGTGTAGCCGGCACCGATCAGGGCCAGGACCTCGCGTTCGCTGTCCGTCAGGGAGTCGATCTTCTCCTGGAGCCCGTTGGACCCTGTGGGCATGCGCGCCTGCGCCCGGCTGACCAGCTTGGTCATGATCGCGGGTGACAAGACGGTGCCGCCTGCGGCCACGGTGCGAACCGCTGCGACCAGTTCGTCCGTCCGCAGGTCCTTGAGGAGGAATCCCGCCGCGCCCGCCTGGAGCGCTTCGATGACGAGGTCGTCGGTGTTGAAGGTGGTGAGGACCAGGACACGGGGCACTTCTTCGAGCCGCATCAGCTGGAGGGTGGCCTCCACACCGCCGATGTGCGGCATGTGGAGGTCCATGATGACCACTTGCGGGCAGTGCTCCCGGGTGGCGCTGACCGCCTCCGCGCCATCGGCGGCCTCCGCCACCACGACGATGTCGTTGTCGGCCTCGAGGACCGAACGCAGACCGGAGCGGATAAGACTCTGGTCATCAACAATCAGAACGCGGATCGTCACTGACGCTTCCTCACTGAGACAGGAGGCTGATTCCCCCTGAGCATCCAACCTGCGGCCAGCCAACACGGACTGATCAAGGGTGCCCGAGGGCTCTGTCCGGGCACGGAAAGACAATAGGGCATGTCTTTGCCGGAACTTTACGGGACGGTCTGGCCACGGAGTCACTTCGCACTATCGAAAGCGTTTCCACTGAATGGAGACATGACAAAGAACCCGCGGGGGAGGGGGGTAGCCATGGCATATCGGTATCGCCCTCTTCCGGTGCCCTGGGGAATGCGGGTCCGGGTCAGGCGCGGCCCGGCCGAAGACCGGGGGGAGATCGTAGGCCGGGCCGCTGCTGACACGGGAGGCCCTTCGCGGGGAAGGGAGACCCTCACCAGTGGAACTGATCTTCAGTCGCCTCCGTGTCGGGTTCCACTGTGCCCGATTCCTCATGGCTTGGGCCGCGTCGAAAGTTGACCCAGGGGATCGAGGGTGGATCGTTCCGGCCGACCGTCGAGGTGCTGCCGTTCCGCCGGGGGACCTTGGTCCCGTGCGGTTCGGGACTTCCTCCCCTGCATGCCGGAATCACATATCGGCAAGCGCGCCGGCGTCGAGGCCGATTTCCATCGTCTCCAGCCCCGGCGGAACGAGACGGTAGGTGCGCCCCAGGAACTCGATCAGAGAGTGGGTGTCGACGACGGGCGTCAACGGCTCGATGCGCCTGTCTTGCCTTTCGCCGCCTCGCCTTTCACCGTCTAGCCGTTCGCCGCCCGGCAAGCGGATCCGTGTCTCATTGCGGTGGCTCCCGGGGCGTACGCCCACATCGCCGTGCCCGACGTGGTGGGCGATGCCATGTGTCAGCAGCTCCCGTGCGAAGACCACCTCACAGTACGCCTCGTTGGAGAACGTCACCTCGGCACGCACGCCATGAGGGTCGTCCTGGGTGTAGTGCAGGCGCATGTCCACCGGGAACCTGTGACCGGTGTCCGTCACCACATGGGCCCGTGTCTGCATCGACACCGAAGCGTTGCTCATCCGGCTTCCTTCCGAGTTCTGGACAGGTCGAATATCTCCGCGACCGCCTCAGGTTAGCGACCGTGAAGGCCGCGGAAAGCGCGTCGTAGGGTGACCGCCACGGCATCGGAGGTTGATGGAATAGCGATTCTCCAGACGGGCAGTTCAACCATTCGGCCAGCCAGAGTGCGATAAAGCGCGCCGGTAATCTCACGACGGGGAAAGCGACCGCTCAGGGCACACCCGCGCCCCTTCCCGGCGCCGCCGCCCCCTCGGCTGGCGGCTCCCGTCCTCGCCGCCATCGGCGCTAATAGCCATCCCCTGCAGGGCAAGTCGGCTCGGACACCCCAGGAACCTACGGCCCGGCCACCCGGGCGGCACTACAGCACTGGAGCTCGTAAACCGCACGGGATCCCCCACCGAATGCGACGAGAACAACTCACCGTCACAAGCGCCCCCGCAGCGACGCAAGGCCGAGAAAGTTGAACATACGCGCTGAAAGTTGACGCGATCTGCGAATAGAAGAACCCTCGGCTGGAAATTCGGCAGACTCGCTGGATTCGTTTGACAGCCCCGGATCGCAGCGACAATGATCCCATCGAGATCAGCGGCTCATCGCCTGACCCAACACCCCTGTGGTGCACCAGATATGGCGCGGTACTACGCAGAGCGCGCCGCATCAGCACTGGCAGCACACCTTCATGACGTTGCCTCACTACTCGGTTACCGGCAGTCGTATGCGATACCCACTTCTGTGAGCGCTGGAAGGAAATGAATCGGCGCGCTGCCTGATCTCCCCTCAATCACTTTCAGAAAAGGAAAGCTGGATGCCGAACTACTTGTCTCCTGGTGTGTTCATGGAGGAGGTGTCAGGCGGCTCCCGCCCGGTGGACGGTGTGGGTACCGCCATCGCCGCCTTCGTCGGGTTCGCGCAGCAGGGACCGCTGAACGAGCCCGTCCGGATCACGAACTGGAGTCAGTACACAAAGACTTTCGGTGAGTTCGGCGAAGGCTCCTACCTCGGACACTCGGTCTACGGCTTCTTCGCCAACGGCGGCGGCACCTGCTACGTCGTCCGGGTCGGCGAGCAGCCGCCGTCGGCCACCGGCGGCACCGAGGCAGGGGCGCTCGCCGCTCCCCGTCCTCAGGAGCTCGGCGGGTTCCGTGTCGTGGCGCTTCCCGCGTCCGCCGGCAGCGACATCTCGCTCGATGTGCAGCGCAAGGCGTCCGACGGCGGTGCCACCAGCAGGACGCGCCGCCCGGCAGGCGAGAAGCCGAAGGCCGGCAAAGACGGGGACGCCCCGAGTGACGCCACCGACTCCGGCCCTGACACATACACCCTCACCGTGAAGGTCGACGGCACCCCGGTGGAGACCTTCGAGGTGTGTAGCGACAAGACGTCGCCGCAGTACGTGGTCACACAAGTGAAGGAGCGCTCCAAGTACGTCCTGTTCGAGGAGCCCGCCACCGCCACGAGCACCGCCCTCGCACTGCCCGAGAAGTCCTCGCTGTCCCTCACCGGCCGCGACGCGGCCGCGATGACCGCCAAGGATGTGGTCGGCGGGTACGTAGGCGATGTCAGCCGCCGCTCGGGGCTGTCCGGTCTCGAGGCGATCGACGACGTGACCATGGTCGTCGCTCCCGACCTGATGGCCGCATACGAGCGCGGCGCGCTGGACCGGGAGCAGGTCAAGGCCGTCCAGCTGGCGATGATCAGCCACTGCGAGAACATGGCCAACCGCATGGCCATCCTCGACCCACTGCCGGACATGACGCCCTCCGAGGTCTATGACTGGCGGCAGAACGAGGCCGGCTTCGACTCGAAGTTCGCTGCCCTGTACTACCCCTGGGTGAAGGTGGCCGACCCGGCCGACGGCAAGGGATTCCTCATGCCGCCGTCGGGCCACATTGCGGGCCTGTGGGCCCGCAACGACGCGGCGCGCGGCGTCCACAAGGCCCCGGCCAACGAGGTCCTGCGCGGCGTCCTGGACCTGGGCATCCAGGTGACCAAGGGCGAGCAGGAGCAGCTCAACCCGGCGGGCATCAACTGCGTACGGAGCTTCCCCGGCCGCGGCATCCGGGTGTGGGGCGCACGCACGCTCTCCAGCGACGCGGCCTGGCGCTACCTCAACGTACGGCGGCTCTTCAACTACCTGGAGGAGTCCATCTACCAGGGCTCGCAGTGGGTGGTCTTCGAGCCGAACGACGAGCGGCTGTGGGCGACGGTCCGCCGCAATGTCGCCGCCTTCCTGGTGAACGAGTGGCGCCAGGGAGCTCTCTACGGCTCCACGCCGAGTGAGGCCTTCTACGTCAAGTGCGACGCCGAGACGAACCCGCCCGAGGTGATCGACTCCGGGCAGGTCGTCTGCGAGATCGGTGTGGCCCCGGTCAAGCCGGCCGAGTTCGTGGTGTTCCGGATTTCTCAGGAATCCATCGGCGGTTCATCGGGCGAGTAGGCTGCCCCGTTTTCTCCTTCTCAACACATCGCATATTTACCGCACATAGACCGAGCCAGACCGGATCGTAAGGAAGAGAAATGGCTTCTGCCAAGGAAAGTGCGCCCGACCACAAGGGTCTGTTCGGACTCCAGGTCGACGGGATTGAAATACCCAACGCCATCAGCGTCTCCGGCTTGGAGAAGGGGACGGGCATCGTCGAGGAGACCGTCATCGACACCAAGACTGGCCTCCCCTTCAAGCGAAAGACACCGGGCACCAGGACCGCGCCGGTCGTCACGCTCGTCCGGCCCGCCGACGACAAGTCGAAGGTCCTCATCGACTGGGTCAAGGCCGCCGAAACCGGTGACACCGGAAAGATGTACAAGAACGCCACGATCGAGGCGAAGGATCCGTCGGGAAAGACGACCAAGCGCTACAACCTCACTGACGCATGGGTGAGCAGCTACAAGGTCGACGACTTCTCCGCGGGCAGCGACGGTGCCGCGACTGAGACCGTCACGATCCAGTGCACGACTCTGGAGATCGAGTGAGGCGTGGCCGTGTGACCGAGGGAGCCGCCACCGCACCGGTGGCGGCTCCCTCGCCGGCCGCCGCTCCGGGGCAGGGGCCGACCGAGCCCGGCGGCCCGCGGCCCGGCCCTGCGGCTCTGCCCACCGAGTTCCCCTTCACCCTGCCGCGTGGCTACCTGGACTCCGAGGGAGTCACTCATAGCGAAGGGGTGATGCGGCTGGCGACCGCTCGAGACGAACTGATTCCGCTCACCGATCCCCGAGTGCAGGAAAATCCGGCGTATCTTTCCGTGATTCTCATTAGCCGCCTCATTACGCGGCTCGGCAGTCTCCGCAGCGTGCATTCCGACATTGTGGAGAACATGTTCGCCGCGGATCTCGCTTTCCTGCAGAGGTTCTACGAGAAGATCAACACGGATGGCTCGACGCTGGCCACGACCGTGTGCCCCCAGTGCGATCACGATTTCGAGGTCGACATGGGGAGCCGCCTGGGGGAATAGCGACGTACGCGGCTGAGGATCTCCACGCCGAGATCGCGTACATCGCGTACTACTTCCACTGGCCTCTGAGTGAACTTCTCGACATGGAACACGTATACCGGCGCGCCTATCTGCGCCAGATCAGAAACATCCATCAGCAAGTGGACGGCAGGGGGTAGCACGATGTGGCGCGGGGTGTTCGGGCGAGGACAGCGTGCGGCGGGTGATTCTGGGGCCGATGTCCCCGCCGCGGCCACAGATCCGGTTACCGGTGCGACGTCGTCACGCACGCATGCGATGCCGGGGTCCCCCGGGGACACCCGGCGCCCCCACATCGCGCTGCCGCAGCCACTGCTGCTGATGTGCGCCGAAGTGCAGCCGGTCACCGATCCGCGTTGCGTGGTACCCCGCCTCGCCTCGTGGCGCGATCCCCGGCTGAGTCGCAACATCGCGACGCTCATCAATCCCGACCTCCCGCTGGTACTCCATGAGTTGGCGGGGATGACAGGGGCTCCGCGGCATCGACGAACGGAGGCGCTGAGGTGGCTGAGCGCCAGCGCTGCCGGGGGTGGTGAGTGGGGCTGGGGCGAGAACTGGGGCCAGGGCTGGCACCCCGGGTCAGGGGACTTCTCCCCCCTCTCGGACGGTGGCACTGCCGGAGGCTCTGTCCACCGTCCCCTGCCGCAGGCTGCCACACGGCTAGAGGGGGAGGCGCCGCGGGAGAAGCGGTCCCGCCGGCGGGACGGGACCAGGCGTGGCCCTGCAACCGAGCCCAAGGCCTCCGCCCCCGCCTGGGGACCCCGCAACGGTGGTGAAGGGTCACCACCGACCGAGACGTCTGTGGGTGTTGGCCCGGCAGCCCCTCGCACTCGCCTCTTGCACAGATTCTTCAAGGCCGTTCCGGGGGCGAGTCAGCCCGCCCCTGAGGGTGGTCGCGTACGCGACAATGACGGGGGGCGTACCACGGCCGAAGCACAGCCTTCGGGACCACTGGTTTCCCGCCGAGGCGGCGCCGCGTCTCACGGCCAGGAGCCGGAGCAGGACGAGGTCCCGGCCCCCGCAGAGCGCGAGTGCTACAAGCCCTCCCACGGCCAGACGCCGGGGCGCGAAGACCTCGAGCTCCCGGACAGTCCCGCTCTGCTCAAGCAGAACCCGCGCATGGATCGGGGCAGCCTCTCCTCAGAATTGCCCGCGGGGAACAAGGGTCTTCCAGTCGCCGACGTCCCCGGACGCAGCTGCTCATGCCGACCGGTGAACTGGACCATGTCCAGCGATGACGCGGACGTCGTCGACGCCGTGCGCGGCGGCAGCGCCCTGGACACAGACATGGTGTGGGCGGAGCCCGCGCTACCCCGGCCCGACGTACCGAGCGCCCCGACGTCAGCGAGCGCGTCCCGGCCACTGTCGCTCCGGCGCATCTGGCACGCACTCGCGCATGGCCGGCAGTCTCCACGTACTCCTGTGTCCCGCACACCGACCGTGGACCGAACGTCTCTCACGTCCCTCGCCGACAGCGTCCCGCGACATTCCGTGGCGCCGCTGGGAGGGGCTGCGAATCACGCGCCACTCACGCCATTGCCGACGGCAGAGACACCATTCACGGCTCTGCCCAGCACCGAGACGCCGACCAGGCCGCAGGCGACGGAAGAGGGCACCGCGATGACGGCTCCGCCCGGCTCGGGTACCCCCGTACCGTCTTCCCCCGGTGCCGCACGTCTGCAAGAGCACGTCGGCGGCGAGCCTCCGTCAACTACCCCTACCGCACCGCACACACATCACTCGACATCCGCAGCTCCTGTGCCCCTCGCGGCCTCTGTGGACCCCCTGGCGCTTCCGCCCGCGAACGGCTCCCCTGCCCCTGCCGCAGGGTCCGCGATTGGAGACGCGGTGCCGGCTGAGGATGACCTCGCGGTGCGCATGTCCGGGCCTGGGCGCGTCATGGGCCTCGTGACCAGTGGCGATGCCGAGAGCCAGCCCTCACCGGAGTGCGTCTCCACCGAGGGAATGCGCATCTCCGGCACACGAAGCGAATGGGCGTCGAGCCCGGATGCCGGTGATTCCACAGGAACCGGTGCGCGCGAAGTCGTGGACCCTCCAGCTGCCAAGGGCACACCACCACTCCATGAGGTTCGGCGAATCGAGACGACCAACTCCACCTCACGGTCGTCCCCAGACTCCCTGAGCTCGGGCACGGTCACGTCGCGTTCCCCGGAAGCCCGGGCAACGGCGCCGCATCCGCTGGCCCAAACAAGCTCTTTCCCCACCCAAGGTCCCTCCCGCGAGGCTCAGGAGGCCCCCCACACCCGACAAACCACAACCGACGTGCCTGGGGATGTCCTCCCGACTGCGGAAGGGCGACCGACTGCGGCAGCGCCAGTTTTCGCCAACCCGGAACAGGCACACCAACCACCAGCGGCTCCGGCTCGCGCAACCTCCCCGTCAGCCCGAGGTGTTGCAGCTGCCGTAGCCTTCCCATCGCCCGCCCTCCGGCTGCCGGCCCCCGGGCCCGTACCGCCCCACCTGTCGTGTTACGGGCATCACCAGTTCCGTCAAGACGCGACGCCTGCTCGTGCCCCTGGCCATCGGGACCTCGTTCTCGTGGTACCAGCCGTGGACGAGCGTCGCGCCATCCACTTTCCCGGTCATGCTCTCGGGGCTCCGGCCGTGCACACCTCGAAGGTGCAGGGTCGTGGTCGCACTTCGGCCTCACCGGCCGGGGTGAGGTGGAGCAGCGCATCACGGCTGTGGACCGACACCGTCCGGCAGGAAACCACTCAGTTGTTGCCCGTCCTTGACTCGGCGATCGCCGGCACCGCGGAAGCCGATACCCGCACCCAACCGGCTGCGGCTCACGTGAGTGCGCCGCCCCGTGGACAGACCGTCTTCGTCCCGGCTGCGCCAAGTACGCGTACACCGCTACTGCTTGAGGCGCGGCGCCCACACGGCCCTGATTTCGGCGCATCCGGTGCTCCCTCGCGCCGCGCGCGTCCTGCGGATGGAGTTCGGGGAGCTGGGGTCTTTCGTTCCACTGAGATCAGCCGCGCCCCCGAGAACCGCACCCCCGCTGGTCGTGCCCACAGCACCAGGGCCCGCACCGCCTCGACCCGAGAATTCGGTCCGCGGCTGTTCGGGGGCAACGGCCGACCGAGTACTGCCCCCTCGCCTGCCCACCTGGTCCCCGTCCCGGTCCCGCGCACCTCGCGGATCGGTCCCCCTGGTACGGTCCGCTTCACGGCTCGGCCTCCCTCCCTGTCCTTCTCCCGGGCCGCGGCCCCGGTCATCGCCCCGCTGGTCTTCCCTCTCGCAGCCCGCGCCTCCGCCCTTCGGGCCGCCGCTCACACGCCTGCCGCAGAAGCATGCCGCATCCCCAACATCGAGCGCCCTGCGGTTGGGCTCGGGGAGGGGCAGCGAACCCTCACGCAGCACCTCGAAGCCCTTGACGACAGCCGGTCGACCTCCTCGTCTCCGCACACACCAGTACCCCAAGGGGCAGTCCCCACGATCCGCCGCCTCACTTCCCCCGTTACTGAGCCCGGCGCCGTCCCTGGAGGTCAGCTGTCCGTGGCCCCGCGAGTGGCCATCAGCCTGAGCCCCGCCCCGACGTCCCAGCACAGCGGATGGGGGGTCCCTTCGGGGCCGCTCTCAAGGAAAGTGAGATAGACCATGACCGGAACAGACTCCACAGGGTCGCGCCAGAGCACCACTGCCCACAAGTTCTTTCTGACCATTGACGGTAAGAGCTTCGACTTCTTCACTCGGTGTACGGGTCTGGGGCTCTCGGTGGACCTGGACGAATTCGATGACGGCGGGTTCAACGAATCGCCCATCCATCTGCCCAAGTCGATTCGATACTCAAATATCGTGCTGGCACGCCCTGTTACCCAATTGACCATGGACACCTGTCAATGGGTACAGAGGGCCGCCACCAACTCCGAACGTACGACGGGGCAGATCCGCTGCCTCGGTTCCAACGACGTCGAGGTGGCCAAATGGGACCTGCTGAACGTCATGCCGGTCGCCTGGCGAGGACCCGTGCTGGACGCGGAGAGCACACACGTACCCATGGAAGAGATTGAACTCGCACATGAGGGATTCTTCCCACCGGACATGACATAGCACCGCCCCCTCAACCCTCTGTCCTTCCCCTTCCCAGAAAGGAGGCGGCGTGAAAGAAGCACGTCACGAGAAGATGGTCAGGGCCGCGCTGGAGATCTATGCGCCGCCGAGCGGAGGCGGCGCCGGCCCCGGGGCGCTGCAGGAGACCGTCCAGCTCCAGTTCAATCCGGCCGCGCTCACCCTGGTCAAGGAAGTCGCCTGGGTGCGCAACAACGCCCGCTTGGCCTCGACCACTTCGGTGCCCGAGTTCACCGGCAGCCAGCCGCGGATTCTCACGGCCGACGTGGTGCTCAACAAACAGGACGACCAGGAGCAGTCCGTGGACAAGCGGGTGTCCCAACTGCTCCAGTGCTGTGTGCCCAGCGAAGGAAGCCTGCAGGCCAACCAACCGTCCCCGCCCTGGGTCAGGTTCCGCTGGGGAGGTTTCGAGTCGGTTTCCTACTACGCGTTCGTGAGCAAGGTGACGGCTTCCTACACCCGCTTCTCCACGCAGGGCGACCCGCTCCGCGCGGTGTGCGCCCTCACGCTCGAAGAGATCGGTATGACGGTCAAGGGGCAGAACCCCACGTCCGGTTCGCCTTCCTCCCGGCACTCCTACACATTCGTACAGGGAGATTCTCTGCCGTCCATCGCCGCTCAGCACAGCGGGCGGCCCGCCGACTGGCGCGCCATCGCCGAGATGAACGGGATCGACGATCCATCAAAGGTGCGGCCGGGACGAGAACTCCTGCTCCCCGGCGCCGGTGCCGACACCGGACTTTGACCACATTTCCTTTCTGGCCCGACTTCACAGAACAGGTATCGACTATGAGTACGCATCACACGGCGTCGCTCATCGCGCTTGTCGACGGCAGGCCCTTGCCCTCGGCCCACGCCGAACTGCTCGCCTGGGCAGCCGTCGAGGAGTCCACGCACGCGTCGGCTCATGCCGAAATCGGCTTTCGCGACCCCCAGCAGGCCGCCCTGCTCAAGGCGACCGGCATGGCGCTGGGCGGCCTGCTGGAACTGCGGGCCCAGACCGCCGACGGCACCCATGACCTGTTCGAAGGAGAGATCACCGGATGTGAGGCGCGGGCCGGCGACACGACGGGTGTGTTCACGGTCGTACGGGCGGATGACCGCGCGCACCGGCTGAAGCGCGGCAACAGGACGGTCGCGTACACCCAGATGTCCGCGCACCAGATCGCCGAAAAGATCGCTGGGCAGTACGGCCTGCGAACCGGCAGCATGGAGTCCAAGGGCGCCGTGTACGACTTCCTCACCCAACCGGCCATGTCGGACTGGGACTTCCTGCGGCACCTCGCGCGTGAGAACGGCTGCGATGTGTATGTCCGCGCCGGCGCTCTGCACTTCCACCCACCCTCCCTGTCGGCCGCTCCCGCCCTGGGCACCCCGGCTCAGCAGAGCCCGTTCGCCCTGGAGTTCGGTGCCAACCTCCTCAAGGTGTCCTCGGCGGCAACCACGCGCGGGCAGGTCGGCACGGTCCTGGTGCGCGGCTGGGACCCGGAGAAGAAGGAGCCGCTCACCGCGACGGGCGAGCCGGGATCCGCCTCGGTCCATGAGGTGCCATGGCGGTCGGAGAGCACCGCTGTACGTGAGGAGCCCGGCCTCCCCCGGGCATCACAGGACGAAGTCGAACAGGTCGCCCGGGCCGGCGCACAGCGCGTGGCCGATGCTCTGAGTGAACTGACCGCGGTCGTGCGCGGGGAGCCCCGGATCCGCTTGCGCTCGACGGTCGCCTTGACCGGGCTGGGCGAGCAGTTCCAGGGCCGCTACGCCGTCACCTCGGTGCGCCATGTCTACCACCCGGAGGACGGCTACCTCAGCGAGCTGACCGTCGGTGAGGGCGATGGCGCGGAGGAGTGCGGGGCCGGTCTACGTCGCTTCTTCGGTCTGGTGCCCGGCACGGTCGTCAACATCCAGGACCCGGGCAAGCAGGGCCGGGTCAAGGTGCAGCTGCCGTGGCTCTCGGAGACGTACGAGAGTAACTGGGCCCGCACGGTCCAGCTCGGCGGCAGCGGGGGCTACGGGGCTGTGCTGCCCGAGGTGAAGGATGAAGTGCTCGTCGGCTTCGAGCAGGGCTGTGTGGATCGCCCGTACGTGCTCGGCGGCCTCTACAACGGCGTCGACAAGCCTCGGCCGGCCCAGAGCGGCCTGGAGCTGTACGACGGGACGAAGGGCGTCGGCAACCGGCGCTCGTTCGCCTCCAAGGAGGGGCACCGCCTGGAGCTGCTGGACGCCGGGGCCCAGGGCATGGGCGCGGTTCTGGTCAGTGGCGACGACAAGCTGCGGATCCAGCTCGACCAGCATCAGACCCTCATCACCGTGCACAGCGACGGAAAGGTGGAGATCGCCGCGTCGAAGGGCATCACGCTCGACGCGGGTGACGGGCCGCTGGAGCTCAAGGGTCAGGACATCACCCTGTCCGGGAGGAACGTGGACATCGCCGCGAACGTCGACGCCAAGGTATCCGGCGGCAAGACCGTCACAGTCAAGGGCGGGATGAATGCCGACGTCACGGCAGCCCTGGTAAGGATCAACTGATGGGTGACAAAAGATTTTTGCACCCAGAACCGCACCGCCCCCGAGCCGATTCCGCATCCGACCGAAAGCCCACTTCCATGCCTGCCGCCGCCCGCATCGGTGACGCCACCTCCCACATCCCCAACCCGAGCCCCCTGCCCGCCCGGGCCGGAACGGGCGCCGTGACCGGCCCGCCCCTGGCCACCACCGTCCTCATCGGCGGTCAACCGGCCGCCGTGGGCGGCTCCTTGGCGACGTGCGCCTTCCCGGGCCATGTGCCCCCACTGCCCCCGATGCCGCTCGTCGCCATGCCCCTTCCCGGCAAGACGGTGCTGATCGGCGGACAGCCCGCCGCCGTCATGGGCGACAAACTCCCGTGCGGAGCCACGGTCGTCGGCGGCTACGCCACCGTGAAGATCGGCGGCTGAGGTGTCCGAGCACTTCATCGGCCGGGGCTGGGCGTTCCCGCTGGGCGTCAGCGCGTCCGGCGGGATCGCGATGGCCGACGGCCGGTACGACGTCGAGCAGTCGATCCGGCTGATCCTGAGTACCGAGCCCGGAGAGCGGCCCATGCGCCCCGAGTTCGGCTGCGCCATACGCGACCGGGTCTTCGGCTCCTTCGACGCGTCCACGGGCGGGGCGATCGCGCACGAGGTCCGGCGGGCCCTGGAGCGCTGGGAGCCGCGCGTCGTCGTGGACGACGTCACCGTCTCCCAGGACGGGGAGCGCCAGGAAGTCCTGCACGTCCATCTGGGCTACCGGCTGGCGCACACCAACAACCGCCGCAATCTGGTCCACCCCTTCTATGTGATTCCCGCCCACCAGGGCGAGGAGGCGTCGTCCCCGGCCGCGGACGACTCCCGGAGTGATACTGATGTCTCTGCCTAGCCCCCTTCTCGACGACCGCCGCTTCCAGGACCTCGTCGACGACGCCAAACGCTTCATTCAACGTCGCTGCCCGGAGTGGACCGACCACAACGTCTCGGACCCCGGCGTCGCCCTGATCGAGGCGTTCGCCCAGATGGTCGACCAGCTGTCGTACCGTCTCAATCGCGTACCCGACAAGGTGCATCTGGAGTTCCTGAACCTGCTCGGTGTGCAGCGCATCGCGCCTCAACCGGCCCGCACCAAGCTGACGTTCTGGCTCTCGGCCCCGCAAAAGACGCCGGTGTGCGTGCCGGTCGGGGCCGAGGTCGCCACCCCCCGCACGGGCCACGGCGAGGCGTGCGTGTTCACGGTCGACCGCGAACTGGTGGTGTCGCCCGCCTCGTTCGAGCAGATCGGCACCGCCCCGGCGGGAGCGGCCGCCGAACTCGTCACCGAACGGTTCACCGCGGGTGAGCCGGTGACCTGCTTCGCCCAGCCGCCCGTGCCCGGGGACAGCCTACTGATCGGCCTGTCCGACGCGGCACCCCGGTGCACGGTGGCGCTGCGGATCGACTGCGCGCTCGACGGGGTGGGCGTCGATCCGCGCCGCCCGCCCCGGGTGTGGGAGGCCTGGTGCGGTGAGCGCTGGGTGGCCTGCCAGGTGGCCAGTGACGGAACCGGGGGTCTCAACCGGCCCGGCGAGGTCGTCCTGCACGTGCCGGAGGGCCATGTGCCCTCGCTGATCGCCCGGCGCCGGGCCGGCTGGCTGCGGTGCCGGGCGGTGGAGGCCGCTCCCGGGCAGCCGTCCTACTCCGCTTCGCCGAAGGTCAGGTCCGTGGAGGCGTACACGATCGGCGGCACCACCACCGCCGTGCACGGTGAGCCGGTGCCGCACGACGAGCTCGGTGTCTCCGACGGCACCGCAGGACAGAGCTTCACGGTGCAGCACACCCCGGTCGCGTCCGGTTCGCTGCGTACCGTGACCGTCGACGGGCGCACCGGGCGGCAGGCGTGGGTGGCGGTGCCGTCATTCGCGGACTCCACTGCGGAGGACCTGCACGTGACCGTGGACGAAGTGACCGGGACCGTGCGGTTCGGACCCGCGGTGCGTCAGCCGGACGGCGAGGTACGCCAGTACGGTGCCGTCCCTCCGGTGGGCGCGCGGGTCCTCGCGGGCCCCTACCGGCGCGGCGGCGGCCGCCAGGGCAATGTGGCACCGCACACGCTCACGGTCCTGCGCACCCCGCTCGCCCTGGTCGCGCGTGTCGAGAACCGGGGCAGCGCGAGCGGCGGCGTGGACGCCGAGTCGATGGAGAACGTGCGGCGGCGGGCGAGCCAGTGGCTGCGTACCCAGGACCGTGCCGTCACGGCCAAGGACTACGAGACCATCGTGGCGTCCGCGTGCCGTGATGCGGGCCGTATCGAGTGCGTCGCCGACGCGTCGTCCCAGGGCGCGTCCAGCCTCGTACGCGTCCTGGTCATCCCTCAGGTCAGGGACGTGCGGGAGGAGGACGGCTGGCGCGAACTGGTGCCCTCTCAGACCATGTTGGAGGCTGCCGGGCGGGCCGTCGAAGCGGCCCGGCCCCTTGGGGTGCGCGTTGCCGTGAGCGGCCCCGCCTACCAGGGCGTCACGGTGGTCGCCGAAGTGGAGGCGGCGAAGGGCGTTGACCGTCCTGAGGTACGCGAACGAGTGCTGCGCGCGCTGTACGAGTGCCTCAGCCCCCTGCCGTCGCAGGACGGCGAGCGGCCCGGCTGGCCGCTGGGGCGCGCCCTGCGACTGAGTGATCTGTACAGCGTGGCGGCCCGCTGCCGGGACGTGGAGTCCGTGATCAAGCTGGAGATGTATCCGGCGGACCTGTCCACGGGCGAGCGGAAGGCCTCCACAGAACGCCTGGATGTCGATCCGGCCACGTTGTTCCTGTCGTTCCGCCATCAGGTCGCGGTCAAGAAGTCCCGGTGAACGCCCGCCCGTCCCGCGCCAGCAAAGGAGGCTTCGTGAGCGCCCGAAGCGCCCCGAGTCCCGCTCCCATTCCGCCCCTCGTTCCCGGAAGCCGCTCCCTGCGGGCGATCCTGCCCGAGAGCTACCGGCAGGGCGACTTCGCCGACCGGTTCATCGCGGGGTTCGACGACACCCTCGCCCCGGTGATCACGACGCTGGACTGCCTCGACGCGTACTTCGGCGCGCGGACCGCGCCGGAGCACTTCCTCACCTGGACGCTGGGCTGGTCCGACACCGTCCTGCCCGCCTGGATCGGTGCGACCGGCCGGCGCAACGCACTGCTGCTGGGCCGCCGCCTGCACGGGCTGCGGGGCACCCGGCAGGGCCTGGAGCTGCTGGTCCGCGAGGTCCTCGGGGGCCGGATGGAGATCTCCGAGTCGGGCGGCACGCAGTGTTCGACTTGGCCCGAGCAGCCGTCGGTCACGGACGGCGAGGCGTGGGCCCGGATCCATGTGCTGCTGCCCCACGGCACGGCGCGGCGCGCCGGTGTCATCGAGGACGCCGAAGACCTCGTACGCGAGTGGGTCCCGGCACACGTCAGCGCCACCGTCACCGTGGCGGACGACGCCGACCCTCTCACGGCGGTGGCGCCCGGAGGTGCGCGGTAGATGGGGCCGAACAGAAACGCGGGGCCCGGACCCGGGGGGCTGGGGAACCGGGGCATCTGCCCCACGTGCGGAACCCCCGCCTACCCCGGGGAGATGTTCTGCGTGGCCTGCGGTGGATACCAGGGATGGGAGATCACCGGCAGTCAGGCCGTGCTGCACCCTGATCCGGTCATGCCCGGTCCCGACCAGCAGCCACCTCCGCCCGTCTCCGGCGATCGCGCCGCCTGCCCGGGAGACTTGGGGAACTCCGGTGGTCAGGCGGGCTCGTGGGATCAGCCCGCTATGGGGCACGGGGCCGCGGGGCACTGGGCCATGCCCGTCGAGCCCCTGGTCATCCGGGGCGAGGTCCTCGCCCGGCCGGATCCCGAGCCGGCCGCCGAGTCGGAGTTCGCCGAGGTGCACCGGCTGCTGCTGTGTCCCGCCTGCCGCAGCGGAAATCCCGAGACGCGTCAGTACTGCCAGCCGTGCGGGGGCCTCCTGCGTCCTGTGCCGGAACCGCCCGAGCCCACCCGCTGGCAGCGGCTGCGGGAGCAGCATCTGGAGCGGCCCGACGTATGGCACTTCGACCGACGCTGGCTGACCGTGCTCATCGCCCTGCCGCTGTGCTTCGCCGTCGGGACGGCCGCCGTACGCGCGGTCAATGCCGGCGAGGAGGCTCTGCCCTGGGTCAAGGACCGTTTCGCAGGTCAGAGCAGTGTGGCGGCCGACTCGGTCGAGGCGTCCAGTGAGGCCAAGGGGTTCGATGCGAAGCTCGCGGCGGACGGGGTCGACAACCGCGCCTGGGCACCTGCGGGACAACCCGCGGACGCGGTGGGGCATGCCTGGACCGCCACGTTCCAGCATCCGTTCCGCCTGACCACGCTGTCCCTGATCAGCGGCGTCTCACCCAAGCCCAAGGAGTATCTGCAGACCGGCCGACCCACGAAGGTCACCGTCACCGCGACCACGACGCAGGGACGCACAGTCCGCAAGAGCCTCACCCTCTTCGACCAACCGGGGCCGCAGCGATTTGCTCTCGGCATCGACGGGGTCGTGTCGGTGGAGATACGGATCGACGCCGTGCGGTCCGGTCTGAAACCGAAGGCGCCCATCGCCCTCGCAGAAGTCCAGTTCTTCACCAGGCGGACCACATGACACTGCGCGCCGAACTGATCGTTCCCGACGAGCCGGTGCCGCCCGGGGAGAGCGCGACCGCCCATCTGCATGTGTGGAACGAGGGCCGGATCGTCGACGCGTACGATCTCGAGCTGCTCGGGCCCCCGGCACAGTGGCGCGAGGGCGAGGCCTCGCTGGGCCAGCTCCCGGTGTATCCGGGCAACCATGAAAAGATCAACATCCCGCTTCTGGTGCCGCGCACTGCCGAACTCGCCCCGGGAGAACTACCGTTCGCCATCCGCGTGGTGTCGGCGGAGAACCCCGATGTGGTGGCGGTGCCCGAAGCCTCCCTGGTCATCGGCGCGTTCCAGGACGCCGAGATCGAGACGGTCCGCTCGCGCACAGCCGGTGCCCTGTGGTCGAGCAATTTGATCGTCCTGCGCAACACCGGCAACGCGCCCGTGACGCTGCGCCTTCGGGTGAGCCCCGAGTCGCCGGAGGCGCCGCTGCGGGTACGGGCCCGCCGTAGCCGGCTGCAACTGGCGCCCGGAGAGAAGGCCCGGGTCGCCGTCGGGGTACGTGTGCATCCGCCCGGGCTGGTGGGCGCGGCAGCCCCATGGAAGGTTGCGGCCGGTGCCGAGTGGGGCGGCGGCGAGCAGGAACGGGGCGCCTCGTTCGTCCACCGGCAGCGGGCCCTGCTGCCCAAGCCGCTGTTCAAGGCGCTGGTGGCGCTGGCCGCGGTGGTGGTGGCCGCGGCCGTACTGTGGTTCTCGCCGGTCGGCAAGAAGACCCCGGCGGCCAAGACCGAGTCGGCCAAGGGACCCTCGCAGGCGGAGGCGGTGGAGCAGGCCGAGAAGAAGGCCGACGCTCAGGAGAAGGAGCAGAAGGAGCTGGAGGAGAAGCAGGCCGAGGCGGTGGGCGCGCTGCGGAAGCAGCCGCTGCAGACATCGCTGTTCGTCGACTCCAAGAGTCGTAAGACCTCCGCCCGCTACAAGGTGCCCAAGGGCTATCGCCTGGTGCTGAAGACCGTACAGATCACGGCCTCCGGACCGGAGACAGGCACGCTGCTGCTCAATGCCGCGGGACAGCCGCTGGCCAGCATGGGTACGCACAATGCCAAGGACTTCACTCCTAAGGCACCGGTCAGCGTCAAGGCCGGGTCCGCCATCACGCTCGACCTGGACTGCACGGCGGCCCCACCGCCGCCCGCTCCGTCCAATGGCGGCGCGGGAGCACCCTCCGCGGGCCCCGGGGACGGGGCAGCCGCGACCTGCACGGCCACCGCGCTTGTCAGCGGCGATCTGGTCCCGCTGGAGGGGCCGTTCGCCGAGCCCGACCCACTTCAGTAGTCCATGTCTTGACCTGCCGTCAGAACAACCTTGCCCTGTCCCCGACCACAGCATCCGGGAGATGACCTGTGTCCCTGGTCCAGTACGTCGACGAACTCCTCGCGGCACACCTGCAACAAGGCCCCTTGCGCCAAGTGACCGCGCAGGTCATCTTCGACACCCCCAACGCCGACTGGTCAGCACGTCGTTCGGGCCCCTGCGTGAACCTGTATCTGTACGGCATCGACGAGGACCAGAACCGGCGGCAGTCGGGCGAGACGAGCGTCATCGACGAAGAGGGCAAGGTCGTCGGCTACAGCCACCCGCGCCGCTATTTTCGGATGAGTTACGCGCTCACCGTCTGGGCCCAGTCCGTCGAGGACGAGCACCGCCTGCTGGGCACCCTGCTGGAGTGGTGTGTACGTAACGACACGCTGGCCCCGCTCTCCTCCCGAGGTGCGCGCGAGCCGCTCTCGCTGCGCCTGCGCGACAGCCAGGACGGCGCGGAGAGCCCGTTGTCGCGCATCTGGAGCGGTCTGGGTTGTTCCGTCCGGCCGGCGCTCGACCTCTTGGTGACCATCCCGATCAGCCGCCCCGATGTGAGCGCGAAGGCACCACCGGTGGACGGAATGACCTTGAGGGCCCGTCGCACCGATCCGGTGGAAACCCCGCACGCGGCCCCCGTCGGTGCGACGGGCAAGCGTCAGAACCCCCGTCCCCGGCGCCGCGTGGAGGAGATCGCATGACCGAGCCTTTCCCTGAGGTCCCGTCCGGGGCCCCGCCCAAGTCCCTGCTCGCGTACCGCATGGAGGAACTGGAGGACCGGCTACGGCAGTTGTACCTGGCGCGGTCCTCGGACCCGTCGTCCGCGGCACCCGGCCCTGCCGTACTGCACGAGGCTCCGGACCTCGCGGACTGCGACCCCGGTGATCCACTGGCCGGGCTGTGCCGCGCTTTCGGCCTGGACGCCGTCGAGGCGGATCTGCTCGTCGCCGCGCTGCTGCCGGAGGTGAACGCCGACTGCGCCGGCGCCTACCGGATGCTCGGTCCGCTGCCCCGCCCCTCGGCCGCCACCGCCCTCGAACTCGCCGGGCTCTCCCTCACCGAGGCCGTCGCCCGGGGCCTGCTGCACGACGGTTCAGCGTTGCTGTCCGGCGGGCTCGTCGTCTTCGAGAACCCGCAGGACCCGTTCGCCGAGCGCTGCCTGCGCGTACCGGACCTGGTCGTACGGCATCTGCTCGCAGACACCGATGCCCCAACTCCCCTCGGAGACCGGCGGCTTCGGGGCGTGCCGCCGATTCCCTGTGCGCCGGACACGCGCGACGATACGGCGCTGGCCGCCCTGACCGCGCAGCTGCGTACAGACGCCGTCGGCGCGCTCTATCTGCGCGAGAGCGTCACCGGGGCGGCACTGCCCACGGCCTGCTCCGCATTGCGCGCGGTGGGCCGCACCCCGCTGCTGCTGGATCCGTTCGACCTGGAGCACACCGAGACGGAACTGCTGAACAGCATCCGCCTCGAGGGCCAGCTCGCGCACGGCGGCATCGTCATCCCCGCCTACCTGGACGAGGGCGACCCCGCCCTGCCCGTGCTCAGCCGTCTGGTCTCCGGGCTTGCCCGCGGCCCGCTGCCCGTCGTGCTGTACGGCAGCGAGGTGTGGCAGGAGAAGGTGTGGAGGACCGTGCCCCGGGCCACGTTCGACGTACGGGGAGCAGCCCGGGCCAGGCCGCTGCCCACGGCGGCGGGCGCGGTCATCGACATCGCGCGGCGGGACGCCGTGGTGCGCGGCGAGGCACTGCCGGTCGAGACCGCGCGGCACCTCGCCCACGCGCAGGCCGCCCGCAGCCTGGGACAGCTCGCCCGGCCCGTCACCCCGCAGGTCGCACTGGAAGACCTCGTCCTGAGCGACTGGGTGCGTGAGCAGTTGGACATGCTCGTCTTCCGGATCGAGCGGCGCGAGGAGGTCCTGGGCACCCACGGCCTGCGGCGCGGCGGCGGGAGGGGGTGGGGCGCGACGGCTTTGTTCACCGGGGAGTCCGGCACCGGCAAGACGATGGCGGCGGAAGCCGTCGCGGGCCGGCTCGGCCTGGACTTGTACATCGTCAGCCTGCCGAGCGTGGTGTCAAAGTACATCGGCGAGACCGAGAAGAACCTGGAGCGGATCTTCTATGCGGCCGAGACGCTGGAGTGCGTCGTTCTGTTCGACGAGGCCGACACGCTCTTCTCCAAGCGGGGAGCGGTCAAGGACTCCAACGACCGCCACGGCAACCTGCAGATCGGCTATATGCTCCAGCGCCTGGAGCAGTTCAACGGTCTGGCGATCCTGACCACGAACCTGCGAGCCAATGTGGACAGCGCCTTCACCCGGCGCTTCGACGAAATCGTGGAGTTTGCCAGTCCGACGGCGGACGTGCGGGCCGAACTGTGGCGCCGCTATCTCGCCGAGAGCCCCGACGCGGCATCCGACGTGGGCGACGTTGCGCAGGACTACGCGCTGGCGGGCGGTAATATCCGGGCGGCCGTGGAGACCGCGGTCTTCCGGGCCTCGGCACTGGGGCGGCCCGTGGCCTCCGACGATGTACTCAGAGGGGTGGAGACGGAGTACAGGAAGCTCGGCCGACTGTTCCAGCCGCCGACCGCCCCCGAGTAGCCGAGCGCCCACTCATGGAACTGAACCACGGCCTTGGGGACCAGCGGTACAACCGTTGGCACCAAGCACTTGATCATGGTCGTCTAGCGCAGGCGATCGGCCTTTTGCGCGGGTTCTCCGGAAGATCCTCGATCACTGGCGGAGGGTGGCTACCGTCCGCCGCATGCCAGTGGAATTTCTGACTGATGAGCAGGCCGAGGCGTACGGGAAGTTCGCCGAGGAGCCGACGCGGCCCGAGCTGGAACGGTTCTTCTTCCTCGACGACGAGGACCGGAAGCTGATCGCGATGCGGCGTGGTGACCACAATCGCCTCGAGTGCACCGAGCGGCTGAAGACGGCGTAGGAGCACGCGTGGGAGATCCGCGACGCGTACGGCTACCATCCCTACGAGGACCATGCCCAGGGCCGGAAGTTCCGGGCGTTCTTGCACGGCCGGGCCTGGACGCCGCACGCCGAGGGGCCGAAGGCTTTGTTTGATCACGCGGTGGGCGTGCTGCGCGGGCACCGGGTGCTGTTGCCGGGGGTGAGCGTGCTGGCCCGGCAGGTCTCCGAGGTCCGCGCCATCGCGGTGAAGCAGCTGCACACCACGGTCGCGAGGTCCGCCGGCGGGGGGACCCACGTGGGCGCCGAGGGCCTGGGCCACCTGACGTCGCAGGCTCGCCTCACCGCGGTAGGGGGTGTAGGCCAGCTCTCCGCGCTCGGCCGCGGCGGTGAAGTGCGTCAGGGCCCACAGGGGCGGTGGGAAGCGGACCGTGTCGAAGTGCGTGGTGTCCAGGACGACCGCCCTCGGCCCCCGACGGCGTCCCGGCCCCGGGCCGTCTCGCGGACGGCCTGCCGGACGTACTCGTCGGCGGCCCTTGCGGACAGGGCGTCTTCTGCGGCGCCTACCGACTGTCCCACCCTCGCGGTGGTGCAGATTCTCCGTACTTGGTGGAGCACTCACAGGAGTACGTCGACAGCCTTCGAGCCGCAGATCGTCAAGAAGCGGCAGCGCCGGCTGACCGGCGTCGATGAGATGGTTCTGCCGTTGTCCGCGAAGGGCCTCACCCACGACGAGATCTTCGCACATCTGGCCGAGGTCTACGGCGCGGAGGTCTCCAAACAGACCATCTCGACGGTCACCGATTCGGTGATGGAGGGCATGGCCGAATGGCAGGCCCGCCCGCTCGACCGCGTCTATCCGGTCGTGTTCATCGACTGTATCAACGTGAAGATCCGCGAGGGCCAGGTCGCCAACCGGCCCATATACATGGCCCTAGCGGTCACCGCCGAGGGCCACCGCGACATCCTGGGACTATGGGCCGGCGGCGAAGGGGGCGAGGGCGCCAAGCACTGGCTCCGCGTCCTGACCGAGCTGAAGAACCGCGGCGTCGAAGACGTCCTCATGCTCGTCTGCGACGGGCTCAAGGGCCTGCCCGACGCCGTCGGCGAGGTCTGGCCCAAGACCGTCGTCCAGACCTGCGTCGTCCATCTGCTGCGGGCGTCGTTCCGCTATGCAGGCCGCCAGGACTGGGACAAGATCGCCAAAGCCCTCAAGCCCGTCTACACGGCGTCGACCGAAGACGCGGCGACCAGCCGGTTCCTCGAGTTCTGCGAGGAACGGGACACCAAATATCCCGCGATCGTCCGGCTCTGGGAGAACGCGTGGGCCGAGTTCGTCCCCTTCCTGCAGTTCGACGCGGAGGTCCGCCGGATCGTCTGCACCACCAACGCGATCGAGTCCGTGAACGCCCGCATCCGCCGGGCCGTCCGGGCCCGCGGACACTTCCCCTCGGAGAACGCCGCGCTGAAGTGCATCTACCTCGAGGTGATGTCTCTCGACCCGACCAGCACGGGCCGCAAACGCTGGACCAGCCGCTGGAAGCGGGCTCTGCAGGCCTTCGACATCGCCTTCGACGGACGCCTCACCGACAACCGAATCTGACCCCAAAGACCAACCCAGTTACACCGTCTACTGGACAGACCCTGGCGCCCCCTGGGCTTGCTACCCGGCCGAGCGGAGCGGGGCCTTCGAGCGCGGGTGGTGTGATCATCGCGGGCTGTCGCGGCCGAGGGCGGAGTCAATCCGGCGGCCGAGGTCCTGGGCGGAGGTGCCCAGGCTTCGCAGACGCCGGGGACCGGTGCCGTTGTCGGTGAAGAGGGTGGGGAAGGCGTCGACTCCCAGATCCTTGGCCTGGGTGAACTCCGCGCGGGCGGCGGTGTGGTGGGCGGGATCGCTGAGCACGGCTGCGGCGGCTTCGCTGTCGAGTCCATGCCGGGTGGCGAGGACGCGGTAGGTGGCAGGGTCGGACAGGCTCAGGCCCTCGATGTAGAAGGCGTGGCTCAGCTCGGCTGCGAAGTCCAGCGCCTTGGCGGGCGCCAGTGCGCGCAGTCCGGCCAGGCCGGCGGCGGCGTCCTGGGAGTCCATGACGAAGTCTCCCTGGTCCAGGAGGCGGAGGAAGGCGGGGCCGAATTCGACACGCGTGACCTGGGTGACGCGGTGTCGGGCGGTGGGGATGTGGGTGAGTTCACGCAGGGGGACGCGGCGGGTGCCGGTGAACAGGCCTCCGGAGATCACCTCCACGGTGAGGTGCGGGCGGTCGGCGACTGCTTCGCGCAGCCACGGGGTGAAGCCGTGGCACCAGCCGCAGTAGGCGTCGAATACGTAGGTCACATGGTTGTCGGCGGGTTTTGCCACGGGTTCCTTCGAAGGTTCGGTTCGGGGCGGGCGGGACGCCGTGGGGTTCGGCGCCCCGCCCGGGGGTGTGGGGTCAGGGGGTGAGCTGGAGGTGGAGCTGGAGGAGTTCCTCTACGTGGCGGATCTCGGTGATCTGGCCGTCGGTGACGTGCATGAGGTCGGTGCCGGTGAAGGAGACGGGGCGTCCGGTGGCGGGGGTGCCGAACCAGTCACCGGTGTGGGTGGCGGTCATGCGCCAGTGGCTGACGACCCAGCCGTCCCCGGTCTCGCCCTGGTAGATGACTTCGTGGCGGGTGCCGGTGAAGCCGTCCCGGACAGCGGCGACCAGCATCCGCATACCATCGATGCCCGACGCGGCGCCGGGGACAGGGTTGTGGTCGACGAGGCTGGGTGCGAGAACGTCGTCGAGGCCGGCGACGTCGCCGGAGTCGAAGAGCTGGTACACGCGGGCGGCAACGGCGCGGGAATCGAGGGTCGTGTTCACGGTGGCTCCTTGGTGAGCGGTATGGGGGAGAGATCCCGGGGCGGACTGGGGTGTCGGCCCCACGCCCGGTTCGACCGGGGCGGTGCCCGAATGATTTCCCAAGGAAACCAATATCTTCAAGGTGCTATAGTGACCTCATGGAAACTAATGAGATCAGGGCGGTTTCTGGGCTTCCGACACGGGGGGACTTGCGGAACCCCGACTGCCCGAGCCGGGACGCACTGGACCGCCTCGGCGGCAAATGGAGTGTCCTGATCATCCTGACGCTCGCCTCGGGGACCTACCGGTTCTCCGCCCTGCGCGACGAGGTCACGGGCATCACCGCCAAGGTCCTGACCGCCAACCTCCGCGACCTGGAACGGGACGGCCTGGTGACCCGCACCGTCTACGCCGAAGTCCCGCCCCGCACCGAGTACAGCCTCACCCCGCTGGGCGGCAGCCTGATCGAGCCGTTCCTCGCGATCCGGGAGTGGGCGGAAACCCACACCGTCGAGATCCACCGCCACCGCACCACCCACGACCGGGCGGCTTCCACAGCCCATTGCGACCAGGCCATGTGAGCACCGGCTGGGCGGGCGCGGGGTCACAAAGAGGCCGTGGCCGCCTCAACCCGCGGGGTGCGTGGGCCGGGCACCGTAGCCCGGACGGACAGGTCCAGATCGAGGCGGCTGTTCATGTTCAGCTCGAACCGGCCGTACGGGGTCACATGAGTCCAGAACAGCGGCGACAGCGCGCGGCGGTCCGCGTCGGTGAGCTTGTCCGCCCAACTCGCATCGGCCAGGACCTCCTGCATCAGCAGCGTGTTGACGTGCACCAGCGCGGACTGGAGCAGGTGCAGCGCGAGCAGGCTGACCTCCTGGGACTCCTTGTCCGTACCGGCCAGGTCGCCGTCCTTGCCGTAGAATGAGGTCCCGATTCGCCGAGTTCCAGTTCTCCACCACCTGCAACCCCTCGTGGATCTCCTGGCGCATCTCGACGTCCGCGAGGTAGTCGCAGACGAACGAGGTCCGTACCGCCCGGCCCAGCTCCTCGATCGCCCGGTACGTCGGATGCTTGGGCCCTCCGCGGGTGAAGCGCCGCAGGACTTGCTCGGCCTCGACGGTGCCCAGCAGCAGGGCGGTGGTGTACTTCACGATCTGGTCGTACTGCTGGCGGATCAGGTCCCAGTCGATCGTCTTGGTGGAGAGCACCGGTCCCAGTTTGGCCAGTTGTCGTCCTGACCGGCGGCCGGCCGGTACAGCTTCGCGGAGCCGATGTTCTTCAGCCTCGGCATCAGCTTGAAGTCGAGCATGTGGGCGAAGGCGAAGGCGAAGCCGACGATGGAGGCGCCGTGCGTGTCGGTGTACTGCCAGTCGACCTCCATGTCGGTGCAGTGCCGCAGCACGCCCTCGATCATCGAGGCGACCTCGGAGGCCGAACAGGAATTGAGCTGGGAGTAGATGCAGACCGACTTCCGCTCTACAGTCGGGTAGCCGGGGCCCATTGCTGGGACCCCGGCCCCCTCAGAACCGGGCATGCGGGTTTCCCCGCACCACGGCTCAAGCAGGTCACGTGGGCCTGCCCGCATCTGCGCCTTCGAGCGCGTGATGCTGCTGGTGGCATTGCGAGTGCAGGAGTTCGAGGTCCTTCAGGTCGTTTCCGCCGCCGTGCTTTCGGTGCACGATGTGGTGCACGTTCAGCGTCCGGCGGACGGCGTCGAACCAGGACACCCAGTCGTGGATGTTGTCCGGTTCGAACTCGGCTCCTTCGACGAGATCGAGGCCGCACCGTGCGCATCGGCCCTTCTGACGGACGGCGAGAGTCTGGACGAACTTGTTCTCCAGTCCCAGCTTTGTCCGTCTGGCCGCGCGCTCGGCCCAGTAGCCGACCAGCGCCGGGTCGTCCTTGGAGTGCGTCCCAAGGACCGGCACGTGCCGGACGATCCTGGTCATCGCGGCGGGCTTGATGTGCACCGAATCTTCGCCGAAGATCCAGCGGTTCTCACTCCCGGGAACCCGCGTGCCCCAGTACCGGGCCGCGACCCACTGCCTTCCTTTCCGCCGATGCTGTCTGCACGCCCAGTTCCACAACTGACCGAACAAGATCCGATCGATATCCGTGAAGGCCCTCTTGGAGCTCCAGGGGCGGTAGTACATGGTCCAGCCCCGAACGAACGAGTTCATCTGGCGGATCAGCAGACCCGCAGGGTTCCCCCGATTCGTCACATGCGAGATGCGTCCGGGGTGGATGCCCTCTCTGACCCGGGAGCCGCGGTGACCTACTCCGGTGATGGCAGATGACATCCGGAGTCGCGCAGGGGTTCTCACCCGGTAGCTCCTAGACCGCCTCGACAGCTTCCACTGAGGCGGGTGATCTTTACGAGTCCTCATCAAGGGTTCACTTGTGTTCATCCGTCCGGACTTTCCCCGACCCGTACCGATCCAGTGGTCGAATCGGCCTTCGGTCTGGTGGCCAGGCTCCGCACCGAGGAATTACTTCCTCCGCACGCTGGCTGGGGAATCGACCAGTTGGTCACAGGTCGAAAGCGTCGGTATCTCCTTTCCTACGCTTGCTCGCATTGTGCGGCTTTCAGGTCGCACTGCCAGTAGATCATCACTCCGGGGCCCCGGCCAGCGCCGCTCGATCTCGCCCTTGATGGCCGCCGGGCTCTCGGGCTCCTCCTGCTTGCCGCGCGGGGAGCTGATCCACGGCTCGCCGTGCTTCTTGACGATCGCCACCCCTCCCGTCGTGCCTCCGCCAGCGCCTGCTCGAAATGGTCCAGCGACGTGCGGAGCTTGCCTTGCAGGGCTGCGATGGACTCCCTGGCGTCCTGCGGCTGGCCCAGTGCGGCGTAGTGCACGTCCCGGTCTTCCTCAAAGTCGGCGGGCAGATCGTCCTCCGGGATACGCCACCGGATTGCCCCCACCACCCGGATTTCGCGGCGCCGCACCGCGTCCCGCAAAGCGGCCAGGACGCACAACTCGTACGGGACGCGCTCGATGCGGCCCTTGCCGTCCATCACCGCCGTCCGCCAGTGCTCAGGGATCACCCCCGCGAGCGGCACGCTCTCCTCCAGATCGAAGAACGCGCCCTCTCTCAGCGGCTGGTCCAGGTAGCGCTGGAGCAGGTCAATCGCGTCCATCACGGGCCGGTAGGCGGTGTTGTTGCACTTCAGCTCCAGCGCGCCTAGCGGCGGCGAGAGCATCCGGCGCCAGTGCGCCGAGTACGACGACCGCAGCACGGTGCGGACCCGGGCCTTGTAGCGTGCCTCTTTTGCCGCCGCCTCCGCCGCCAGGGCCTTAACACCTCGCCCGCACAGCCGGAATGGCCCGCCGCAGGTCGCGGTGATCACCGTAGCGGCTCCACCGCAGTAAATTCCGGCATTTACTGCGGCAGAGAACCGAGGTGATGGAGTCCGATAGTCGATGCGGAATCCCTACTACCGCCATCCGCTGCCCCGTTTGCCCTCACACGGGGGGGGAGGGGGGGGAGGCCGGAACATCACGCCGAGCTACTTCGGACGACGATCAGCAGGCAGCTGTGAAGACAGGGTGCGAAGAGTTCGCTCACGGTCCGTCAAAAGCTCTGACAGCTAAGCCGGTTTTCTGTTCCGTTCCTACCGGGACCCAATCGCTACCGCTCCGCGCCTGGTCCCTTGGGCGATGACCGGGAGGGCAGCGAGGCGGCCAGGGATGCGGGACCACCACGAGATCCGCTGGACGTAGTCTGCCGGGCGTCACATGTGCAGGCTGAAGGCGTCCTGGCACTCAGCCACTTGAGGATTAGCTGTCCTGGGCCGCCGTCAGTTTGATCGTAACGGTGAGTCCGCCCTGCGGGTTGGCCACTGCGGTGGCTGTGCCCTCGTGGGCATGGGCGATGGACCGGACGATGGACAGGCTCAATCCCTCGCCGGTCCCGCTTCGCCGGTCCCGGCCGTGGCCACGGCGGAAGGGTTCGAACAACGCCTCCACATCGGCCTGTTCGAGCACAGGGCCGGTGTTGGAGACGCTGAGCCCGGCGGAGGCGGTGTGCACGCGGACGGTACCGCCACGGTGGTTGTACAGGACGTCGTTGCGCAGCAGATTGGCGACGAGCCGGCCGATCAGCACCCGGTCGCCGCGCACCGGGGAGGGACCGCCCGCGATCATCGCGTGGACACCGTATCTCTGCGCGGTGGGCTGGATCGCACTGAGCTCCTCCTCGACGACCTGACGCAGGTCGAAGTCCTCATGGCGCTCGATGCCCCGCTCGCCGTGGGCGAGCATCCGTAGTCCGTCCAGGAGCCGCTCGCTGCGCCGGTTCGCGTTGAGCAACTGGTCCCGTACATCCGCGAGCTCCTCGGGGCGTGGGGTTCTCCAGACCGATCTGCAGGGCCGCGCGCTGACCGGCCAGCGGAGTGCGCAGCTCGTGTGAGGCGTTGGCGGTGAAGCGACGCTGGCTGTCGAAGGCCGCGTCGAGACGCGCGGGCAACTCGTCGAAGGTGTCGGCGAGTTCCTTGAGTTCGCTTCGGGGCCCGCCAGTGCGATCCGCTCGTGCAGGTTCTGCTGTGAGATGCGGCGGGCCTTCGCCGTCATGGCGTGCACGGGGCTCAGTAGCTTGCCGGTTGTCCACCAGCCGACCGTCACTGCGAGCACCGCCGTGAGCAGCAGGGCGACCGCCGACCAGATCAGTACCTGCTGGGAGGCAGCCTCGCTGAAGTCCTGGGGCGCCAGGTTGACGCGGTTCGAGCCGTCGCCCCCCATGACCTCCACGCTGGCTGTCCCGGGGGAGGGGGATGGGGCGGGGAGGATGAGGGTGCCGCGACAGAGGGGGTAGCCTGCGCGCCGTCCACCAGGTGGCGGGCCGAGGCCTCGGTGCCAGCGCGTGACAGGACGTACACGAAACCCAGCGTCAGGGCCCCGAGCGCCACGAACAGCGCGCCGTACACCAGGGCGATACGGCTGCGCAGGGTTCGGCGGCTCGGCCGCGGGGCCCGTGGCACCTGGGTCACAGGCGATACCCGATCCCACGGACCGTGGTGATCAGCGGGGGATCGCCGAGCTTGGCCCGCAGCATGCTCATGGTCACCTGGACAGCGGTGGTGAACGGGTCGGCGTGCTCGTCCCACACCCGCTGCAGCAACTCCTCGGTGCTGACGGGGGCGCCGTCCGCGGCGAGCAGCACCCGCAGCACCGCGAACTCCTTCGGTGTCAGCCGCAGCGGCTGTCCGTCACGGGTCGCCGTGTGGCGGACCGTGTCCAGTGTGATTCCGCTGCGGTGCAGGACAGGCGCGGTCATCACGGTGCTGCGGCGGCTGAGCGCCTTCACGCGGGCGATCAGCTCGGGATACTCGAACGGCTTGGTGAGGTAGTCGTCCGCGCCGAGGTTGAGCCCTTCCACCAGGTCCTCCATGGCGGAGGCCGCGGTGAGCATCAGGATGCGGGTGCGCGTGCGGGCTGCGACCACTCGGGCCACGACCTCGTCACCGTGGGTGCCGGGCAGGTCCCGGTCGAGCAGCAGGACGTTGTAGTCGACCACCTCCATGCTGAACAGCGCCGCGTCCCCGTCATGGACGGTGTCCACCACGAAGCCGTGCCGGGCCAGCCACCTTGTGATCATTTCGGCCATCATCGGATCGTCCTCGGCCACGAGAACGCGCATCAGATGTTCCTCCGTCGTCTTGTCCGCTGTCCAGGCTGCCCCGGTATCCGGCTCAGGTCGCGGCGAGCGCCGCCGTAGGTGCGAGCCGGGCTGCCCGTACCGCCGGCTAAGACGTCATCTCATTTGGTGAGTCTGCGGTAGCAGATGAGGGTGCAGGCGATGGCGGTGTAGGCGAGGAAGTGCTCTGCTTTGCGCTCGTAGCGTCGGTGGAGTCGGCGGCAGCCGGCGAGCCAGGACATGGTGCGTTCGATGGTCCACCGATGGCGGCCCAGTCGTTGTGAGGCCTCGACTCCTGTGCGGGCGATGCGGTGGGTGATGCCACGTCCGCGTAACCAACGCCGCAGGTGGGGATAGTCGTATCCCTTGTCGGCGTGGAGCTTGGCCGGCTTGCGCCGCCTGCGTCCGCGACGGGAGCGGATCGGCGGTATGCCCTTGACCAGAGGGATCAGGGCCTGGCTGTCGTGCAGGTTTGCGCCCGAGATGCCGATGGAGATGGGTAGGCCGGTCCGCTCTGTGACCAAGTGGATTTTCGAGCCGTACTTGCAACCGGTCGACAGGATTTGGACCGGTCAGATCCCCCTTTTCAGGGCCCTCATGTTCACCGAGTCGATCGCGCAGCGGGTCCAGTCCAGATCGCCGCGTGAGCCGAGCTCGTCGAGGACGACACGGTGGAGTTTCGCCCACACCCGAGCCTTTGACCACTCGGAGAAGCGTCGGTGCGCTGTCGCCCCCGAGGGGCCGAACGAAGCTGTCGGCAACTGCTGCCACGTGCAGCCTGACGTGGCCACGAACACGATCGCGGCCAGCACTTCCCGGTCACCGTGCCGACGCCGTCCGCCTCCTTGTGGCCTCGACGGCGCCTCTGGCGCCACGCGCTGGAACAACTCCCACAACTCGTCCGGCACCAACCGCTCAACGATGCCCACCATGGCCGACAGACTACCGAGTCAACCAAATGAGATGACGTCTAAGGGCCTGACTGACGGGGTAGTTGGCCTTGGCGTCCTCCGCGGCTCTCGCGAGCTCTTCCCCTCCCGGTCCCGGCACCGCACCCATCACCGTGAGAGGAATGAGCTGCGGCAAATGACTCCTCAGGGCTTGTCTCGCCCACTCCGTCAAGGTCGTTGGCGCGGGTGGGCCAGCGCACACGAAAGCTGCCAAGGGCAGAAAGCGTCAAGGCTACGGAGCCGTACCCATCCTGCAAATTGCCATCCCTGGTGATACGGGCAACACGAACAGTGGCCATGGTAGAGACTTCCCTCCTTGCGTGAATTCCCCGCTGCACTGGCGAGGAAGATCTTTCACCGTAGCCTTCGGGTGTATCTCGGGGCCAGTGAGCAAAAGTTGACCGAATTCGCAGCTGGTGCGGCCGACGATGCGTATGCCGGTGCAGCCCCGCATGCCAAGGGCGCGCGTCATGGGAACCCAGTCGGTCCTAGGCGGGAAACCCCTGCCGACCGGTATCAACCTTTGGATTATTGAAACAACTTGTGGAGGAATTCTGCCGACTGATCCATGAGTAGCGTGTCCGGTGGCTTCCACCCGCGGGCGTGAGCACGTGGCTGAGACAGCGTCTTCAGTTAGAACCACGGCGCTGCCAATCCCGTCAACGACCAACCCTGGAAACTGGAGAACGACAGGGCTCTGTGGGGCGGGTGGCGAAGTCGATGTGCGACCCGGGGTATCGCGAACCGCTGTATGAGACGGCCTTGCACGAGGGACTCATCAACGCCGACTGTTGGGAACTCCCCACAGCAAACTTCCCGACCAGAAGCGGGACCGCGCCGCCGGTGATGCTCTACAACACCCCGCTCAACTACGTTCTGGACGGCAAGACCATCAGCACCCAATGACACGAACTAGCCCAACCGCACAAATATTTCGCTCCCTTGCCACCAGGCAGCCGGGCATGAAACCCATGACCTCACTCACTTGGCTGACGGACGACAAGACAGTCCGGCGCACCACCTTCGGCGACGGGACGCTCACTGTCACAGCCAACTTCGGCACCACAGCCCACGGTTCACTCGCTCCCGGCTGCGTCGAGGCATAGCTCGACACCGACACGACACCCCGCACGCGCGCTCAGCCTCACAGGCCGACAGGCAGGAGGTCTCCCGCTTGCTGATGTCCCGCCCGGACGCCCTGCCGCCGCGCTTGGACAAGGGCCAGCGCCTGAAGCACCTGTTCAACTATCTGCCTATTCGGTACATAATATTGCTATGCCCCACATACTTCTGATAGAAGACGATCCGGCACTCCGCTCTGGCCTGGAGATGGCCCTGCGCCGGAGGGGCCACGAGGTGACCAGTTGCGGAACCGGCGAAGAGGGGCTGCGGCGTGTCCGCGCCGGGGGCATCGAGGTGGTGGTGCTTGATCTCATGCTGCCCGGGATGGACGGCTTTGAGGTGTGCCGCCGTCTCCGTGCCGCCGGCCCCATCCCGCTGCTCATGCTCACCGCACGTGGTGACGACATCGACATGGTGGCCGGGCTGGAGACGGGAGCGGACGACTATGTCGTCAAGCCAGTGCAGCCGCGCGTACTGGAAGCACGCATCAGTGCAGTCCTGCGCCGCAGCGACTCGTTCCCAGGTCAGCAGCGCGAGCAGCACGGTGCCATGGTCATCGACCGTACATCGCTGACCGTCACCAAGTCCGACGAGGTGATCGCCCTGCCGCCGACCGAACTACGTCTGCTCTTGACGCTCAGCACGGAACCGGGTCGGGTCTGGAGCCGGGAACAGCTGCTTGAGGCGGTCTGGGGGTACGAACGGGTAGCCGAGCCCCGGCTGGTCGACGCCGCCGTGCAGCGGCTCCGGCTGAAAGTCGAGGACGTGCCGGGTGACCCGCGCTACGTGCGAACCGTGCGCGGATTCGGCTACTGCTTCGGGCCGTTGTGAGGGGGCTGCGGGGCCGACTGTTGACGGCCTTCGTGCTACTGGCTGCCTTCAGCACCGCCGCCACCGCAGGCCTCACCTACCGGGAGGCGCGCGATTCGATCCTGGACCGGTCACAGACCGCCCTCATCACCGATTTCCGCGAGCAGCTGGCTACCCTCGCCCCCGCCCTGGCTTGGCCCGCCGACCGGGCCGTGCTGACCCGCTTCCTCGACCGGCTCACGCCGCACACCCGGAGGGCGCACGTACAACTCCTTCAGGGCGCCGTGTCAGCGTCCAGCACCATCAGCGGATCCGTGGTGCCCATCCCCGACGGGCTGCGGCAGCGGGTCCGGGACGAGCGGGACCACGCCTCACAGCGCGTGGTCAGGGACGGTGTTCCGTGGCTGGTGGTGGGCGCCCCGCTCACCGTAGGACAGGCGAGCCCGGGGCAGGACTCGGTGCCGGTGGAGGTCTATATGACAGCCTCGCTTGAGGCCGAACAGGCGGACACCGCGGCCGTTCTGGACGCGGCCCGCAACGGGGCGCTACCGGCGGCGCTGGTCGCGACGCTGCTCGCGCTGCTGTCCGCACGCCGGGTCCTGCGACCGGTACAGGAGCTGGGGCGGGCCGCCGGTGAGCTCGCCGACGGCCGGCTCGACACCAGGGTGAACGTCGTCGGCAGGGACGAACTCGCCGACCTGGCCACCAGGTTCAACCGGTCAGCGCGGGCCCTGGAGTCCACTGTCGAGGAGTTGCGCACCATGGAGGCCAGGGCCCGGCGCTTCGCCGCCGACGTCTCGCACGAGCTGCGCACACCGCTGGCTGTGATGACGGCGGTCACCGATGTCTTGGACGAGGAAGCCCGATCCATGCGGGGGGATGCGGCGACGGCGGCCGCCCTGGTGGGGTCCGAGACACGGCGGCTGGTACGCCTGGTTGAGGACCTCCTGGAAATCTCCCGGTTCGACGCCGGGGCCGCCGTGCTCCTACGGCAGGAGCTGGCCGTCTCCCGCCAGCTCCAGGCCACCCTGCGCGCACGGGGCTGGCAGGACCGGGTGCGGGCTGTGCTCCCAGAGGAGGACATACGGGCCCGGCTCGACGCGCGCCGCTTCGACGTGATCGTGGCCAACCTCGTCGGCAATGCCCTGCGGCATGGCGGCGAACCGGTGCACGTGACCTTGGCCGACGTGGACGGACAGATCATCGTAAAGGTCTCCGACAGCGGGCCGGGGATCCCCAAGGACGCGCTGCCCCTGCTCTTCGACCGCTTCTACAAGGCTGATGCCTCCCGTGCCCGGTCGGAAGGCAGCGGCCTGGGCCTGGCCATCGCCAGAGAGAACGCCCAGCTGCACGGCGGCACACTGACCGCCGCCAACCAGCCGCAGGGCGGCGCGGTGTTCACCGTCATCTTGCCGGACGGGCAAGGGGAGTTGACATGAGGAGTCTTCGCGCTCTGCTTCTGCTGCCGGCGACGGGTCTGCTGGCCGGATGCGGCATCGGCCCAGCCGGACCTGACCGCATTGAAGGCACGGCGCCGGCCGTCACCGTGGCACCGAGCGTGTACTGGGTCACCCCCGACGGGAAGCTGCGCGGGGTCGCGCCGCAGGGAAAGCAGCCAGCGACGCCCCTGATCACCGAAAGCCTCGTCAAGCAGCTGCTGCGCGGCCCCAGCGAGGTACTCACCCTGGAGAACCTCGCAAGCAAGCTGCCAGCGATACCGGAGGACAAGGACTTCGCCGTGACGGTGACAACGCCGGCTCCAGGCACCGTCACCGTCGCACTGCCCCACGACGTCTCGCGGCTGGGCAGGACGGCGGTCGGCCAGATCGTGTGCACCGTATGGAGCGCGGAGGCCGCCCGCCGTGGCCGCCTTGACCAGGTCGAGGTCATCCTCACCGGCAGCAGTCGGCGCAGCGGGCCGTATCGCTGCGCCGACTTCCCCGCAGTGGCGGGCCCGTCAGCCTGAGCCGAGCGCCTCGGTGGGAGACAGCTGTGAGGCGCGGACCGCCGGGTAGAGGCCCGCGGCCATACCGATGACAACGGTCGAACCAAGCCCGCCCCCCAGTGCCCAGGGCGGCACAACCACCTGCCAGCCCTGGGCGGTCGCGAAGCCGAAGGTGCCAAGGACGCCGAGCAGACCGCCCACTACACCGCCCAGGCCGGAGAGCAGGAGCGCCTCGGTCAGGAACTGGATGCAGATCTGGCCCCGGGTCGCACCGATGGAGCGGCGCAGGCCGATTTCCTGGCGGCGTTCCAGCACTGAGATGACCATGGTGTTGGCGACCCCGACCCCGCCGACGAGCAGCGCCACCGCGCCCAGGCCCAGCATGAGACTGGTCAGGGAACCGGACGCGGCCGCCTTCGCGGTGAGGGCGTCGGAGGGGCGGCTGACCTGGACAGTCTCCGGGGCCTGTGGATTGACCGTGCGGGTGAGGACGGCACGGACCGAGGCGACCGCTTGGTCACTGGAGCGTTCATAGAGCCTCGTCGGGTGCCCGTCGAATTCAAGGCGCCTCTCCGCTGCCTGCCAACCCACGAGGGCCGCCGTGTCAAGATCCACGGCGAGCGCGACGGGCTCCATCACCCCGATGACCGTGAAGCGGTCCTCACCGATCCAGACCAGCTCTCCCGGCTGCGCGCCCAGCCGCGCCGCGGCCACGCCACCCAGGACGACGGTGGGGTAGGCGGCGGTGGCGGAGGTGAACCAGCGGCCGTGTGCCATGCTGCCACTGACCGCGCTCAGGAGCGCCGTGTCCGCCGCCATCACATTGATCCCGCCGTTGCGCTCGGCCGGGACGAGTGGGCTGCGGCGGACCGTGGTGTCCTTGAGCAGCGCGAGCGCGCTGACCTGATGGACCGGGCCGATTCGGGACACCATCGCGACCGCTTCCTTCGGCAGCTTGGGCGTCCCGCCCTCGCCGTTCAGAGCCGCGCCCGCTTCAATGGTGAGCATGTCGGTACCGAGGTGGTCGAGTTTGGCCATCAGGTCGGCCTTGCTGGAGGTGGATATACCCACCACGGCGACCATGGTGGCGATGCCCAGCGCGATACCCAGCGCGGACAGGAAGACGCGCATCGGACGGGTGCGCAGTCCGACCGCTCCGACCCGCAGGACATCGCGAGGGCTGAGCCGGGCGGGACGCAGCGAAACACCGCTCACCGCGTGATCACCGCCCCCTGGTCGTCGATGACTTCACCGTCGCGGAGCCGTACCTGGCGGGGGAGCGAGGCTGCGATCTCCTGATCGTGCGTAATGATTACGATGGTGGCTCCGTCGGCATTCAGATCCCGCAGGATGCCCATCACGGCCTCTCCGGACTTGGTGTCCAGCGCGCCGGTGGGTTCGTCGGCCAGGATCAAGTCGGGCTCGCCCACCACCGCCCTCGCCACTGCCACCCGCTGCTTCTCGCCACCGGACAGTTCATACGGCCGGTGGCCGGCACGATGACCGAGCCCGACACGATCCAGCGCGGTCGCGGCCCGCTTTCGGCGCTCACGCAGCGGCAGCCCGGCGTAGAGCATGCCGTCGGCGACGTTGTCGAGGGCGCTGTGCCCCGGCGCGAGGTGGTAGTGCTGGAAGACGAAGCCCAGGTGTCGCGCGCGCAGAGCGGACAGCTGCTGGTCGTTGAGCGCTCCCACGTCCTGTCCGGCCACCCGGATCGCGCCGCGGCTGGCGCGGTCCAGGGTCCCGATCAGGTTGAGCAGAGTGGACTTGCCCGACCCCGAGGGACCGACGATGGCCGCCAGCTCACGGCGCTGCACCTGGAGGTCCACACCATGCAGGACGGTGAGATCGCCGTAGGACTTCACCACGCCGGACAGGCTGATGACGGGCTCACTGGTCATTCGCGGGCACCTCCACCACGGTGCCCTCGGTCAGGGTGGAGCCTGTGAGCGCGACCCTGCCGTCCGCATACGTCCCTGGTGTGACCTGCACCGTCTTCTTCCCCGAGCCGGTGACGACCTGGACCCCGTAGCCGCCCTCGCGCAGCGCGACCAATGCCTCGACCGGCACGGTGAGTGCGTCCCTGGTCACCTGATCGGCGAACGTCACCGTCACCGGCAGCTGGTCCTGCGTCGATGTCCCGACCGTGCCGTCCAGGTCGATCTCAACAGTGGCCTTGGAATCTTCCGGGGGCGTCGCGCCGGACGGAACCTCGTCGTCACCTGCGGCAGCGGCCAGCGTGATCTTAGTGACCTTGCCTGGCTTCTCCCCGATGCCGGGGACGGACACCTTCACCGCGGAGCCCTGCTTCAGCTTGGCACGCATATCGTCCTTGACCTGCGCGGTGACGATGCGCCTGTCCGAACCCAGGGTGAGTACAGGGGCGTTGGCCTCGATCTTGTCACCGGACTGGACCTTGGCGGCCGTCACGTGCACCGATCCGGGCCGGAACACCAACTGCTCCGGCTTGACCACTCCGCTCTGGGCAACGCCCAGACGCTTCTGCCAGCGCTTGACGGCGGCCTCCGTCCCCGCATCGAACTTCCCCGCCCGGGAGACGCCGTCGTAGCCCAGCGCCCGTAGGTTTTCGGTGAGCTGGACGACGTCGATGCCGTCCACGCCCTTCTTCAGCTCCCGGTACATCGGCACCTTGCCGTAGAAGAGGACTACCGGTACCCGATCCACCTCGTACAGGGACTGATTACGGCGGACCGTGTCACCAGCCTGCGGCGGATGCGCGGTGATGGTGCCCGTGCCACCAGCCTTGAGGTCGCGCTGCGAGCCGTAGGTGAGAATGCCGGAGAACGACGTGGTGGTGACAAGATCGGTCTTGGTCACTCTCGCGGTGACCGCCGGGGTACTGCTGGGGGCGGGCTTCGCGCGGCCGCCGGTACCGAACGCGGCGTAGGCGCCGCCCCCGACGGCCAGCGTCAGCGCCACGGACGCGGTACCCCACACCAGCTTGCGCGCAGCGCTGCGAGTGGGCGCGCTCACCCCTGCGCCCCAGTGCCGTAGGCCTTCTGGCGGCAGACCGGGTCGGCGGCCTTGAACTTGGGGTCCTCCAACGCCTTGGCCGGGTCATCGAAGAGCGAGCCGCCATCCTTGGGGTCGTTGACCTCGACCCCCTTTCCTCGCAGACAGTTGGCGTACTCCCGGAACTTCTTCTCGCTCTCCGCTTGCGCCTTCGGGTCCTTGGCCGCCTTGTCCAACGCCTCGCCCGCCTTGGCGGCCTGCGGCTTGCACGCCTTCTCGGCCCTGCGGCCGAGTTCGGAGCGGCCGTCCTGACTGCTGGAGTCGTAGTACCCCGAATCAGCACCTGCCTGAGGGAGCCCCTCGCCCGGCTTGGCGTCGGGGAATTTGATGCCGTTCTTGCGCATGCAGGCCACATACGCGTCCTGCAGCTCCTTGAGCGTGTCAGGAGAACCCGCGGCGTCGGAATCGTCCTTGCCGACGCCCCCGGCCGGTGCGGTTTGTGCTGTGGCCACGCCATCATCGGAGGAGGTGTCATCGCCGCAGGCAGCGACGCCCAAGAGCACCGGGAGCACAGCCAAAGCGCCGAGGCGGAACGACCTGGAATGCGAGAGAGTCTTCATGGCTGCAGCCTGACCAGCACAGATCATGAAGGTCACATGGCAATATCATCGATGTGTAACAGACCCGGATCATCATCGGGTTCCTCGCAGGTCAAGCCCGCCACGCCACCGAAGAGGTGACCCCGACGACGGGGAACGGCCCGCCGGAACTGCAGGACAGAGCGGTCGAATTTCCTCGACCTCCTCGCCTCAAACGTGGCTCCACCACCATCGACGTGACCCGCACCTGCGCCGGATGTTCCGTGAGGGTTGGACCCTGTATGCGAGCGAGCTGGCCGCGCTCGGCCCCTGCAGGCGCGAGAACGTACTCCGCTTCAGTGGCTGTGCCACTGACCGGCTCCGCATACCCCGCCACCCGTCTGCAACCGGGGCCGTCACTCCCGCTGAGCAGGCGCTCACAGAGGGGCGAGGAGGAGTGCGCAGAGCGGTCCCATGGCGCCAGGGCCCCGACGATCGCGGCCTCAGCCCCCGAACCGGTCATCGAGCTCTTTGTGGAAGTCGGCTCCGACGATTCGGGAGAACTCCTCGTAGGTGTGCTGTGGGGGACCGCAGGCCGGGGTGCCTGCAGCCCGCAGGTGCGCCAGGGCGTCGGCGGTGGCCCGGGTAGCGGTGAACAGGGCTGTCACGGCGTAGAAGGCGAGGGAGAATCCGAGTTCCTGGAGGCCGACGGCGGTCAGTCTGGCTGTCTCGTTGCCGTCGACGATGGACACCACCTTGGGTCCTTCGACCGCGGCGGCCACCGCCTCCAGTTCGTGGATCTTCTTGACGCCGTCGACGAAGACGAGGTCCGCCCCCGCGTCCCGGTAGAGACGGGCCCTCCTGACGGCTTCTTCGATACCCTCCGCAGGGAGGGCATCCGTGCGGCCGATGATCAGCATGTCCGCAGACCCGCGCGCTCGCAGGGCGCACCGCAGGCGCTTGACGCTGCTGTCCACGTCGAGCAGCCGCACGCCGCTCAGCTGTCCGCACCGCTTCGGCATGGCCTGGTCTTCGAGATGGATCGCCGCCGCCCCGGCTTGGAGGTATTCGTGCACGGTGCGGTCGATGTTGCTCGGCCCGCCGTACCCGGTGTCGGCGTCTGCGATCACCGGGATCGATACCGCGCGCGTCATGTTGCGTGCGTGCTCGGTCATCTCCGTCTGGCTGAGCAGACCGATGTCCGGCATGCCCAGCCGGCTGGCCGTCGCGCCGAAACCCGTCATATACACGGCGGGAAAGCCAGCCGCCTGAACAAGACGCGCACTGATCGAGTCAGGCGCTCCCGGCGCCAGAACGATCTCCGGGCCCTCCAGCAGACGCTTCAAGGACGTGCCACCAGCCACAGAACCTCTCCAATCATGTCGATCATGGCGCCACAAGACTTCGCCCCGGCAGCTCGCTACCGTCCGAGGGCTTGCAGGGTGGCGTCGAGGTCGGTGGTGCGAGGTTGGTTGCAGGGGAGTTTGGCCAGTATGGCGGCCATGCCGCAGGTGCTGGTGGCGGCGGAGAAGACCAGGCCGCTTCCGACGGCGGCGGACAGCCAGCGGGCGGGCCGGTAGCGGGCGCCGAGTACGAGGCCGGCCACGACGAGGGACCCGGCGGCGAGGCGGACCTGGCGTTCCATGGGCCAGGCGGCCTGGGCGGTTTCGTTGTGGTCGACGGGGTGGCCCTGGGCGGCCCAGGCGGCAGCGTTGGCCGGGCCCAAGTGGGCGTAGCAGGCGGGCACATCTTCCAGGCCGGCCAACATCTGCGCGACGAAGGTGTCCACGTCCAGGGTGAGCGCGTCACTGGAAGCGCGTTCCTGGCCGATCGTGGTCGCTGTCGCCCTCGGTCTGGGAGGAGGAGCAGAAGCTGCCGAACCCGTGCGTGGGCAGCATCTGCACCTCGTCGTCCAGCTCGGCCACCAGGCGTTGGGCTGAGGCGTGCTGGGCCCCGGGCCAGCTGCTCGGTCAGTCGCGGCTCGACGGGATCGAGGCGGCCCACCGTGCCGATCAACAGAGATCCGCCGGTGAACGCCGCCACACCGCGTGGCCGCGGCGTATGCGGATGCCTGCGGCAGTACGCCATGGCCGAGGTTCTGAAGACCCCGGGGCGTCGCCGACTAGTACTGCAACCGTCACGGCAAAGACCGTTGCAGTACTAGCTGCCCGCTCAATGATGGGAATTTGTGCTCGATCCCTGAAGTCGCAGCTGTTGTCTGCCAGTTGCGCCAGCAGCATCCCAGGTGGCGAGTTCGCCTGATGCGTATGAAATGCAGAGCCGGGCCGATGCCGTCCCGGCTGGCCGTGCACCGGTTGCTGACCCGCAACGTGTCGGTGAAGCCGCAGGATCAAGACCACGAATGCCGGTACAAGCCCGGTGCAAGCCGTGGCAGAGTGCGGCGCCGATGTATCTGTGACAGTTTGGCCTGGTCTATAAGCCATCTGCGACCGCTCCTCGCAGCAACCCGACACCACCACAGAACCTCAAGATCCAGGACGACTCAACGGATTCCTGCCAAGGTTGACCGACTACTTGTTGGCGGCCAGGTCCCGGATCTCCGGGAGTGCGTTGTAGAGGTCTTCGCCGGGGCAAAGCGTGTTGAACCCGTTGCGGTGTCCGGGGATCCGGTGGAAGTCGATCAGGTCTCCGAGCTTCCACGTCTCACCGTAGAAGTTTCCTCCATTGGCACCGGCAGGGAGGCGAATCATTTCGTCCGGGGCATAGCCGTGCAGGCGCAGCTTCCAGCTGGCCACAGAGGCGATGGCCCGCTTGGTCTCAGCCGTGACCGCAGCGTCCTCGGTGTTGCCGAGCAGCGCGATGCTGCTGGTGTCGGTGTTGAAGCCGAAGGTGTGGGCCGCGCGCACGGACCTGTCGATCCCACCGGCACGACCCTCGAACACAGTGCCGTACTTGTCGACCAGGAAGTTGTAGCCCAGGTCGTTCCATCCGAGTTCCTCAACGTGGTACAGGAAGATGCCCCGTACGATCCCAGGGGACTGCTCACTCGTGTAGTCGTTGATGCCCGCAGTGTGATGGACAAAGACGGCCTTGGTGTCATTCATGTACTGAGGCGGATCGAGCACCAGGCTTTCGTCTGCGCCCCAACCTTCACGGTTGGTGATGACGGGAGGCTGCCAGATGCCGACAGCCCGGTGCGTGCCCGCCGGGCCGCTCCGCGTAGTGCCGCCGCTGCCCGGGGTGACCATCGCGACCCGGAGCCCCTTCGGTAGATCCTTGTCACCGGCCTTCACCCGCACCTCAATACCGTCCGATGGCCCGGTCCACAGCGGTTCGGTACCGCCCCGGGCGGCTCGGCTGTCCCTGGCGTGGCCCTGTGACAGGGGCAGCCAGGCACTCCACGTACCCGTCGCACTGCTGTGTGAACGCACCTCGGCCTTGGCGTCGAGACGAATATCCGGGTTCTGCCAGGAGATGCCCACCACGCTGAAACTCGGAACGCTGGACGCCTGTATGGCCCGGTGCTTCCCGGTGCCCGCCAGTTCGAGGTGGCGCACGCTGGCTTTGGCGGTGCCATCGACCGTGCCCTGAGGGGCGTCACCGAGTGCTGCGGCCGCCGCAGGGGCTACTGTCGCCCCCACCACAACCAAGGCTCCTGTAAGGACTGTTCGACGCGAGGCCTGGTGATTTGAGTCGAAGATTTTCGGCATCGTCATGCTCCTCTCCGTAATCCGCGATCCGCTGTATGCGCGACCGGGAATCCTTCACCCGGCCAAGATCGAGAATATGCGCCACGCTAGGAGCCCACCCAGGGGCGATCCTGCGACCAAACGGCTCTAATCCACAACCAAAGTTGATCGGACCGCCTCCGGGCGCAGATATGGACGGAAAGACGACCCGCACCTTGACACACCCAAGAGGTCGCAGACCACGTCAAGTTGCTGACAATTCGAGCGAGCCGGACCACAGTCCTCTGGACAACCCGCAGCTCCCGGGCCTCGATCCTCGGCGAACAGCTCCCAGGAGCCAAACTGGGTCGTGCTCCGCGAAGCGTAGTGATGCGGAGGCATGACTCCGCAGGTCCTCAATCCGATGAGGTTGTCGCCTCGGCAAAGAATTTTCCACATCGCTACGAACAGCGTGGGCACCGTCCAGGGGGCGCCGAGCGGCACTTTCCGGGCAGTTGGCGACCGGAGCAGGGTGGTCCAGATTCCTACACCACTTCGCGGACACCGCTGGAGAATTCGGCGCCTGGGCCCGCCGAGCACCACCACGGCGTGGTCCACCGAGACACGCGAGGGCCGTGTCGCTGCCACGCACGCTAGGTGGCCCGCCCGCCGCGCCATGGGGCGTCACATTCCCCGTTGGGGTGTGCTGAGCACCGCGCCAAGGCTGGCAGTAACGACCATCGAGATGGCCACGCACTGCATTGCTGTCAGCGTCTGCCCGAGCACCAGCAAGCCGGCCAGTCCCGCGATGGCGGGCGCCAGGCTCATCAACACCGCGAAGGTCCCGGCGGGCAACCGGCGCAACGCCAGGAGTTCCAGTGTGTACGGCAGTCCAGAGGCGAGTACGGCAACTGCCAGCCCCAGCCCCAGTGTCATGGGGTCGACGAGGTTCCCGCCCGCGCTGGCGATACCCAGCGGCAGGGTGATCAGCGCGGCCACGCCCATCGCCAGAGCCAGCCCGTCTGCATTCGGGAAGCTGGCTCCGACCCGGGAGCTCATCAGGATATACGCCGCCCACATGGCTCCGGCTCCCAGGGCAAAGGCTGCCCCGGCCGGGTCGAGCGCGCCGAATCCGCCCCCGCCGAGCAGGAATACGCCGACGAGCGCTAGACCGGCCCACAGGTAGCTGGCCGGCCGGCGGGCAGAGACCACCGACAGTGCGAGGGGCCCCAGCACCTCAAGCGTGACGGCGGGGCCCAGCGCGATCCGGTCGATCGCTTGGTAGAACAGCAGGTTCATCGCCCCCAGCGCGAGACCGAAACCGCATACCACTGCCCAGTCGGAACGGTCATGGCCACGCAAGCGGGGACGGCAGATGGCGATCAGCAGCAGGGCAGAGAGCACGAGCCGGAGCGTGACCACCCCCAGGGCCCCCGCCCGCGGAAACAGCAAGGTCGCGACGGCGGACCCGAAGTTCATCGAGAGGGCGGCAGCGACCACCAGGCTCACGCCTGCCAGGCGGCCACCACCACGCGGACCGGCGGGAAGGCCGTTGGTGATGGGCGGCATGGCGGTAGGGACTCCAGCGGGCGGTGAGGTCGTCATGACATCCACGCTAGGGAGCAGGTACTTCTCGGGGAAATGCTAATTTCCATTGAGTTATGCCGATGAAGCATGACTCATCTATGCTTTCTGTCATGCCTGCGGATTTGCGTCATCTGCGCGCCTTCATCGTCATCGCCGACGAGGGCAACATCACTCGAGCCGCTGCCCGCCTGCGTACCGGCCAGCCAGCGCTCTCCCGCACCCTGGCCGCCCTGGAGCATCATCTCGGCGTCCGTTTGGTCGACCGCTCCACTCGCCATCTGGAGCTCACCACCGAAGGACATGCCTTCCGCGACAGGGCGGTTGCTGCGATCGCCGCGGTGGACGCTGCTCTGGATGTCCGGGGCCTGCGACCCTGGCCCCTGCGGCTCGGATACTCCTGGGCCGCCCTGGGCGGCCACACCGTCCCGTTGCTGCGCCGCTGGGACGAAGAGCAACCGGGCACCCCACTGGAGCTGCGCCGTTTCGACGACCGTACGGCAGGCCTCCTGTCGGGCAAGGTCGATGCGGCGCTGCTGCGTGGTCCATTCGAAGCCCCCGGGCTGATCTCTGAACTGCTCCGGTGGGAGGAGCGGGTGGCTGTACTGCCCATCGGCAGTCCTCTGGCAGCTCGCGACACCCTGACCCTGGCCGCGCTTGCGGAGCGGCCCATCGCCCTCAACCCGACCGCCGGCACCACCACACTCGGTCTATGGCCGGAGGACACACGCCCCGCTACCGCCGTCGAAGTGTCCAACCACGACGAGTGGCTGACGGTGGTCGCGGCCGGTCGGGCCGTGGGCGTATCTACCAGGGCAACGCCCGCGAGCTACCTGCATCCCTCCCTCGTCCACCGCCCCCTCACCGACGCGCCCCCGGTCCCGGTTCACCTGGTTTGGCGGGCATTGGACCATCACCCCTCTCTGCCCGACCTGGTGGCCCTGGCCCATGCGGTCCTCGCGGCCGAGCCTGATCCCCTCCCGTGATGACGCTGTTGGGGAAGTTGAGGTTATGGGGGTGCTGTGTGCTGGGGTGCTGCAGGTCGGGTGGGAACCGGTTGTGGCGTCCTTCGGCGGGGTCATGGGGTAGCCGGCCTGGGGTTAAACGTCATCCCCTTTCCGGATGCGATCGTTCATTTCGGGTCGGGGTGGGTGGGCATGAACCCCGGTCGTGGTGGGAGAGATGGGCGTGATTGGTCCGCTCGTTTCGCTCGTGGAGGTGGCTGGTGCTGTCGACGCTCGGTCTGCTGGAGGCCGGGGAGAAGAGAGCCCGGGAGGAGATCGCGCGGTTACGGAAGGAGGCCGCGCAGGTGCAGGCCGTGCTCGGCGCTGCGGAACGCGTGCTTCAGTGGCTGGTGGATGGCTGTGCAACGGTGGCCGAGGTACTGGCCGAGCCACTTCGGTAGTCGCGGAGGTGGTCTCTGGCGCGGTGGTGGGGCAGGGGGACGCGGCAACAGGGCCTCCGGGTGCGTGGTTTGGTTCGCACCCCCGAGTGGCCAGGAGGCCCTGCTGCCATGTGCCGACCCTTGCGCGATCACCCGATCGGGAACCCTGTGCGGCCAGGCCGTGCCCCGTGATCGATGCGCGGGTGACGTCTCGCCTCAGCGTCGTGGCAAGGCGACCCGGGCACATGGGGCCTACCGCGCATGAAGTGCGCTGGCCGCGGTTCATGGCCGGGACAGCCCGCGTTCGAGACTCGTTCAGCGTCCGTGGTTGAAGGACTATCGGTAGTTGGCGACGACGGGGGCTGACTCGTCGAGCATGCTGACGGCATCGGCCTGGCCGGGCTGGCCGATCGGGACCCCGAGTGGCTCACCTTGGTAGGTCAGTCGCGGGTTGGAAAAGTAGGGTATGACAGGGCATTCTGCTCCCGCGTCTGTGCACTTGTTCTCGTAGGCCATGATGTCGCGCCACTTCAGGCTGGGCGCTACATAGCCTCGCGCATGCAGATATCCGTCACCCGGGTCGTGGTCACCGTCGGCGTAGCCGTCATGTTCCAGACCCAGCAGGTGCCCGAACTCATGTGCAAGGACGTCTGGTTCACGGCGAGTCAGGTCCTGGCCGAGCAGCATTCGGGGGCCTGCCCCGGGGCTTTCGACCGGGAGCGGGCGCGATGACGGCGCCATCGCGAACCCGCCGACATCACTGGCGATGACAGCGGTCACGTCAGCCCGGTGCGCATCCCTCAACTGGACAGCGGATGCAGGGGGATCAATCACATAGTCGTAGGCTGCGTCCCTCTCATCCGCGCCGGTGGGGTTGTAGTCGGGTGCCGGAGCGACCGCGACGATGCGTGTGCGCACTTTCGCCTGGCTCTGGACGAGAGCTAGGTTGGTGAACTCCACAGCCGCGTCGGCGATTTCGCGCACCGCGTCGGGCCCCCCGGCGTCCTGTGCGGCCTGGGGCGAGTAGAGGACCAGCATGTCCACGACAGGATTGGACTCATCGGCGCTTGCAGTGACCGACGGTGCGCCGAACACGCATGTGGCCACGAGTACGGCAGTTGCTCTGAATACGCTTCGCATGCCGGAGACATTCTCAGGCCAGCATTATCCCTGTATGCGCATTACTTGATGGTTGGGTAACAATCGGCACTGCCTCGCCTCCGACTTCGCCGATCGCAGGCCGTCCGGCAGAGAAGGCAGGGGTGTGCCTTCCGCGCGGCGTACAGCGTCAGCGGGGGACTGAGTGCGGAGCGCTTCCGCTCCGTGCGAGTACCGGCCTGGACGGCCGACCGTCGCCCCGCATGCGGCCGTTCGCTCCGGCTCTGCCCTCCGCTTCCTGGCGTCTCGTCTGCGCGAACACCGCCGGGCTCTCGGTACCCGATGGCGGCGCCTGAGCGCGGGCCGGCAGGCCCTGCTCGCCCTCGCCCACCTCCGCAACGGCCACCCTTACGCCCAACTCGCGGCCGGGTTCGGCATCAGCACCACCACCGCCCACCGCTACATCGCCGAGGCCGTCGACATCCTGGCCTCCCTCGCCCCGACCCTCGCCGATGCGGACCGGGCAGCGTCGATGAAGGAATTCGTCCTGCTGGACGGGACGCTGCTGCAGATCGACCGGGTCGCAGCCGACCGGCCCTTCTACTCGGGCAAGGACAAGAAACACGGGATGAATGTGCAGGTCATCGCCGATCCATCAGGGCGGCTACTGTGGGCACCCCGGCCCTGCCAGGGGCCGTCCACGACGTCCGTGCGGCCCGCGAACACAACATCATCAACGTCCTCGCCGAACCCGGCGTCGCCTGCTGGGCCGACAAGGGATACCAGGGCGCCGGAGGAACGGTCCGTGTTCCCTACCGCGGCCGGTGGCAGACTCTTTCCACCGGCCAGCAGGCCGTCAACCGGGCTCACGCAAAGATCCGGGCCCTCGTCGAGCAGGCCGTCGCCACCCTCAAGGCCTGGCGACTCCTCCGCAAGCTCCGCTGCTCGACCACCCGTATCACGAGCCTCGTCCAGGCTGTCCTCACCCTGCATCCGGCCAGCTCAGAATGAAGATGGAAAGGCTCACTGTTGATTCCTCGTTTCCTGTTCAGGGCAACCCTATTGGGTCCCTGTCCGGAAACTTCGGTGCACCTTACGCGGCAGCGTGAGGCCAGCTCACGGGCGAGGAAACGCAGGGCCGAGGTGGACAGATCGACACCGGATGGGTAGACAAGCACGCGGAAGCTCCTGGCAGGACGGCTTGGATTCGACACCCACTCATCTACCAGGAGCTTCTCTACGTCCCGACCCCACCCTCAAGCCCAACGGCCCGCCAGAGCAGGCAGGTCGGAAATGGCTCAGTGTTACTTAATCGGGACGACCGTACCCGCGGAGGCCTGTGCGCAAGTGGGGTTGGGGTAACGCACGTTGAGCACCGTGATCATGCCGTTCCACGTGCCCATGATCTCGGCGTCCACCGGGTCGGTCTCGGGCGCCTTGCAGGACGGGTCGGCCCCGGGGCGGAGCGTGGTCAGGTTGCCGTCGACCTTCCGCAACTGACCACATGCCGTACGCGGATCCGGATGCGAACCACCGTCGGGGCCGCAGTCCAAGGAGTACTGGCGGATGCCGTCCCCGTGGAACACCAGGATGCCCAGCTCGGCCGACGGGGCCTGGGCCGTCGCGGCCTGAGCTGGCGTGGCCGCGAGCACCACGAGGGCGGCAACAGCCATCGAGACGAACGATATGAATCGACCGGCTCCGACTCGGTTAATGGACATGGAACCTCCTTGCGGGGCCGTACGGAACGCACCCCGCTCGACATTTTCCCGGACCGGAAGGCCGCGGACGGTCATGATCAAACCAGTCGCGCAACCGGCTGTCGAATTTTCTGGGACTTTGGATTCCGTGCACACAACCACCGGCAATAGGAAGCTTCATGTCGATCCAACAAAGCCTACGAAGAATCAACTTACGGCCAATTGTCTCAGCCCTATTGATGCGAAACGGTTCGGGTTTTGGGTCGTTGGTGGGATGTGAGCGATCTGGTGGGGGACTGCGGCTGCGGGCGGTGGCCGCATTGGTGGCGGGGCGGGACCGTGAGGACGTGGCGACAGTCTTCGGGGTGTCGCTGAAGGCGGTCGACACGGGGGTGGGCGAAGTGGCAGGCCGGCGGCCGGGAGGCAGCTGGTCATGCGGCCGCGCGGCAAGTCGGTCGGGGTGCACCGAGTACTCGGGGAGGCGGAGCCCAGGCCGCCGTGCGGCAGGCGGTCCTCGACCACCGGCCCTGCGATGTGGGCTTGAGCGGGCAGTTGTGGACGCCGTGGCTGGTGGGTGAGCTGATCGCGAAGCTGTACCGGGTGCGGCTGACCGAGCCCGGGGTGGGCAAGTACCTCAGGCGGTGGGCCTTCCAGCGTCCACAGCGGGCGGCTTCCCGGGGCGAGGGCGGACGCTCGCGCGGGGTGTCGATCGGCAGGCCGCGACGGCCATCTTGACCCGCTGGTAGTGGCCGCAGTAGCCCTTGGTGACAAGCTCCTGGTGCAGCACCTTCGCGCTGTGCTTGCCCTCCTCCCGGCGCAGACGCAGGTACTCCAGGTACGGATCGAGGCTCGTCGGCGGTGTGGGCGGGTCCGCCGTACGCACCCGTCCCAGGTGGCGGCCTGGGCGTACTTGCGCACTGCGCGCCAGTCCAGGCCCAGCTCGCGAGCTGCCGCGTTGATCGAGCGGCCGGTGTCGGTCAGGGTGCACAGCCTCAAACCGTCGCTGGGCGTGGCGACGGGCGGGTGTATCCGCCCGGTCGGACAGCGTGTCAGCGGATGGGTGCTGCGGTGCCGGTTCGGGATCGGGCCGTGCCTTCGGCAGGCAGCCGCGGTGGGCGGCGGCGACTTCCACCACCCGTTTCGGCAGCCCCTGCCAGAGATGGAGCCGGTCGCTGACCTGCAAGGTGTCCGGGGCACCGTCCGATATGCCCTGCCGGTAGACCAGCGATCCGTTCCGGCAAACAACCTCAACCCCGGGATGCACGCGCAGCCAGGCAGAGTTGCTCGGCATCCCGTCCCGCCCGCAGCGCGATCGGCAGTCGGGTGTCAGCATCCACCAGCAGCGTGCCGTAGACGTCCGCGTACAGCGCGAAGTCGTCCACGCCCAGCACCCGTGGAGTTGCTGCCGACGGCAGCGGCATGCGCATCAGGTGGAACAGCACACTCGTAGGCGACAGCGTCACGTTCACGATCTGCAATAGTCGGGCACCGCCCCGGCCGGCGAGCAGTATCCAGGCCATCTCCACCAAGTGCTGCAGCAAGGGAGTGCGGGGCTGGTAGCACACCGTCAGTCCGTCAACCTGCTCGGCGAACGTCCGGCGATCGCAGCGCGGGCCGTCGCAGAACAGCTGCCGCACCGACAGGCCGATCAGTAGCGGCCGGCTACCGACAGCGCGATCAGCCAGCGTGCGGGTATAGCGGCTGTGCACCCGCGCTGAACTCCGGCCGCAATCCGCACAGGCGACCATCAACTCGCGGGTGCGGGCCGAGATGCGAACCACGCCGACCTCCACCCACACCGCATCGAGGTGCGGAGACACGAACCGTACGAGGCCGTCTTACTCGCTGACAATGCCGGAAGGCGTGACGGAGCGTCATCGGCGCACTGTCGCACACTCCCTCTTCACGGAAATGTTGCCAGGGCCGTGAACGTGCCCAGTCACGTACGGATGAACGTGCCCACTTCCTGACAAACCAAGGATTGATCGTGGGCAGCCTGCTGCTGGCCTGTGAAGGGTGGCGGGGGGCGGCTGACCGTGGTCTTGGACTCGCAACGATGGATGGAGCTTCGACGCTTCCGCGGGCTGTTCGAGTCCGGGCGATGAGCCTGTCGGATTTCTTAGTCGTCGATGAAGTGGGCTACCAGCCCCTCGAGCGCGCTGAGGCGAACTTGGTGTTCCAGGTGATCTCCAAGCGCTACGAAAAGGGCTCGATCATCCTGACGAACAAGACCTTCAGCGAATGGGGACAGGTGTTCGGCGACGAAGTCCTCGCCACGGCCATCCTCGACCGGCTCCTGCACCACTGCGACGTCGTCTCCATCAACGGTCCGAGCTACCGGCTGAAGAACTGGCTCGCCGCCATCGAACGCGACACCAACGTGGCTTGATCAATCACCCAGCCCAGGACCTCGGGCCACTGTCCACGGCTCAGCACGCCAACCCGGCAGTTCCTTGTCCAGCCATTCCTCGGGGGTCCGCCGCCAAGGGGCAGTGGAGTTACTGTCGACGACATCGGCCCAGGTGTCCTCCGCGAAGTCAGGGTGAGAGATGCCATGCACGAAGGAATGGAGCTGGCCTTGGGTGGCCAGGTTCAGGTCCAGGAACAGGGTGGAGCCATCCATCACGGCTGCGGCGATACGCGCCCGGCAGGGTGCCCCAGCCGTATTCGCCGTCTCCGTCACGGCCAAGCTGGTAGAGGTCGTCGAAACTCTGGAACGGCTCCGGGTCACAAGCCGACAATCGGATTGAGTACGTGAGGCTCGCCCCGCCCGCTGCCTCCAGGAACAAGCAGTAGGAGGACGGCAGCGGCAGGTCGATCTCCCGTAGAGACGTTCAAGCTCACCGACCTCGAACGGCCTGAACGGCCCCACGACCAGGCGGCCCCGATACCAGCGCGACAGCTCCTCAGACACGACCAGATTGTCGCACTCGTGGCATCCCGAAATCCTCCAAGGCCCCGCGTTACTCGACGTCGAGCTGAGCACGGTGGGGCAGGGTGACGCCGGTGCCGACGGCAGCGCGGTCGAGTTTAAGGACCGCTGACGAAGGCGTGCAGGTGGGGATGGCCGGAGGCGCTGGACGGCTGTGATCCACTCTGTGAGCCTGGTGTCGTTGCCGACGGCGAGAGAGCAGCTCGGTAAAACCTCGGGACAAGCCTTGCGGGTTCGGTCATTTCAGGGCAGGCGGCGGTGAGTTCCTGCAGGAGTACTGGAGGTGTTGCCGGTCACGACTGCGCATGCGGAGCCGTGAACCTTGGACCATACTGATTCTTATCAGCTGTGCAATCCTTGAGCTTTTTCAGTTGGCCACCTATCGGGTGACGCCAACTGTAGACGTACAGGTCAAAGGGGGGTTCGCCGAGTTACAGGCGGTCCAGGCTGAAGAGGCTCCTTGAACGCAGCGGAGGATCCAGCATGACGACCTCCGGCAGAGGAACCAGTCATGCGGCGGCGGCGTCGGCAGGGCTTCTCGATGTGGCGGTCATCCTGTTGGACGCCCAGGGAGTCGTTGCGGGCTGGAGCGCGGGGGCGCAGCAAGTACTCGGCCATACAGAGCGCACGGCTATGGGACGGCGTGCGGACAATCTGCTCGCAGCCTCGGCGCTGACGCCAGAAGCGCTGTCGGCAGTGACTGAGCGGACAGGAACGGTATCGTGGCGTGGCGTGTTGCCACTGCGGCACCGCGACGGGCACGAGGTCCGGGTCGCAACCGGCATTTCCCGGCTGGCGCTCCCTACCGAGCAGATGTACTGGCTCGTCACGGCTACCCTGGCCTGGCCCTGGTCTCGACCAGGCATGCTGTCCTCACTGTACGAGGACTTCCTCGTACAGTCACCGGTCGCCATAGCCGTGCTGGACAATGATCTTCGCTACGTGTGGGTAAACGGAGCGTTGGAGCGTGGCGGGGGAGTCACCAGGGAGCAGGCTATTGGGCGTCGCTGGGGCGAACTCCAACCAGGGCTGATCCTCCCAGAGGCACACGCCTATCTCCAGCGAGCGCTCAAAACAGGAAAACCTGTAATCAACCACATCTACCACGGGCGCGTGAAGGCGGATCCGTTCCACGACCGGGCTTTCGCCATGTCTGCCTTCCGTCTCGAGGATGCGGTGACCGGCAGCACTGGCTTGGGCTTCATGACACTGGACGTCACCGACCACTGGCGAGCGAGAACACGGTTGATGCTGCTCAACGAGGCAGGAAGCCGACTGGGGCGCAGCCTGGATCCTTTGCGCACCGCTCAGGAGGTCTGTGACCTGGTGGTGCCGGGTGCGGCTGACTGCTGCACGGTCGATCTGTGGGACTGGGTTGTTACAGGCCAAGACCCGGTCAGAGAAACAACCGGCGAGGATGTCGTTCTGATGCGAGCAGGTCAATTGTGCTCCGAACCCACCTGCTGGCGTGTGATGCCATCCATGGGCGAACCGGTCACGTACAAGGCACCGAGCTCGGTAGTGGGAATCCAGGCCACCGGCCGTCCCGTCCTCGCTTCCGAGTCCGAACTCGCTCTCATTATGCTACCGGTCGGGAACACTGGTTCCGGCACCGGATCGAACCGTCCGGGCTCGGCGATGGTAGTGCCACTGCGCGTCACCGAAATGATGCTGGGCGTGGCCGTCTTCGTACGCCACAACCTGGAAAGCCCCTTCGACAACGACGACCTCTTCGTGGCGGAGGAAATTGCGGCGCGCGCCGCGCTCTGCCTGGAGAACGCGCGGCGGTACACCCGTGAGCACTCCGCGGCGGTAGCTCTTCAGCACAGCCTTCTGCCGCACGACCTCGCGGGGGAAACGACGCTGGAGATCGCTTGCCGCTACCTGCCGGCCCATGCTCAGGTCGGCGTCGGCGGTGACTGGTTCGATGTGATTCCTTTGTCCGGCTCCCGCACTGCGTTGGTCGTTGGCGACGTATCCGGGCACGGGATCCAGGCAGCGGCGACCATGGGACGACTGCGCTCCGCCGTGCACACCCTCGCCGCGATGGATCTGCCTCCCGACGAGATCCTCGCCCGACTTGACGATCTCGTGCTGCGGTTGGCCGACCGCACCCCGCCCGAGACGGAAAGTCTCGGTGCCACATGCCTGTGCTTGATCTACGACCCGGTCAGCCGGCAGTGCACCATGGCCACCGCAGGCCACCCGCCGCCCGTACTCATCTGCCCAGGGAACACGGTCGTTGTGCCCGAACTGCCGACCGGCCCGGCCCTCGGAGTTGGAGGGCTGCCTTTCGAGAGCACGGTGTTGGAGTTGCCGGACGATACGCTTGTTGTCCTGTACACCGATGGACTGCTGCATGCATACACTTGGGAATCGCAGCCGGGACTCGATCGGTTTGTCCGACAACTCACCGCTGCTGGCCGGCTCCTCGAAGATATCTGCGACAGAGTAATCAACGGCCTTCCCGCGGTTCCGCCCAGTGACGACGTGGTCCTTCTCATGGCACGAACGCGAGCGTTGGATGCCGACCAGACAGCGGAGTGGGAACTCAAGAGGGACCCCGCCGTCGTCTCCCAGGCCCGTACCCTGGTAAACGACAAGCTGGATGCCTGGGACCTGGACGATCTGCAGATGACGACGGAACTCATCGTCAGTGAGATGGTCACCAACGCCATCCGGTACGGCGCCGGGACCATACGGCTTCGACTCGTCCGCTCCCTCCTCCTCATCTGTGAAGTCTCCGACGAGAGTAGCTCGGCCCCGCACCTGCGTCACGCCAGAACGACCGACGAGGGCGGGCGGGGCCTCTTCATTATCGCGCAGATAGCTCGCCGTTGGGGAACACGCCCTTCCGCCACAGGAAAGACCATCTGGGCAGAACAGGATTTGCCTCCAACCGTGTGAGTAGTCATACGGGGGACAGTGAACCTCGCACCCCGCCACGTGGAGTGCGTCGCGATCGTTGAGCCTGCCGATAAGGGGTGCTGACCTGCGGGTTTGTCGAGTGTGCATTATGGGCGCTACGTGCGTTGCGGGCGATATCTTGACGCATATCTGACGCACGTCTGACGCACGCGCGGCTCGTTTTCTGACGTGCCGTCATCAGCAGAAAGCCGCCCTTCCAGCCCGGATGTCATACCGGTTGGAAGGGCGGCTTTCTGCTGTGCGGCTACCCGTTGCGCTTCGTCTCTTGCTGCGTCCACGGTCAACGGCGACCCGCCACGCTCTGTAGTTACTTCCTCGTGGGGAAATATGCCTGCGGTGCTGTGCGTTGGGGCCATCCACGGAGAGGGGAGGTGTCGGAGCTGCGGTTGTTCAAGACGGCGCACGGGGACGTGCGTGAGCTCGCACCACGGCTTGCTGAGGCCGAAGCGGACGTGCAGCGCCTTGTCGAGGCGAACATGGGGGCGCTGTTGGGGGTACGGTTCCTGGCATCCGAGTACGGCACGGGACCGGTCCATGCCGGCCGCATCGACTCGCTTGGGCTCGACGTGAACGGGGCTCCCGTTGTGGTCGAATACAAGCGCGGAACGGATCCGGGCGTGATCAACCAGGGGCTTTTCTATCTGAGCTGGCTCGTGGACCACCGCAGCGAGTTTGAGCAGCTGGTCCGCGACAGGCTCGGGTCGGACGCCGCGGCCCGGGTGCTCTGGAGCGAGCCCCGGTTGATCTGCGTGGCCGGCGACTACACCCGCTACGACCTCCATGCCGTACGTGAGCACTGGCGCAGCATCGACCTGGTTCGCTACCGCTTCTTTGGCACCGGCCTCATCGGCCTTGAGGCTCTGGCCGCTGCCACCGGGCGGCCGACGCATGGCAGGCGGAAGCGGCGCACCGAGCCGGTGGGGGTGTGGTGCGAGCAGATCGCCGAGCTGGCGGCAGCGGCGGACGATGTCCTCCTCGGCCTCGGCGACGGCATCACCAAGGTGCAGCGCAAGCACTACAGCGCCTATCGGCGGCTGCAGAATTTCGCGAGCATCTGCCCGCCGCAGCGAACCAAGGTCCACGTGTACCTCTCGCTCGACCCCGCCGAGGTTGACCTCGTCCCTGATTTCGTCAGGAGCGTGCGGGGCTTGGGTCACCACGGAACAGGCGACCTTGAGGTACGACTGCGGACCGAGCGAGACCTGGAGCGTGCCCTGGACCTGTTCCGGGCCAGTTACGCGGGAGCGTGAACAGCCATGTGAATGCGCAACGGTCTTAGAGCTGCGAGGCTCGAGTCGGTTCTTCTTCGTGAGGCAGCCTTTCGACGGTCGGGCAGGAAGTGGCGGTGGAAAAACCATCATCCCCGGATTCCCCGGTTAGGCTAACCGGGGAATCCGGGGTATCTTTCGCCGCGCGCGGACCATGCCACCACGCAGCAGCGTGACCAGTAGGATCGCTTGCACCTGCTGGGCGGGCCACTGTTGTCACCTCTCGCCGAGGAATTCCCGGGCGCCGCGGAGCCTGATGCCCAGTCGGTCTTGTGTGGCGTGGCTGTCGAGGCGCACGTCCAGCGCACCCGGCAGCCGAGTGTCCGCGCGACGGCCTGCGGGCAGCAGAGAGGGCGAGATGCCGTCCCGGCGGGCGATGAGCACGCCCAGCGAGTAGCGGCTGAGGGCGTCGGCGCCGGCGAGGTGGAAGACGCCGACCTGATCCGAGGCCGCGAGCTTCCACAGGCCGGACGCGAGATCGGCGACATGGACGGGGCAGCGGACGTCATCCGTGAACAGAGCACCCTCCCGCTCGTTGGCGGCTAGCTCGTGCACCACCCGTTCATGTTCAGAATCTCCGTCGCCGACGATCAGAGAGGTGCGGACGACAGCTGCGTCCGGGCACAGAAGCCGTACGGCAGTCTCGCCGGCGGCCTTCGCGGCCCCGTACGGGGTGATCGGGTCGGGGGTACAGGTCTCGTCGTACCGAGCTCTGCCGATACCGGAGAAGACCGCGTCGGAGGAGACGTGCACCAGGCGGATTCCGAGCTTCGCGGTAGCCATGGCGACGTGCACGGAGCCGTCCGCGGTGACTGCCCAGTCCGCACCGCCACTCGTCACGTTGATCACCACGCGAGGCGCCACCGTAGTCAGGAGGGCCTCCACCTGCGCGCGACTTCGGACGTCGAGCTGGTGCCAGGCGCCTGCCTGAGTAACGCCGGGGCGGGAATGATACGAGGCATCTGCCTTCCACCCCCGCCCCTGTGCTTGGCGCAGCAGTTCTGTTCCTAAGAATCCGCTGCCACCGATGATCAGCATCTTCATGCCGCACACGCTAGGCGCTCGACCACCTGCTCCCGCAGCGCTCTTCGCGAAGTGATGCTGGTGCGCGCACATTCCCGCCGCCAGGCGCTGGCCTGTCTAATGGTCCCGCTCCTCCGCCGAGGTCGGCTTTCGGTGTCGACCCCGGCCTTTGCCCATCGCTGGCCGGTCCCACTCTTCAGGCTTCGCCTGCTCGGGCGGAGGCGGATACAGAAGCGACTGGGCAGCGGCCAGGTTCTCGACGACGCCGACCACCTGCCACTCCGTGCCCGTCCACTCTTCGATGGCTCTCGGCGCGCTTGGGTCGACGTGGGCCCCGCGGTGAGGGCCGTTGCCGAGTGACACCGCGCGTTGCTTGCCCATCGAGGCTGCCCTGCGCTCGGCCCGTCGGCGCGCCCACTCTTCCAGTGGTTCGTCATCCTGCATCCAGGCATCGTGACCGAGTTCCGGTCCGGCCCGCCACCCTGTCCCTCGTACGGGTGGTGACGCCTGATGCGGTTACTCGATGGAGGGAAGTGGGAGCCGGGATGCAGACCTCCTGCATGGGTCTCCTCAGCGTGCCTGTTCCAGAAACCAGGGCAGCCAATCCCGAGACGCGGGCGCCAGCCCGCTGTCAGCGGCGATGTACGCGAGGCTGGGCGAGAGTGGGCGGGAGCCGGGGTGCGGTTGCCATGATCGGGGCCGGCGCCGGGTTCGACGTGGGGGCAGGGGCGAGTTCGGTGGCCGTTGAGGTCAGTTCGGCCAGGAGGTGTTCAGAGACGCCGGTGGAGAACCGGATCGTCCAGGTCGCGTGGTCGATGCTGTCGCCGCCGTGGAGGATCCAGCGGTTGGTCGTGGAGTGCGGGGTGTGGTCGAAGGCGATCGAGCGGCCGATTGCCGTCCAGCTGGTGTGGGCGGGGTGGCTCGCGAGGTGCCATCCGGCGGCACGCAGGATCTCGTGGGGGCCTTCGCCGAACCAGACCGGCGGCGAATCGAGGTGCTGCAGGATCGTCGCGATCAGCCCGACGGGGGTGCCGGCGGTGATCGTGGCGTGCCATAGACGTTCGCCGACCGGGCCGTCGTACTCCGCGATCGTCCAGGCGACGTCGGCTCGATGACGGGCCTCATGGTCGAACTCGGCCCGGAATGCCAGGGATTCGTGGACAGCGATCGTTGTCTCGTCGAATGGCCGGTACTTCTCCCACTGCGGGGCGTCTTCGAACAAAGCCTGGAGGAAGGATTCGTGCTCGCCGGGGCCGGCGGCCGGTGGCTCGGTTGTGGGAATCACGACTTCTTGGGGAGCGGCCAGCGTTTCTCCTGTGAGGACTTGGCGGACGGTGCGTTCGAGGCCGGTCAGTGGGGCGGGGCCGGGGCGGACGGCGACGGAGTACAGCCGGTGGAACTCGGCGATCGCCTCCGTCTCGCTCTCGAACGTGGAGGTGACCTGCCGGACATGGTTCTCGCCGTGGAGGTGGACGTGGCGCACGACCCCGGTGGTGTAGCTGCCGACGGCGACGGTGTTCTGTCCGTCGTCGGCGTGCAGGTGGACGACGAGGCGACCTTCGGCGATGTCGTCGTGGATGCGCTGGGCTTCAGCGCTCACTTCGCGGACTTGTTCCGTTGTGCACCAGGGGAAGTGGTAGTTGCCCCATTCCCACTCGGTGTCGATCTCGTCCTGGAGGCCGGGTGCGATGTCGACGGTGAAGCCGTATCGCTGGAGCTGTTGGGCCGCGATGCCGGCGTAGTGGGGCTCGTCGCGGTCGATGCGGGCGAGAACCATGGTGGTGGGGCTGGTGCTGCGCCAGCCGAGGTCGTGGAGGTGGGAGCGTGCGGCGTCGGCTGTCGGTCCGCTTGTGGTGGCGATGACGCCGGGATGATGGTCGGGGTGCAGGGTGAAGCGGATGTGGGCGTTGGCAGGGGCGTGGGGCATCGAGGTCCTTCGGCTACGGGACTCGGCCGGCGGTGGGCTGCCGGGCCGGGGTGGGGACGGGAGCGCGCTGGGTGGTGAGGGGACTGCGCGGGCCGGCTCGTGGGCTGGTGGTGGATTCAGCGGATGAGGGGGAAGCCGGGAGGGGACGGGTGGCGGTCTGCCAACGGCTGCGGACGTTGTGCAGGTCGGCGAGCGCGCGGCGGCTGCCGGTGACGAGTTGGTGCACGGTGTTGGCCGGGTCCGCGGTGTAGGCGGTGATCTGCCGGGCCGCGAGGAGGGCTCGGGTGAGCAGGTTCCGTTCGAGCAGTCGCTCGCCCCAGTAGTCCGCGGAGCCGACGGGCTCCGACAGCAGGGCGATCACGTCGTCCGGGGCGATGCCGGTGGCCAGGAGGCCGCGCTGCTGGGCCTCCCACAGCATCGTGACCGGGTCCACGGGATCTCCGCGGTGGGTCAGCGCGGTCACGGCCTGCCACAGGCCGGCGTGGACAGGGTCGAGGAAGTCGTCAGCGGTCAGCCAGCGCATCCCTTGAACCTGTTCCGGCCGGGACACGGCGCAGGCGAGCAGCCACTGCTCGGCCTCCCGATCTTCGTCGCGCTCGGCCGGCCGAGGGGCCGGCGGTAGAGGGGTGCGGGGGAGAGGGGTGCGGGGGAGAGGGCGGGCGTGGGAGGGGAACCGTTCGGCAAGGTGATCGAGGTGAGTGGCGAGGGTGTCGGCGGCGGTGAGAGTGTGTCGCGGCCGGTCCGGCACGGTGATGTCCGTGGCGGCCTGAGCGAGTTGCTCGGCGTGGAGACAGATGGTGCGCCGGGCGTGCTCGGCGCGGATGACGACGGCGTACGCGGCCACGTGCTGGGGCTGGGGGCAGGCGGAGATGAGGGTGTGCATGTAGGAGGGGGTCAGGCCCGGCGCCTGCGGCCGGGCCTTGGCCAGGACCGCGGTCAGCCAGTTGAGCCCGGCGCTGGTGGCCATCACCTCCGGCGCGGAGACCTCCTGCATCGCGGCGAAGACGGCGGCGTGGACGGGGCTGTCGAAGGACGAGGGACAGATGTCCTCCACGGCCGGAAGGAGCGCCGGCTGGAGGAGGACAGCACCAAGGAGCGCCTGCTCGGCGTAATGGAGTGGCGGGCGCTCGGTCGGCTCGTACAGATCCTCGGCATCGGTGGCGGGGGTGGGGTGCATCAGGCGGCCAGGGTGAAGTCGTCGGCGGTGAGCGTGCGGTCGAGGTGCGGGGCGAGGAGATGTGCGGCGAGCCGGGGCGGGACGGCATTGCCGATCTGCGAGAACCGCGCACCCTTGGTTCCCTGCCAGGGGTAATCGGCGGGGAAGGTCTGCAGGGTGCCGGCCTCGGCGGCGGTGATCCGGATCGGCGCCGGCGTCTCCTGGGCCTTGACGTGGTCCGGGTGGGCGACCCAGGTGCATTCGTTGGCCCGGTGCCCGAAAAACAGCGTGCCCGCGGGCTCCGACACCGGACGGACGGTCGCGTTGGACTGGTTGTTGCTGCGCAGGGCCCAGGTCCAGTGGGTTGCCTTGCTGGTGCACGTCGGGGCCTGGCCGGAGGCCGGGCTGTCGCCGCGAGTTCCGTGCCTGGCCGTCCAACCCGCGCCGCGGGTCTGGGGCTTGAGGACGACGTCCGCGGGCCTCGGGGGCTCAGCCCAAGTCCCGCGGTCGCGCGCGTCGGTCAGCGTCTTGCGGGCGCCGGACGGGAAGGGCTCGGGGCCACCTCCGGGTCCACCACCGGCACAGACGGTCGGTACGGGGCGGTCGGTGGCGCCCCATCCGAGTGCCTCGGCCATGGACACCCACCGTTCGCGACTGGGCCCGAAGAGGGTCTCCGGCTCGGCGAAGCGGGCGTGCGTCGGCGGCGGGGGTTCGGCAGTTCGGACGCGCGAGGCGAGGAGAATCGCCCGCTTGCGCGTCTGCGGAACCCCGTAGTCGGCCGAGTTGAGGATTCCGGTCCAGGCGGAGAAGCCCCAGGACCGCAGGATCGCGGCGTACTGCTTCCACAGGGGGAGGACATCGGGGACCTCCTCCATCGCCACCCAGTCCGGCTCGCCCACCGATGCGAGAGCACGCAGATAGCGCATCGGCTCTGCCGCCAGGAGGGACCGCTCATCCCGGCAGGCGCCGAGGAGCTTCTCGCGGGTGTCGCGGCCGGCGGCGAGATCGGCCACTGCCTGGTGCACGAGCGGCTGGTCAACCAGCCCCAGACGCTTCCCCGCCATGCTCCACGCCTGGCACGGCGGGGAGGCGATGAAGCCGCGCGTGCGCCCGGCGAAGATCCCGGCCGGATACATCGCGACGTCCGTGCGGATGGTGAGCAGGCCGGCGGCGGCCCTCGTCTTGCACGCCCACTCGTCCCACTCCAGGCCGACGTCCCGGATCCCGAAGCGCTGTAGGGGGACGCTCCAACCGCCTGGGCCGGCGAACAGGTCGATCACGAGATCCCGGCCCGTGATCACGCCGTCAGCCCGAAGTCGTCCTGGACCGCGTCGGCTTCGCTGCGGCACGACCAAGGTGAACAGCCGTTGACGACCCCGTCCTCCAGCGCGGAGGCCGCGTCCTCGCCCAGCGCCGCACGCTCCGCGGCGGTGACATGGTCGATCGGGGCCTGGTCGAGGGGGACGCGCGAGCGGTGGAGGAAGGCTTCGCCGAGCAGTTTGTTCCCGGTGGCGTTGGCCCGCGCGTTGCCCTTGCGGATGGCGGCGTCGAATTCCACGACGTCTTCCCATTCGGTAGGGGAGGTGTCGCGTATGTGCCGCCACTGGGCATTGCCGTGGAATGGGCACCCGAGGCAGCTGGACTTCGGGGTATCGGCGAGGCCGAGGGAGGTAAGGTAGCGGACGCAGTCCGAGCGGGACCAGTCCATCTCGATCAGCGGGTGCAGGTTCCGCATGTACTGGACGTCGGCGTCCTTGGCGCGGTGGAATTCGTCGGTGGATATGCCGATCCACTGCTCGACGAACACCCCCTTCGGTACGCGGGTCGGGTACGGGTATCCGAGGAGCTTCCGGATCGTCTTCTTGATTGGCTTGACCTTGTATTCACCGGTGCACTGGCGCCTGGTCATCCCAGGTCGGCCGTCCCTGTTCAGGATGTAGAGCGGCATCGAAGCGAAGCGGTGATCGGGGTTGAGGGCGTCCTCGCGGATATTGCCCGAGGAGACGCGGAGGATCGGTATCCCGGCAGGGGTTGCTATCTCTTCTTCGAGGCGGTCGAGGTGGCGGTAGACGGATTCGGGTTCCCAGCCGGTGTCGGCAAATATCGCGTAGTCGACCTTGGGGAGGATCCCTTCCGCGGAGAGCGCGAGGAGCGTACTGGACTGAATTCCGGCACCGAGGGACAGGGCGCGGAACTGGGGGGCGGGGGAGAGCGAGCGAGAAATGGAAATTCCTTGTGCGGGGTGGAGGAGGGGCGCCGCGTAAGGACTGGCGAGCGCGGAGGGCGGTGCGGGGTGAGGAGCCAGGGAGGCGAGGAGGCGCAACCGGGCGCCGGAGGGGTTCTCGGCAGTCAGCGATTGGGTGCCCGAGCGGGCTGGACAGCCGTGGCGCGAGGACGCGTGTCGGCAGGGGCCCGGCCGAGGCGCGATGCAAGGGCGAAGCATCCGGAGTCGGTCAGGTGGAGGCGGACCGACCGAGAACCGGGTACGGGGTGGCGCGCTTCGCGCAGGACCCAGCCTCGAGACTCCAGGGACCGGATGGTTCCGCGGCCTGGCGGAGGGCGGCGGCGCGCTCGGCAAGATCCAGGGCCCTGGCCGGGGCACTGGGCTCACCGAACTGCAGGGCAGCGAGGTGGTCCCGAAACCGCGTGGTCTGACTGGCGGGGGTGAGAACGGAGGCAGGAGGATCGTCCGCCACCCACTCTCGATCCGCTGCGTGTGCGGTCGTCATCGCTGCCGTCCGTTCCCACCGCCGAGGGGAGGCATCGGCAGCGGGGTGGCGCCGGGCCCGGAGCGGCTGCTGGTGAGGCTGATCGGCTCCGTCCGGCCCCGGGCTTCGGAGTCGGCGGCGGTCCAGCTAGGGGGCGGGGTTCCCGCAGGCTCGGCTTCGAAGGCCGGCGCGACGCGGTCGAGAGTCGTGGCGATGAACTGGGCCTGGTCGAGGGCCTCGCGGAGGTGGTCGGCGGCGTTGTCGGGGAGCTGGTCCCACTGGGCCCGGTACTGGTAACGCTGGATGATCTCCGCGGCGTTGCGCATCTGCTCGGCGACCTGCCGCAGAATGGCGACCTTCTGGTCGCGTGCTGTCGCGGTGTGAGTGGCCTGGAGGAGTTCGTCCAGGGCGGTCGGCAGGGGATCGTCCTCTGCGGGCAGTCCGAAGAGCGCGGCGTGGATGACCTGGGCGAAGCCTGTGACCGGACCGCCGCGGGAGCGGTAGTTGTAGTCGGCCGCTGCCTGCCGACGGACGCCGAAGCTCACGGTCACGTCACGGGGCGCGGCGCCGGGGCGGATCTGGTCGGCGAGCGCACGGGCGACGTCGTGCGCGGTCGGGGTGTCGGAAAACGTGAGAGAACCTCCGTTCAGAACGGTCCTGTTCAGGGGGGAGTGCGGACGCTTCAGCGGCCCTTCGCTACGCGAGGTGTGGCGGCGGGAGGCCCGGGTGGAATCGAGGCCAGGCCGGAGCTGGTGGTGGAGAGCGCACGACCGGGAGCATCGGGCCGGCGGCGTGAAGGAGTGGGCATCAACTTGGACGCAGGGTCCCGTAGTTCGATGGCCGCTACTTCGAGGATCTCGTCAGCTGCCTCCCAGCAGCCGGAGACCACCTCGTTGACCTGCTGGCGAGGAAGCTCCAGGTCCAACGGGCTGTCACGTCGCGCGGGGTGGGTGGTGAAGTGGTATTGCGAGATCTCCGTGTGCATGCGGCCGAGCTCTGTCAGCGCCTCGCCCAGCGGGGCGAGGGCGCTGCTGTACGCCTGGAGTGCAGCCTTCGTCGAGTCTCCGGACATGAGGTTGGACAAGCAGTCGTTGATCTGGGCGCTCACGGCGGTGGTGATTCTGGCCAGATCGTCGACGCGTGCGGAGACGCTGTTCACGGCCGGGATCGCGGGTGGGGGAGGCAGGGTCCGCAGCTGGAACCGGAGGCGCTCGACCTGGCCGGCCATGTCGTAGAGGGCGAGTGCGCGGGTGTTGCTGGACAGGAAGATCTCCTTGTGTGGTCACCTTGGCGGCGTACGGCGGGGGCGGAGTCGCTGGGGCGTGGTGAGGGGGCGGCCGGAACTTCCGCATCGGACTATCGGGGCCGGCTCCGGTCGTCGGGCCGCCCGGGTCAGCGGCGGAGGGCTGGGGCGATGGAGGGGCGTGCCGGGCGTGAGAGGGCCTGAGCTGCAGGCGGCGGGGACGGGATGGCCGACTGCGGGTCCTCGGGGGCGGGGGCCCTTCGTACCGTAAGAACGGGCACGGGGGAGTCGTCGGCTGTGACGCCGAGTACTCGGTCGCCCGGGCGGAGCTGGTCGGCGGTGATGCTGATCAGGTCGTGCACCGCGTAGGGCTCGGCGTGCGGGCTCCAGCCGAGGGCGTGGAGGGCGGATTCCAGAGGTTGGTCGTGCTGGGTCATGGCGTTGCGCAGGGTGCCGGCGGGGATCTGGGTGTGCCGGGCCCAGTCCTCCAGCCCCATGCTGAGGCCGTAGGCCCTGTGGGGAGTGCCGGAGCCCAGGGTCGAGCGGTTCTGTGGCTCCTCGGCGATGGCCTGTTCGGGATCCCAACCCTGAGTGAGGCGCCGCCGGTTGGTGGTGGTGGCGCAGTTGGCGCGCGGGTCGACCCCCCAGTGGCAGAGTGGCTTGGTCTCGCCGAAGGCCGTGATGCGCATGGTGAAGTCCGGGCCGTCGGCTCCCTTGAGCAGAGCTTCTTCGAAGGTCATCCCGAACTTCGTGATCCGGTTGTAGAGCGTGTGGTACTTGATCCCGGACTGGTCCGCCCAGCCACGCAGGGTCAAAGTCCGCCCCTGGTAGGTGTGTTCCAGGACCGGCTTGTCGTGGCGCTGCCGGGTGATGGCGTCTTCGGGCAGCCATCCCAGAGCGAGCCGGGTCCGCAGGGCTTCGCGGTTGACCACGCAGCGGGGATCCTCGGCCCAGGACGCCAGTGGCTTGGACTCACCGAACGCGGAGATCTGTCCGCGGGACAGTTCCCACATGTAGCGGTCCCGGCGCCGGTCCTTCGGCCAGGCCGTGCGCCGGTCCGAGGACCGGCCCGCGGGCGTCGACTGGGCGACGGGACCGGGCGCTTCGCCGGAGGAGGAATCGATCATGTGTGTTCTTTCATCTGGCCCATGGTGAAGAGGAGGTGTCGGGTGAGGGAGTCGAGGTCGTCGGGGCTTGGGACCGAGGTATGGGGAGAGTCCAATCGGTGTCCTGGGTTCGGTGGGTGAGACCGAGGGCAAGGCCCGGTCCGAGGGGGCGGAGGGGGTCAGCGACCCCGGTCCCGGAGCACGGGGGGTTCGGATGCGGTCGGGATCTTCACGGCCGTCACCCTGCGCTCGGCGGCGGCTCGGTCGATCAGGAGCTGGTCCTCGGCACGGGCGGCGGCGGAGGCCAGACGCCGGGAGAGGTTCTGGGCGAGCCCCCGGTAGGTGCCGGCGGCGCGATCGAGATCTCCCGTCGCCTCGGAGAGGTAGCTGCGGCTGGTGTCCGCCGTCCGGTCGCCGTCCTCATAGAGGAGGGCGTCGGTGCGGCCGGTGATGCCGTACGTGCACAGGGAGGCGGCGACGGAGATCCGCAGGGCTGCCTCCGACATGGAGGCGAGGTTCTCGTGCCCGTTCTTCATGACGGCGTACTGGCTGGTCGAAAGGGCGTCGAGCTGCTGCAGGCACCGGATCGCCAGGTGGTGGGTGCGTACGGCGATGGGGGCGATCTCCCGTACGGGCCGGGCGATCTCGCCGGCCCGGACGCCGTCGATCTCGGCGCGCAGTTCGCCCAGCTCGCCCGGCAGAAGCCCCAGGATCCGGGTCTGTTCGGCAAGGTCGATGATCTTCACTGGTCTCCACGAAGCGGGGGTGTGCGGATAGGGCTGGGCCCGTCAAAGGGGGAGGGGAGTTCCTTACGCGGCCTGGTCGAAGTCGCTCTGGGCCGGCTGCTGTTTGGCGACGGCGCGGGCGGTGATGGCCTTCGATGCGCGGGCGGAGGCGGCTGCGAGTTCGTCGGAGCCGGGCTCGGCGTACCAGGGGCGGAGGGCCAGCATTGCGACCCTCATGCCGGTGGCCAGGCACAGGGCAGAGCCCTTGGGGAGTGCGCGGATCGCGTCGGCGGGCAGGATCCGCTCCTGCCGCATCGACACCGAGGTGGACTTCCCGGACTCGGAGGTCGAGGTGGAGGTGGTCTCGACGTTGTGGTCGCCGACCATCCGGCTCAGCTTGTCGGCGAAGTCCGGATCATCGATGCCGGACCCGATGATCTTCACGGTGGCCGCGCTCCACATGGCGTCCATGCCCGCGTCGCCCCACACCTTCTGGCCCTGGCGGTAGGACTGCAGGATGGTGATCGGGATGATCCCGCGGGACCCGAGGTGCGAGTACAGGTCCGGGAGGTCGGCGATCTTGCACACATTTGCGGCCTCGTCGAGGATCGCGAGCATCGGCGGGTCCAGTCGCCCGCCGGCGCGCTCGGCCTGGGCGGTCGCGGCCCGCATCACCGAGTCCGCGCACGCCGCGATCAGCGCGCTCGCGCCGCCTCCGCCGTCCTTCGACAGCAGGAACAGGGAGTCGGTGGAGGTGACGAAGTCGGCGGGGCGGAACTCGTCGACGCTGCTCTGTGGGGTGACCCAGGCCGCGATGTCCTGGTTGAGCAGGGCGGAGGCGTACTGCCTCGCGGTCTCGTAGATCCCGTCACGGGTTTCCGGCGGGCCTTCCACGGTCCCCTTCAGCTGGGAAGCGACCGCGGTGAACTTGTGGTCTCGCAGGATGTCCAGCGGGGTTCGGTCCGCCGGGAAGGCGAGCCATCCCATCACGTCCGTGATCGGCCGCTCGTCCAGGGCGGCAGCCAGGAAGAGCTGCGCCAGGATGTTGGATCCAGCCTTCGACCAGAAGTCGCCCTGCTGACTCGCGTCGACGCTCGCGGCGAGGAAGTGCCCGGCGAGCCGTCCCGCGCCGTCGAGCGTCTTGGCGTCGGCGAGCGGGTTCCACCACATCGTCCGCTCGGCGTGGGCGATCTGCTGAGGGTCCATCGACCACACCCGTCCGACCTGGCAGCGGGCGTCGAAGCACGCCGTATAGGCGTCGCCGGCCGCCTTGTTGGATGTGAGCAGGACGGGCCCAGGGGCGGCCAGGATTGACGGGATGGCGAGGCTGGTGGTCTTGCCGGAGCGCGGGGCCATGATCGCGACGGCCACATCCTCGAAGCCCATGCGGACCTCGTGGCGGGTCCCGGCGAGGTTGCCGACCAGGATGCCGGCGTCGCGGGGGGCGATGTGCTTGGCGTGTTTCAGGCTCGGGCGCAGGGAGCGGGTCTTGGCCTCGACGGCCTTGGCGAGCAGGGGCTGGATGTCGCGGGCCGTCGCCATCCCGGCGACGGTCTTCTTCCTGCCGCCGCCGGACCGGTTCTTGTACCGCATCCACAGGAGGCCGGCTGTGACGGCGAGGAGCAAGGTCAGCAGGACGGGGATGACGCGGGTGGTCAGGAGCAGGGACGTTTCTCCGGCTGCTGGCCAGAGCTGTTCGGGGCGAAGGAGGGCGTCTCCCGGGCGGTAGGGCACCCAAGGGCCGGTTCCTGCCGCCCAGGCGGCGATGTTGCTGCTCAGCCAGGCGATGGAGGCGGCGGGAAGGCCGACGGCGAGGGCGGCGAGGAGCACCTTCAGGGCTATGTCGTAGCCGTCGGAGCTGGAGGAGGGGGCGGATCTCAAGCGGAGGGTCCTTGGACGGTGCGGGCGGGGAGCGTCAGCGGGTGCGGCGGCGCGGCGATGGGGGCGTCGGTGGCGCGGGCGGAGGCGGGCTCGCGCGGCGGGCGGCGAGTTGCTCGATCCGCTCCGGCAGCTCCCGGGCCACGCTCTCCGCCGGCTGTTCCTGCCACTGCAGGGCGACCCGGTGGAGGGAGAGGCCCTGGGTCTGTTCGGAGGAACGGCGCACCGGCTCGGGGTCGGCGAGAGCCGCGAGGAAGGCGGCCACGAGCACCCGGGGTGTGGCGCCGGAGAACCTGGCCTTCCACACGGGGTCGTCCGTGTAGAGGTTGGCCGTGATGCGCCAGTCGGTGCTGCCGGAGTAGTTGTGGCGCTCCCCCCGAACACGGCTGTCCGGGGAGCGGAAGTCGCTGTTGGAGGCGACGTCCCATCCAGCCCGCGTGAGCACCCTGTACGGCTCGGCCATCGCTGCGGCGTTGTAGTCGGGGTGGCTGAACGCATCGGTGACCGCGGCGATCAGCTCGACCGGCGTGGCCCCGTCGAACGACGCCTGCCACTGCGCACCGGTGCGGCCGTCACGGTGGGAGAGGTGCCACCACGGCTCGTTGAGGGCGGGCTCCAGGCGGAGCATGGACTTCTGGTCCGGACTGGTCAGGATGACCCGGGGCATGAGCGGGTCCTGCCCGTGGCTCCATCCGGCGCCAGCGTGCAGAGCGGCCGTCACCCACGCCGGGTCGCCTGGGCCGGCGAGGTAGCGAGGGGAGACGAGAGCCTGCGCGACCTTCGGGGTCTTCATCAGCGCCTCCCCGCCGGTCGGGCGGGCGCCGGAGCTGGAGCCGGGACCGGTATCCAACGGGCGGGCGCCTTGTGCGCGGCAGCGTGGATGTCGAGGAGGGTGTGGCCGGCGGTGGCCCACGTGTCGAGGTAGCCCCATGCCTCCTCGTTGCGCTCGGCGATGGAGTCGACGAACTTCTCCGGCGGGACGGGTGCGAAGCGTTGGGCTTCGCGGACCTCGGCGTGCTCGCGGCGCAGTTCGTCCAGCCGGTCGAGGGCCCGGTTCAGCTCGCGCAGCTGGTACGCCCATTGAGGCGAGATGTCGCCCGCGGGGAGGTGCTGCAACTGGACGGAGGCCGTGGCGAGGAGCTGGCGGGCGCCGGGCCGGACGGACAGGAACGCTCGCCAGGTCTCGGAGTCACGCTGGACCATGCGCCAGCCGTAGGCGACTTCGTCGATCGGACGTCCTTCCGCGTCAGAGTGCTCGTCGGAGTAGGTGTCCCAGGCGGCGAGGATGGTCTCGCTCTCCGCCAGAAAGGTCTTCAGCTGTGCGAGCAGGAGGGGGTGGGAGTCGGAGGGCGTGCTCAGGGCGGATCCTTCGGTGCGGGTGGGGGCAGGGAGGCCAGCTGCGGGTCAGCGGCGGCGTGCGGAAACGGGGCCCGTAGGGGTGGTGATCGTGGGGGCGCGGGCCTGTGCCGGCGGGCTTCGGTGAGGCGATTGCGGTGTGCGGTGACGATGCGGGTGCCGATCCCGACTTCCCGGCCTACGTGAAGGTGGGGGCCTTCATCGATCTCGAAGCGGGGACGCAGCACGGGAGCCGGGTCGCAGAGCGCGGTGGCCATGGCGTTCAGCACGTGGCCAGGGGCGCGCGAGTCCAGGGCCACTCGCCACAGGAAGCCCTCGGGGCCGTAGGGCCCCCAGTTCCGGGCGGCCTCGACCTCCCAGCCGCACAGGCCCATGGAGGGCGAGACGCGCCGCTCGGCCACGGTGGTGCGGTCCGGGGAGACGACCTTGTGCCCGCCATCGCCGTCGGCTGTGTGCTTCCAGCCCTGCTCGGCGAGGATGCCGGCCAGGTCATCGGAGGCGCTGTCTGGCGTGGGGCGCACGAGAGCGTCGGTGAGTCCGGCGATGATCTCCACGGGGACGTCCCCGCTGAACGAGGCGTACCAATTGTCTCCGAGCGTGCTGTGGACCTTCCACCAGCCGTGGAAGTGGTGAGGGGATGGCTTGAAGACGAGCTCGTGCTCACGGTCGGGGCTCTTCATTCGGATGACCGGGTGCAGGGGATCGGAGTGCACGGTCCAACCGGCGGCGTACAGAGCGTGGGTGATGTGCCGGGGATCGCCGGGGCCGGCCAGGTGGCGGGGTGAGACCGGCGAGCCGAGCTTGCCCAGGCAGTCGTCGTTGAAGGCATCCAGCTGACGCGAGTCGATCACGGAGGAGCTGCTCCTTCAGGTGGCATTCATCGGGTACGGGCTCCGCCGCTCGCTGCGTACGGGCGGGCGGGAGCGGGCTTACGGGTGCGGGCGCGGGCGGCGGCCCAGGAGTTACGCCCCCAGGTGGTGGCGCGGGCGGCGGTGATCCGGGCCTGCTGCCAGGCGCTGAGCTCCGAGGGCCGTACGGATACGGAGGTGACCTGGATCCACTTCGAAGGCGGGACGTGTCCGCGGGGCCGCATGGCCGGTTGAGGGTCGGCGAGCGCGGCGGAGAAGTTCTCGATCAGGTGCATCGGGGTTGTGGAGGAGAAGACCGCGTCCCAGGTCCGGCCGTGCTCGGTGCGGGCGCCGGCCCACCAGTGCGCCTGACCTGGCTCGTTCTGGTGGAACTGCAGCCAGGCGTTGCGGTCGGGGCTGATGGCGGTGAAGTGCTGGTCGCGCTCGGTCTCCCACTGCTGCTGCTGGAGCGGCGACCACGGGTTGGGGGCGTGGGCCGAACGGTCTCGGGTCAGGGCGTCGGTGAACCCGGCGACGATCTCCACCGGCGTCTGCCGGGTGAAGGTGACCTGCCAGGCGGCCTCGGTCGCGGTGGCCTGGCCCTGGATGTGCCAGCCGCCAGGGTGTCCGTCGGGGTGTTCGATGGGGTCGTAGACGACGCGCACCAGGTGGTCGGCGCGGTCGAATACGAGCGGCCCGCCGGTGACGGAGCGGTCCGTCCAGCCGGAGGCGCGCAGGAACTCGGTCACGTGCCGGATGTCGCCGCCGCCGGCCAGATGCCGGGGCTCGACGAGGTAGTGCTGCTCGGCCTGGTCACCGGCCCCCCAGTTGGGGTGCTGTCGAGGGCTCACCGGTGCCTCCGTACGACGAGGGGAACCGGCACGGGCGGCTTGACGGGCGTGGTGGAGGGGGTGCGGGCGGCGGCCAGGGTGTCGAGGTGCTCGTCGAGGTCGAGGCCGATGTCGTTGAGCTCGTTGGCGGCGCGCCCCAGGGCGAGCCACACCTCCGGCGGCAGTAGTCCCTGCGTGGCCTGCTGTTGGGCGAAGCGGCTGGCGGTCGCGGCCAGAGTGGTGAACGCAGCCAGTGCACCGTGCTCGGGGTCGAAGACGTCGGCCAGGACGGCGACGGCGTCCGGTGGCGTGCCCGGCCGGGTCAGGTACTCGTTGAGGTGGGCGAGCCGGGTGGCGATGCTGCGGGCCTGGTAGGCGCCGTAGGTACGGGGGGCGGGCTGTTGGTTCAGGGCGTGGCTCCAGAGGGCGGAGGGTCGGTGCGAGCCGGGGCGTGGTCAGCGCCGGGGGCCATGCGGGCCGGTGGCCGGGGGCGGCGGAGGCTGGGAGGGATCCGCGTTCGGCTTCTGCGAGGCGCGGTGGGCGAGCATGCTCTGGGCCCATGCGGTGACGTCGAGTTCGTCGGGGTCGATGTTGACGTTGAACCCGGCGATCATGAGAGGGAGGATCGCTCGCGTGGCGAGCTGCCGCTGGGCCTTCTGATCCAGGCCGTCGGGGGTCTCGTGCCAGGTGTAGACGGGCCCGGCGGTCACCTCTTGCCGACGCTCCAGACCGGACGCATCGAGCCGGGCGAGGAGTTCCTCGGGGGCGCCTGTCCTGGTGACGATGTGGAGGCGATCGGGGTGGTCGGCCTTGCGGTAGATCTCCACGTCCGTGTTGTTGGCGTCCGCGAGGTTCAAGACGTGCTCCATGGGGTCGGCGGCGGAGCTCATCGGCTGCGCGCGGCGGAGGTCGTCGGCCGGGCGGGCAGCGGCCGGGTCGTGGCGGGTGCCGACGGTGCGGGGTGCCGCATCCCGACGCCGACACCGAGCTCGGCGAGCAGGGCCCCCACAGCCCGGACGTACCGCGCCTGGAGGGCGGTGTCATCGCCGGGCAGCACGAGCAGATCCTGACGGGAGTCGTGGACGAAGCCGTGTTCGGTCAGGAGCCGGGCCAGCGCCACGGAGTCGGGGACCGGGGTGGTCAGGGCGTCGGCGGCCCAGGTGAGGTCGACCTGCTCGGGAAGCGGGGCATCGAGCGCGGCGGCATTGCGGCGGGCGTGTGCCAGGGCGTCCGCGTAGCGGGGGAGCAGGTGCAGGGTGGTGGCCTCGGCGGCGTGGAACGGGTCGGCGGGGACGGCGAGACCGTCGGGCTCGCGGACTCCCGCGTACGCGGCGTCGGGGAGGTCGGCGGGGGACAGGGCGGCGACGAGGAAGCCGTCGGCCTGGCCGAGGTGGTCGATGACGAGCAGGCGGGTGTTGTCGTCGGTGCGGGTGAGGACCGCGCAGTGGGTCGCGGAGTGGGAGGCGATGGCGTGGGCTGTCTGGTCCATGTCCCACACGGCGGTGGTGAGGTGGTCGTAGTCGGTACCGCCGTGGTCGGGGTGGTACTGGCTGGTCCACCGGCCGGGCAGTTCGCCGGCGAGGATGGTGGCGAAGGATTCGAGGTCGCTGGGATCGGTGTCGTGCAAGGCAGTCCTTGGTGCGTGGGTCAACGGCGCCGGGCCGGTGGCGGGCCGGCCGGCCGGGGCGGCAGTGCGGGGACGGGGCAGGGGCAGTGGACGGACGCTTCGCGTTCGTGGTCCGCGACTTCGCCGGGGCAGGGGCGGCGTGCGGGGTGGTCCTCGTGCCGGTCGGTGAGTTCGTTGCGCAGCTGGTGGAGCTGGGCGGCGATGACCGCGAGGTGGTGTCCGCTCAGGCCGCGCACGGTGGCGGCGACGTGCCGGTCGAAGTCCTGGTCGAGGGTTTCCAGGAACTCATCGACGGAGTCCATGACTTGGGCGAGGCCGGCGAGGACGCCGTCGTGGGAGGCGGTCAGCTCGGTCAGGACGGCTGCTGCGTCCTGGGTGGTGGAGGGCCGCCGCAGCTGGTCGGCGAGGGTGGCGACCTGCGCCCCGAGGGGCAGATAGTGGGAGGTGCGTTGGTCGGTGTCGAAGGTGTCGTCGCAGGCGACCCAGTAGCCGACCGAGCGGAGCGCGGACACCGCGGCGGTGGCGAGGGCTTCCTCGGCGGCCTGGTCGAGGCCGGTGTGGGGCGGTGGTACTGCTCGTGTCGGCGGAGGACGTGGACGAAGCCGGTGCGCTGGAGGACGCTGTGGGCTTCCGGGTCGCCTCCGTGGGCGAGGACTTCGCCGGAGTCCGGATCGCGGCGCAGTTCGATGTGGCGGTCGCTGAGCGCCAAGCAGGAGTCTCCTTACATAGGGAGCCGTGTTCCCTTTCGTGCCGCCGGGAGCGCGGTTGGGAGGCTCGGTGCCGTGGCGCGCGGGGGTGCCGGCGGCCGACGGAGTTCCGCGGCAGTGGTGGTGAGGTCCTGCTGGAGGTCGAACAGGCGGCGGGCGAGCCACTCCAGGCGGTGACCCGCCTCGCGGAGGGGGGCCTGTGGGTGCCCGGCGAGGAGCTGGGCGTGCAGCTCGACGACGCGGCGTGCGTTGGCGAGCGGGGCGGTCACCTCCGCCAGGGGAGCGATGCGGTCGGTGGTGGTGAGCGCGCCGGGGGTGAGCAGGCCGAGGTCGCTCTCCAGGCGGCGGGCCTCGGCGGCCAGGTGGAGGGGAAGGGCAGGGGGCTGGCGCTGCCAGGTGCCGTCGAGCCGGATCAGGCTGGCGATCAGGCTGAGGTGGTGTGGACGGGCCTGGAAGGCGACCCATCGGTAGCCCTGGTCGTCGCCGGGGATCTCGATGTCGGCCGCGCGGGCGAGGCGGTGAGCGACCTCGGACCACTCCTGCCCGGTCAGTGACCGGTCTTCGGGCGTGAGGCGGACGTCCAGGTGGAAGACCGAGCGCCGGTCCTGGCCGGGGCTCACCGCGAAGGGATACTCGAACAGCGGATCGTTGATGTGTTCCGCCCAGTCCAGCACCGTCCACGACCCCGGTTCTCCGACGGCCGTGTACGCGTCCAGCCCCGGCCAGTAGGCCACCACCGTGTCCGCGGGGAGCTTCTCCTCGTAAGAGAGCGGGGTGTCGAAGACGTCGTCGGCCAGCAGAGGTCCGACGTCGCCACGCCGCTGGTGGACGCGGATGATCACCGTCCGGCCGCCTTCCCGTCCGTGGTGTGGACGAGCTGGCCGAGGTCGGTCACCCGGTACCAGCCGAGGTCAACCTCCTGCGTTCCGACGACCTTCGGGAGGAGGAAGTCCTCCAGGGCGCGCAGGTAGATCAGGCAGTCGGGGCACCGCTTGGAGAGGTGGACGAGGTAACGGGGGTGGGCGGTGATGAACGACTGCGAGCCGCCGAGCGGGTTGCGTACCCGCCATCCGTCCTCGTCGGTCGGGGTGTGCCAGGAGGGCGCAACGACGGTCATCGACTCGCCCCACAGTTCGCCGTCGGCTACGCCCTTGATCACCACGATCTGGTCGCCGGGGGCGAAGTGGGCGTGGGTGATGTCGCGGTCGGAGGTGATCGTGTCGACGGGGGCGAACACGGGGCGGGTGGGTTCGGGCACGGTGGGTCCTTCCGCAGAAAGCCGCAGGTGGCGTTGGGGGCAGGACTCCATGGTCTGGAAATCGGCCGGTTAGGCTAACCGGCGAACGTGCGCTATATATGTGCGATTTCGCGTCGGTGCGCAGGCGGTCAGCGGTGCGGGTTCTCGGTGCCGATGTCGGCGCTCGTGGCGGCGTCGAGCAGCTCGGGGAGGTCGGTGCCGTCGGTGTCGCGCTGGTCGATCCACCACCCGGCGCGGCTGATCGTACGGATCTTGTCCTCCAGGACGGCCCAGTTCGCCTCGTCCCAGGTGCCTTCGCTGACCAGGGCCGCGTATGCGGCGGTGACGATCTGGAACCGGGAGCGCTCGCCCCAGGCCAGGGCCCGCTCGGACCCCTCCAGCGGGGGCATGTCGAACCGCTCGGCCCACTCGACGGCCGCGGCCTGTTCCTCCGCGCGGCGGGCGGCGAGCCACTGGTCCTTCGCGACGGTGTCGGCGTCGCGGGCGGCCTTCCAGCAGTCGGTGCTTCTCTGCACTTCACTCGGATGGGCTCGGGCTCGACTTCTGTGAAGCGACGCCGCGCACGCTCGCCTGCGGCGTGTACCCGGATCCCAACGTGCTGGGCCACCGTTGAGCGCCGATCCGTTGAGCGACGGGCCGTCATGGAAGTTGAGGGCGGAGCCTGGGTCCCGACAGCTCCTCAGCTTTCAGCGGCAGTGCTCACCCGAGTGGTTTCGAGACTGATGATCGTTGGCTCACCGAGAGGGCGTGTCGAGACGGATGGTCACTTTCTGTGATGCGAAGCTACGGCAAGTGATCTCTGTTTCCGATTTTGGAGGACTCGTGACGCAGCTCCGTAAGCGCCTGACTCTGCTGGGCTCCGCCGCCGCTCTCGCCTCGACCGCCATCGTTCCCAGCCAGATCGCAGGGGCGTCCCCGGCTGCGGCGGCGTCGTACGAGTGGGTCGCGCTCGGCGACTCCTACACCGCCGGTGTCATCCCGGCCGCCGGCAACGTCTTCGAGGTTCCTCGTGACGGCTGTGATCGCACCGACCAGTCATACCCGCAGGTCATGGACCGCGACCTCGGCGGGCTCATCGACCTGACCAACGTCAGTTGCGGTGCCGCCACGATCGAGGACGTCACCTTCCGCGCCCAGGAGCCGATCGGGCGTCACCTGCCACCGTTCTCCGAGGACCCGGACTACCCCTTCCCGGCGGTGCCGCCGCAGTCCCAGTTGGTCCGCGCCAGCACCAACGTGGTCACCGTCGGCGTGGGCGGCAACACCCTCGGGTTCGCCGACATCCTCCGGAAGTGCCTGGAACTCGGGGCGGGCAGCGAAGGGAAGGGCACCCCCTGCAAGGACGACCTGGCCGCCGGCATTCCCGCGCGCCTGGCCAAGGTGAGCAGCGACTACGACGAGATGCTCGCGGTGATCCACGCACGTGGCCCGAAGGCCAAGATCCTGGCCGTCGGCTACCCCACGGTCATGCCCAAGGACACCTCCAAGTGCACCTACAACAACAGGCAGCAGTTCGGCTCGATCACGCCCGGAGACCTGGCGTGGCTGCGCACTGACGTCCTGGAACCCCTCAACCAGGCCATCGAGAAGTCTGCCGGTTCGCACGATGCCACCAGCTTCGTCAACCTCTACGACTCCTCCGCGAACCACAGTGTCTGCGACGCTGGCAAGTGGGTGGAGGGGATCTTCACCGGCGACCAGGAGCCCGCCTTCGTCCACCCCAACGCCGCGGGCCACCGCAACGCTGCCAGCCACGTCACCAGCGCGGTCCTGAACGCCCTCGACGTCAGCTGACCCACACCCGGTACCCCACGCTATGCACGCCGCGCTGTCTCCGGTACCTGGGCCGGAGGCAGCCCCGACCACCCAGCACGCCGGTGTCAACGCGGCCCCCCGAGGCGCCACGACGGCCGGCACGCGTGGTAGATCATCGGCAGTCGGATGCGGATCGTCCACCACCGATCCGCCGAGCGATCGGAGACCACCGCAGAAGTTGGACCAGAGCCCGTTCTCGTGTACAGAGCCGTCACCCCATGGGAATGCCCGCGCGGTCACGTGACCGCAGTCGGGGTTCACCGCAGCCGCTGTTGCCTGTAGGGCTCGGGGAAACCCAGCTCGATGGGCGGGCGGTGTGCGATGCGCTGGGTGTCTTCGCGCTTGGCGCGGAGGAGCTGGAGGGTGAGATCGATCCCTTCGACCTCTCCGGCCCAGCCTTCGGCCTGGGCGCGGGATCTTCGGGCGATGAGGTCGGCTTCGAGGTCGTCCAGCCGGCTGATCATCTTCGGGTTGACCTGGAGCATCGGACATCGGATGCAGGCGTGTTCGTGCTGGCAGGGGGTGCCGTAGGGGCGTCCGCAGGAACCGAGTTCGACCTTGCGCTTGTCGAAGTGCTCCTCGAACTCGGTCCACTCCTCGGTGGTGACGTCACGGTACTCATGATCAGGGCGGAGCCGACGGCGTTCGTTGAGATGGACGATGTAGTGGCGGACGATGTCCTCGTCGAAAACGGCGACGTAGCCGCGGGTGGTCTGGATGTTGAGATCGCCGATATGGATGGGCAGTCCGCTGTTGACGAGCTCGGTGGCGAAGATGCGGCGGAAGTCGTGCGGGGTGAACTTGACCGAGCGGAAGGTGGGATGGCGTTCAGCGAGGTTCTTGCAGCACCGCGCGAGCATGTGCAGAACGGTGAATGGGCTGATCACGCTGCGTGTGGAGCCGATCTTGCGTTGGAACAGGAATGGCATGGGCGGGCTCCAGATCTTGTCGTGCGGGTCGAAGCGCCGCAGGACCGGGACCGGGCTGCCGTCGCGGGTGTGCCGGCGGATGATGGACGCGATCACGTGGAATAGCTCGGCGGACATCGGGATGACGCGCTCGCGGTCGGTCTTGGACGGGCTGATGACCAAGAGGGCGACCATCTCGCCGTTGCTGCGCTGGTAATGGCGGACGCTGAGGTGGCTGACCTCGCACAACTCCTCGATGCGCACGCCTGAGTGGTGGAGGGTCTCGACCGCGGCCCAGTCCCAGAATGCGGTCTCCTCCTCCGTTTCGATCTGGACCAGCCGCCCGCTGTCGTCCCGGACGCGGACGGGAGCGCGGCGACCGCCGCGGATGAGGGTGAGGTCCTCCGGTGTCTGGACGCGGCGGTAGGTGCGGCCGTCGTGGGTGAAGGTCGTGTCAGCTGCTGCTGCCGACGCCTGTTCCAGGAGAGTGCGGGTGTGGTTGTAGCGTTCTTCGACGTGCCGGACGAGCAGGGGCAGGAGGGGCTGTCGCTGACGGGTTCGGTCGGCGGACCGCTCGTTGATCCGGCGGCGCCGCTTGGCCAGCCCGCGCAGTTCTCCGGGCGGGACGGGGCATGAGGCGACCCAGGGACCCCATCGTTCGGGTTCGTCGGCCGCCCAGGTGTGCAGGTCGTAGTAGAAGCTGCGGACCGCGATGACGATGCTGTCGACGCCGGCTCTGGGTTTGCCGTCGTGGCGGACGCTGATCTGCCGGCGCCAGGTGCTGTAGAGGTCGGCCGGAATGTTCAGGTCTGCTTGCTCGATGCGCACCCAGTAGTAGTGGGCGACGGCGCGGACGAGGTTCACCAGGGAGGCGTAGTCGGTGTCGGACCTGCGGCGGTGGAAGTAGTCGAGCAGGAGTCGACGGACGCTCTGGTTGCGGATGGTGTGACGGTCGACGAGTTCTTCGAGCGTGAGTTGACCGCGGTGCAGAGCCTGACGCATCGTGGCGGGGGTGCTGGCGGGGAAGTGGCCCATCGAGTGCAGGACATTCCAGGCGGCATGCCCGGCATAGGTATTGGCGTCCTTCTTGCCGGGGCGCAGGACGGCTTTCGCCCCTCGTGACTCGTGAGCGTGGTGGAGCAAGGCCGCCGGGGTGAGGTCGGCGAAGCCGATGCCCTGGACCGCGAGCAGGCAGCACACGTCGAAGAGCGCTCGGCGTTTGTGGGGCCAGGAGAAGTCATGGAGGGCGACCTGCTCAGCGTACCTTTCCAGCATGGGATCGTTCTGCACGGCGATGAACTGGTCGGCGAATCCGCTGAAGTTGTGCTTCGTCAGCACCAGCAGCTTCGGCTGGACGACGCGGAGGCAGAGCAGAGCCCTGACGCCGACGCCGTTGTTCCGTCCGGACCCGTTGGTGCCCAGATCGCCGACACTGATTTCGCCGCGTCCCAGAGGACTGGCGTCCCAGCGCTGTTGCCACGTGCTGCCCTCGAACCCGCTCAGGTAGGACAGGACCTGCCGGGTGGAGGCTCGGTGCGCGGCGGCGGTTGCCGCGGCCGCGTACGGCAAGGCGTCGTGCGCGAGCAGGCCGATGAGGTGGGGCGTGGCGGCGGACAGATCCCCCCGAGGCCGCGGCAAGACGGTTGCCAAGCCTGGTCCCGCGGCGATGAGACCGGAGGAAAAGGAGCTGGTGGAGTCGGGCTTGTCGCCGGTGTGGCTGTGGCGGCGGCTGACCCCGGTGGTGGGGCGGGGGAGGTCAGCCACCGAACACCGCCTCGATGTCCTCAGCGGCGTAGCCCGCGGGGTAGCGCGTGGCCGGTCGCGGGGTGGAGTAATGCTCGGTGAGTCGGTCGAAGAGCTCCTCGATGCGGACGGCCAGATAGCGGCCCGTGGTCTGGATGTTGGCATGCCGCATGATCGTCTGAACTTCCGGGAGGGTGAGCTTTGCACCGTTGGCCATGCGGTACGCAGCGGTGTGCCGCAGGTCGTGCAGCGACCAGTTCGTGCCCAGCAGATCGTTCGCCCGCTGCATGACCCGGCGCATGGCCCAGTAGGTCAGTGGGCGATCACGGCCCCGGCGGGCCCGCCAGACCGGTTCGCCCTCGGCGGGTGTGCCGGCGCTGTCGAGGTAGAGGGCCAGACGGAACAGGCCCTGCGGGGAAACCGGAACGGCCTCCCTGGACCGGCTGCCTTTGCTGGTCACGTAGATCCGCTGGCCGGACCAGTCGACCTCGGCAACGGTGACGCCGAGGAGTTCCTCGGCGCGCGCACCGCTGGAGACGAAGATCTCCAGAAGCGCGCGGTCCCGGTCGCAGTTCATCGCCGCGAACAGTTCGTCCCACAGCCGGTCGGGGATCGACCGCGGAGGCCGGTCGGGCACCCGCTGGCGCAGCCGCGCCCGGCCCACCACCGGCGTAGGCTCCAACGGACTGCGATGCCCCAACGCACGGCGCCGCTGAACCGAGTGCGGCACCGGATTGACGACCGGCCCTCGGCCCTGATGAGCATGGAACTCGTAGAACCCACTGATCACCGTCAGAGCATGGTTGATGGTCCGCGGGGCGTACCCAGCGCCGAGAGACGCCTTGCCCGTGCGGACATTGACCGTACCGGCGACCGGCTTGTCGGCCCGGTGCCGCTGACGCTGCGGGTTGGCAGCCGAGCGCAACCACCCTGTGAGCACCGCGACCTCGGCCTCCGTAGCCCGCTCCCACTCGGTGCCCAGCAGCCACAGCAGGCGGAACCACCGCAGCATTCCGAAGCCGTAGCTACGGCAGGTCAGCGGGCTGCAATCTCCAAGAGCCAGGTCCCTCAGGAAGGCGCTGATCGACTCGACCTCCGCCCCCGCCGCATCAAGCACTGCGTACGGCGGATGTGCCCGGTTGACCTCCACGACTTGCCCGAGGCGGGGGAGGGCACGTCGGCCCTCAATCAACTCGACTCGCAGATCCATCACTTGCTCCTCGTTCGCGACCTTTACGTCGGGACCAACGAGATGGGAATGGTGCAGTTAACAGTGCACTCGCGGCCGGCGAGCCAGCGGGCGAACCCTGCCCGGCGGTCGGCCGCCCGGTCGGAGAGGTTGTGGGCTACCTCGTGTCCACAGCTGTGGATCACGGGCCAGACGGTCTTGACCCCAGGGGAATTCCGGTTGCTGGACGTTACGTTCGAGGTCGGGCTGCTGGTCTGGGGCTTCAAGTCGACTGCCTTTCGTTGGCGGTTGGGGAGGTACGTCGTTGCGGAGGGTCGTGCATCAGATGCACGATTCGGGCGACGGACGGGGGTGGTCCGGGGCGCGTGGCGGAGGTCTCGGGGACGCTTCTGCCTTCTGCGTCGTCTCAGCGTGTCCTGCGGATGGCGTCGGTGGCCGCCGTGGCGATGGCGGCGGGAGCGCTGGAGGGCCGGGGCAGGTGCAGCAGGGTGGTCCCCGGCAGGTGGTGGGAATTCGCGGTGAGGGTGAGCTGGAGTACGGCGCAGCCGGCGGTCGTGAGTTGCTTGACGCGGGTGACGGCTTGAGCGGTTTCGTCGCTGCGGTACCGGGCGTCGGTGACGATCACGAGTAGGCGGCCGGCGCCGGGGAGGCTGAGTGCGAGGCCGTGGTCGAGTGCGTCGATGGCGTCGCCGAGGTTGTGGGCGCCGCCGTTGGCATCGAACGTCGTCACGCGCTCCGGTGCCCGGTGGGTGGGTCGGGTCAGTGCGGTCAGATGCCTGTCGTAGGCGATGGTGGCGGTGAGGGAGTCGGGGTCGGTCAGGGCTGCTGCGCGTGCCACGATCCAGGCGGCGGACGCGACGGGCGCGCAGGCGGCCCGCATGGAGCCGGAGACGTCGACGGCGATACCCACGCGCAGCGGTGGGGTGGGGCTATTCCGGCGGCGGGTGTGGGTGAACGGCTCCGCGGTGGGGACCGACCCGGCCGCGCGCTGAGCGTCACGGGCGAGGGCCGCGCGCATGTTGAGGCGACCGGGCGGGGTGGGGCTGGTGGTCCGCTCCTCGGTCCGCTCGCGGTAGGCGGCTGCACGCAGGGCACGGCTCAGGCGCGCGGCGGCACTCTGCTCGTCGGCGGTGGGCCTGCGGGTGCCGGTGACCGGGCTGCTGCGGGGCGCCGGTGTGCCGTCGGGGCTGACGGTGCCGCGGGCGTTGAAGACCGACTTGGCGGTGGCGGCGGCTTGGCGTCGCTGGCCGGCCCGCTGGGCGCGGTCCTGGGCCTGCGCCTCGGACTGGGCGGCCATGGCGTTGTTCGCTGCTGCCTGTTCCGCAAGGTCGGCGGCGTCGGTGGCTGCCGTGCTGTCCATGACGACCCCCACGGCGCCGGACAGCAGATCGCGGAGGTTCTCCGGCGCGGGCAGGGCGGGAGCCGCGACGTCCAGAGCGTCACACCACTCCTGGGCGTGCCCGAGCATGGTCGTGGCGTCGTGGTCGGCGCACTGGTGGGCTGCGGTCCAGATGCGGGTGAGGGTGGCCAGCAGGTCTGCGCCCAGCACCTTTTCGCACAGATCGGCGACGGCCCGGGTCTCGCCGGCGTCCAGGATGCCGACGTCACGGCGGCCGAGGATCAGGGCCGCCACGCCGGCGGCGTGCTCGATGCCCTGGAGGGTGGGGTGGGCGATGTCGGGCATGACCAGGGTTCGGGCACTGGCGCGCAGGTACGTGCGGTCGGTGGGCCGCCTGGTCAGGTGTGCGCCTTCGGCGCGGCTCTCCTCCAGCAGGAACGCGGCCTCGACGACACGGGGGTCCGCTCCGGCAGGCGGTGTCCAGACGGAGTGGGCCGCGTGCGCGGCCTCGTGGACGAACACTCCCCAGGCGGCGGGATACCGCTCCTCGTCGCCCACGATCCGCGGATGGATCTCGTGGGGCTGGAGCGGGGCGAACAGGCCGGCGTCGAACTCGACCTCGCCCAGCGCGGGGAAGAACGCGGCCGGTGCGCCGCTGCGCGTGCCGGGGCGGCAGGTGACGAGGAGGTCCTGGCGGCCGGAGAGGGCGACCAGCCGGTCGCCGAGTTCGGCTCCCACGCGCAGCCACGCGTCCGGGGAGGAACGCGGCTGCGCGGGCGGGGCGCCGTCGTCGTCCCAGCGCGCGAGGTCGGCGTCGTCGTCCCTGGTGGTGGCGGGGGACTGGACGTGGTGGTGCGCGCTCATCGCGAGCGGCCCCGGTGCACGGAGACGGTGCTGCCCGGAGGCTTTCGAACGGCCGAGGCGGGAAGCTGCTTGCCGAGGGTGAGGGGCGCGATCTTCTTGACGCCGACCGCCTTGATGACGGCGTCGGCGACGGCGTCGCGATCCTCCAGCGGAGCGATGCCGACCAGGTTCGCGAGCGCGGCTTGCGTGCCCAGGACGGCCTCGGTCTTCTGGTAGCTGAGCAGTTCCCGCAGCTGGGGGGCCCAGCCCAGCTCGCCGAGTTCGACCTGGCGTGCGAGGTGTCGGGCGACCCGGACCACCCGGGCATCGATCCTCAACGCCAGGGCGAGGTCATAGTCCGTGCCGATCTGGATCTGCACGCTGAACCGGGACGACAGCGCCTCCGTCAAAACCGCCCCGTGGACGCCGGGATTGTGGCCCGCCACCACGTAGAAGCCCGGCTCGGCCTTGATGGTCTCGCCCCGGTGGGCCTTGACCTGGATCTGGCGGCGGCCGTCCATCGCGGGGTACAGCGCCGCCAGGACCTTCGGGGAGATCAGGGTGGCATCGTCGATCAGCAGGGCGCGGCCCTCGGTCATCGCGGTGACCAACGGACCGTACTGGAAGACGTAGCCCCCCGCGTCGGCCTGCGTGTACTCGCCGATCAGGTCGCCGACCGTGGTGTCGCCGTCACCGGCGACGGTGATCAGGTCCGGGAACGCCGCCTCGACCAGACTCGTCTTGCCGGTGCCCGGAGGGCCGTAGAGCAGCACCGGCACGTCGGCGTCGCGCAGGCGATTCAACGCCTCGACGTCGGGCAGATCGGCCAGCTCCCGGGGGTGGTAGAGCTGGCCCCCCGCGCGGCGGATCGGGCCGGTCTGCTGGGGCTTGGCTGCCGCGGGAGTGGTCGTGCGGGCCGTGGCCGCCTGGGCACGGGGAGAGTGGGTGCCCGGTGGGCTGATCACAGCGGTCTGCGCGGCTGCGGCAGTTTTCGCGTTCGCACGGAACTCCGGCTGCCCGCTTCCGGTGCCGCTTTGGTCGGCCTCGGCGCGTCGCACCAGGGTGAGGGCGGCGTTGCGGACGGCGCCGTGGGAGTGGCCCAGCTGCCGGGCCATGTCCCCGATGGTGAGAGTGTCCGTAGGCCGGTCGGCCAGCAGTCGGGCCACCTTGGCCCGTAGTTCGCCGCCCTTGGTCCGTGCTGGACTGGTAGGTGTTCCGGGTGTGGTCAATACGAGAGTCCTTCAACAGGTACGGGTGCGGGCGGGGTTGGCGATACGCTGCTGGAGAGACTGGTCGCTCTCGGAGCGGATCACGGACTGTGCCGACATCGGCGACCGGGCCAACCGGGGCGTACGTCGGCGCTCACCGGCCGACCGGGGGCTCGGTACAGGTGCAGGGGATGGCCGGCGGCGAGCAGTTCGCTGGCTGCCGAGCAGGCCCGTGCGCCTGCTCCGTACTGGGCTCCGTCGCTCGGCAGGCGCAGCCTGGCGCCTCTTCGAAGCCGGACTGGAGCAGGATCCGCCGGGCGGCGGCGCCATAGCGGGTGGTGGTGATCTCGCCGGTAATGCTGTGCCGGATCGGGATGAACGGCTCGGATGGTGATTCGGGCAAGGCGGGAGTCCTATCGACGGTGGCGGTGGCGGTGGCGCGGTGGGGTGGAGGTGCGGCGGTGCCGGCCCGGCTGGCGGCGGGGGCCGAGCACGGGCCGGGAGAGTGCGAAGACGGTGGTGGCGATGGCGGCGCCGGCGGCGGGGAGCGCGGATAGGCCGAGGAGGTGGTCGGCGAGGGTGCCGGCGAGGACGGTGCCCGCGGCCTGGCCGGTGCCGACGGCGAGGATCAGCCACGAGTACGCCTCCGTGGTCCGCGAGGCGGGGGCGAGGGCATCGATCGTCTCGAACCCGCAGGTGATGACCATGGTGAGGAAGAGCCCCGGTAGGGCGGCGGCGACGATCGCCGTGTGAGGGCCCGGCTGGGTCAGCAGCGCCAGCCACCCGACTGTGAACAGAGCTGCTGTGCAGCTGAGTTGGGTGGCGGGCGCGGCGCGGCGGGCGAGGCGTGCGAAGAGCAGGCCGCCGAGGAACGATCCGGTGGAGAACGCGGCGGGCAGTACGCCGGTCAGCCAGGCGGCTTGATTGGTTTCGGCGATGGCCGCAGCCCAGACTCCCAGCCCGCCCAAGGACACCCCGAGTGCGGCGAGCCCCATGCACAGCAGCACCATGCCGCCGCTCACGAGCCGGTGTCGATTCGCTGGCCGGGCGGACTCGACCGCTTCCTCTCGGTAGGGGCGCCAGGTGCGCGAGGGCGCGGAGGTGAGGACGCTGGCGGTGCCGACGAGTACAAGCACGGAGGCCGCGGTCAGTGCGACGTCGGCTCCGAACGTGGTGGCGAGCCAGGTGGCCAGGAGCGGACCGGCGACATACATCAAGCCCTGGGCGCCGGTGTCGAGGGCCTGGATGACCTTTCGCTGCCCCAGGTCGGTCACGACGCTCGGCCACAGTGACCTCAGACCGGATTCCAGTGGCGGGGCGGAGAGGCCGGCGAGGGCGACCGCGGCTCCGATCAGCCACGTGCTGCCGCCTGGACCGATGACGGGCAGGGCGAGCAGGCTGCAGCTGGAGACGATGGCGGCGGGCGCGCTCACACGGGTCTGCCCATGCCGGTCCATGAGCCTGCCCTTCACCGGCTGGGTGACGCTGGCGGTCAGCCCGTAGATGGCGGCAAGTGCGCTGGCCGTCGCCAGGGACCCTCCGCCGCCCGTGACCCACAGGACCAGGGAGACGGCGACCATGCCGCTCGGCATCCGGCCGGTCAGGGTGCCGGCGAGCAGGCGCAGGACGTGGCGTGTGCCGAGAACGGCCCGGTAGGTCACGGGCGGTGAGGCGAGGGGGCGTTCGGCCAAGAGCAAGGAGGGCGGAGACTTTCCGGGAGGTGGCCGAGGCTCGCCCGCGGCCTCGTGCTTGAGTCAGAGGCGGCGCGGGACGCGGGGCGGGGCGGCCTGGGCAGGCGGAGGCGGCGGGGTGGTCCGCACGGCGGGCGGGGGTATGAGGTGCCGTGGCTGCGGGGTGCGGTGCGGCGGCAGGACGGCGATCGTGTCCTGGAAGGCGATGAGCGCATGGCGGAGCTGCTGGTCCAGGACGTCGGTCTGGACCATGAGCCCCCGCAACCGCACCGACAGATCCCGACCGGTGACGGTCTCGGTGGCGAGCGCGAAGTCGGCGCATTCGGCCAGGAGGTCGGAGAGCTGGGAGAGGTGGCGGGCGTCGGCGCCGTCGCTCACGACGTAGTCGAGAACCTCGGAGATCTCCTGGCTCTGCGTGGTGCCGGCGATCTGCTCGATGAGGTCGGCCAACGGCGGAACCTTCCCCGCGCGGCGGGGGAACCTTCCGCGCGGGTGCAGCACGCCGGGCTGAATGGCCGCAGGCAGGTCGGCCTGCGCCTGGTCGAGCGTGTCGTAGCGGCCCAGGACGCGCATCGTGGCGCTGTCGACGTCTCCGGCGACGATGAGGACGCAGTCCTCGGTGGGCTGGTCGAGGTCAGGGACCTCGACGACGGTGATCTGCCGACCAGCCGCGTCGTATCTGCTCTCGTACAGGTACATCATGTGGCGACGGCGGACATCGTGCGCGTGGGCGGTCCACCGTGCCTCTTCGGCAGCGGGCAGTTCAGGTCCCGCAGGCGGCGGGCCCTCCTGTACGGCGAGGTCGCGCAGGAACCGTGGCCGGTCGGCCCAGGTGACGTGGCACTGCCGCGAGGTCGACCGGTCGGCGATCGACTGCTCGGAGTGGTGGCGGGCATGGTCTGCGGCAGCTTCGAGGTCGTCCACGAGCAGGTTCCACCCGGCTACGTGCCGGGCGGATGGCTGGAACTCCAGGGCGGTACGGGCCCGGTCGATGAGAAGGGCCGTATGGGGCAGGAGTGCGGCGAACTCCATTGCCTGTTCCCGGTGTTGTTCCGCCACGATCGCTCGTTCCATGGCGACGCACTCGGGCCACCCGGTGCTTGCCCGGACACGGGCGACCCCGTCGTCGCCGCGCGCCTGGATGGAGGCGAACCGTTTGGCATAGGCCGCCAGAGCGTCGAACGCCGCAGGGACCGCGGGCGAGTCGGACTCGCCAGAGTCGTTGCGAGGTTGCGTCACCGGCGTCTCACCGTGAGCTCCGACAGGGCAGGCGCAGGTGCCAGAGCCAGCGTTCGGCTCCCGGTCCGGCGCCCCTGTTCGAGGGGCGGCGGCACGCTGGCGACGGTGCGCAGGGAGAGGACGACGAGCTCCTCGCCGCCTTCCACGAGCCACCAGCCGAGCGGATCGGGATGCGCCGTGACCGGCGTCGGCCCGGTCTCAGCGGCCGGCGCCGTGACGATGACCTCCACGCGGTGGAGGAAGTCGGCCTCGTGCTCGGTGAGGGCGCCCAGGTTCCGGATCGCCGCGATGACGAGCGGCGCGGAGGCTGCGAACCGGACGTAGGCATCGACGAGGTCGGCCGGGGCGGGGTCGGGGATGGTGCCGGCCTCGTAGGTCTCACGTGCCCAGGTGAGATCGTCCGACAGATCGGCGATGTGCGCCTGCAGGACCGAGCGGGTGTAGGCCGGAAGGAGCCCAGTGCGGATGACGTGCGCGGCGGTCGAGGCCGTCGGTGGCACCGTCACGCCGGGTGGGGCGGTCGCGTTCGTCGGGCCCGGGACGTGGCCGGGGCGCAGGGCGCCGATGTGGTACACGTCGAGGCGGGGGTCCTTGACGACGGCGAGTTCCGTCCCGTCGTCGCGCTTCAGGATGGCGGCCTGCCGCACCCGGTGGCCCGCCAGAGTCTGGGCGATGGGCCCGGTGCTCCACAGGGCGCAGGCGAGGTCCTCCTGCCAGACACGGAGCGAGTAGTTCTCGACCTCGGCGGTCCACTGGCCGGGCAGGTACTCGCCCACGTCGAGCGCGACGTCCCCGATGTACCGCTCGCTACTGGGCGTGAGCTGCAGCCCGAGGGTCCGCGCGGCGACGGCGCCGAGGGTGAGCAGGGCCTGCCGGGCATGGGCGAGATCGGACAGCGGCAAGACCATGTCGCCGGAGTCGTTCTTTTCGAACCCGGACAGCTCCATGGCGGTGCGGGCCCACTGCCAGGCGTCGCCGTCGACGAGGCCGACGATGCCGTCGCGGTCGCTGGTGAACAGAGTGATCCGGGTGACGGAGGCCGAGGCTGGTTCACGGGAGCTCAGGTGCAGGGTCCTCTCGGTGTGGGTGCCCGGGTGGGCAGGGTTCGGTGTGGAAGGCGGTGAGGTGGTCGACGCCGAGCTGGTAGAGCTGACGGTCGGCGATGTCGAGGAGGTCGGCGGTGCGCAGGTACCGCTCGGCGAGGACGGGATGACCGCGCTCGCGGCACCATCCCCCTGTGGTGCGCAGCGCGTCACGGAGGGCGAGGAGCGGGCTGGTCGCGGTACCGGTCAAGGCGTCGACGATGACGTGGACCTCGGCGGCGCACCGCTCGTCGCCCAGGTGCTGTGTCCAGGCCCGGACGGATTCGGCGGGATCCGGCAGCGCGAGGGCGGCCAGGTAGTGGAGCGTCTGTGCGCGGGCGCGGCGGCGTAGCTCCGTGCCGGCCGGAGTCTGAGTGGCGGCGGTCACCGGCTTCGTCCCGGCTCACCTGGCGCGGCTGCCTTCGCGGGGAGATGGGCCTCGTACTCGCGTGCTCGGGCGTGGCCGAGCCGGTGGATGAGGCTCTGCAACTTCGCCGGGACCTCGGCGGTGGCCTGCGTCGTGCGGCCTGCGGATGAGGTGACGTCGGGTGCGGCGCGCAGGCGAAGGGCGATGCGGTCGACCTCGGTTTCCACGACCCGTAGGACCCCGCTGAGCTCGGCCAGGCGCCGGGCGTCGCGGTCGTGAGCCGGGCCAGGGAGGCTCGAGACGGCGGTGGCGACGGCAAGGAGCACGTCGGCGGCGGGCCGCAGGAGACTGTCCTCGCCCTGGGCAAGAGCGGCCAGCGCGCGTCCCGCTTCGTGCGGCTGCTGCAGGTCCGACCCGCCCGCGGCCCGAGCCTTCAGGGCCTGGGCCGCTGCCGCCACGGACGGCGGGACGTCCGCACCGTCTTCCGACGGGACGGACGCCGGCGACAGAGCCGGGTCGAGGCGGACGGGGTAGCGGGCGGCGCGCAGCATCTCCGCGGCCTGGGAGGCGTGCTCGTTCTCCCACTCCACGCCCATGTCGAAGGGGAGACGGTGCCAGATGCCGCGCAGCGTGTACTGCCTGACGAACCCCGCACGCGCGAGCAGCTCGGAGGCCAGGCTGTCCATCGGCCCCTCCGCCTCCACCTGGCCGCCCCGACCGCGGACGATCGTGATCAGGTCATCGGTCACCGGCCACGCCCCTGGCCCGAGACCGGGATGGAGCCCACCGGCCGTGAGGGTGCCGGCGCGGCCTGGGCGGAGACGGTCGGCCGGTACTGCGCCGAGCGGATTCCGGCGGCCTGCGCGATCCGGGAGCGGCGCTCCATCAGCCCGGCCCGGGGCTGGACCCGGGGCGGGCCGGCGCTCTGGGACGGGTCGAGGGTGTAGTCGGCGTAGACGTCGAAGCCCCGCTGGCGCAGGTCATGGACGGCTTGCCGCGCACGGCGCACTCCGTCGTACTCCGGCATGGCCAGCCGGTACAGCCCCGGCTGCTCGGGGACGGGCTCGAACTGCTCGGCGGTCAGGTACCAGTGCGCCAAATGAGGCGGTGTATGGGCGGTGGCGGAAGCGACGAACCCGTGGTAAGGGTGCCGGCCGAAGGTGAAGTGCTGATTCAGAAGGACTCCTTGAAGAGAGCGGTCAGCGGCGTGGTGGTCGAGTGGCGGCCCGTGCAGGAGCGGCTGGCGGCGTGGGAGTGAGGTTGGGCAGGTCGCGGGGCAGGGACATCGGCGGCGGAGTGCCGGGCATCCACAGCGCCATCGCCTCGCTGAAGTGGGTCCGGGGGTCGGTGTCCCAGGAGATGACCGGGCCGCGAGCGTCCATCTGGCGGCTGATGACCTCGATGCCGGCCGGATGGAGGACGTACCCCCAGTGATGGCCTTCGGAGCTGTGCTGGGTGATGACGTCCCGCTCGGCGGGCGTCCCGTCGAGGTTCACGACGCCGGTCATCTCGCGGCTGGGCCACTGCTCGCCGCCGGTCAGCCGCTGGAGCAGGCCCGGGGGCGCTCCGTCGAGGAGGTCGGTTCCGATCTCCTCCCAGGCGAAGACGACATCGTCCACCAGGTATCGGCTGAGGGCTTCGAGGTCCCGGCCGAAGCGGAAGCGGTAGGCGGCGAGGAGCAGCGGCACCATGTTCGGCGGGCTGCTGTCGTACTGGAGGTGAACGCCGGTGTAGCCGCCGTCCGGGTCGGGGCGGGCAATGAAGGCAGGGGATCCCAAGAAGGCTCCAAGGGAGAAGGGATTACGGGGTGCGCCTGGGCTGGGGCGCGGAGGACACGGGCGGCCGGGGCGTGCCTGCCGCGCGAGGGTGGTGGCGCGTCGGCGGGGGCGGGGAAAGGCCGGCCATGCGCTCGGGGACGACGTGGAGGTCTTCACCGAGCCGCCGTACTTGGACGGCGGCGTCGGCGAGGTCCTTCGCCAGGTAGAAAGCGTCGTCGTCCCCGTCGTCGCGGTCGTACGCGCGGGCCCGGTCGGCTGTGGAGTCGAGGAGTTCCGCGAGGCGGGTGAGCAGGCCGTCGGTGCCGTCGACGAGTTGGTGCAGGACCGCGGCGGCTTCCCGCGCGTCCGTGCTCGCGACGACGGCGCTGCTCAGGGCGTGCAGCAGGTTGCCGTAGGGGAAGCGAGCGTCGGGCAGATCGGCGCTGTCGAGGCTCGAGCCGTGCACGCCGGCCGTCGCCGGACCGTGGTCGGCAGAGTCGGTTCGGGGAGGCAGGGAGCCCCCTTTCTGCAGCGGCATGGCCTGGGTTACCGCGCGCGGCCCGACGAGCACGGGGCGGCGGAGTGCAGAGCCGCCCCGGTAGCGACCCGGCTCGGCCGGGGCGTACTGGTGCGGGCCGCCGTGACCACAGCGATGCCCGATACCGCCGCGGGGTGGCGGTAGTTGAGCCCGATCCCGAGCTTGGCCAATCGGTCGGCGAGGACCTGGATGCGTACGGCCGTGGCGACAGGCCCGGACTCAGAACGCAGGAGGAACGCACCCTGATTCGGGACGTACTGGAATCCGGTCAGGTACAGGGTGTCTCGGGCTTCAGCGGGGACGTGTCCGTACGGGGCGCCGAGGAGCCCGTCCTCGTAGCGGACGAGCGTGACCGCGCTGGTCTCTGCCGGTGCCTGTCGGTGAGCCGGAGGGGCAGGCCGTCGTCACGCTTGCTCGCGCACGGCCTCCGCGGCACGGGCGTATCGGGGGAGGAGTCGGCGAGTGATCGCGGCGGCGGCACGGACGGGATCGGCGCCGATCGCGATGCCGTTCGGCTCGGGTACGCCATGGAATTGGTGCGGCAGGAAGCCGGGCGGCTCCAGCGCGGCGACGAGGAACTGCTGGGGTCTGAGGGGCCGGTCGATGATGTAGAGCTCTTGTCCGGCCGGGCCGGTGAGGACCGCGTCGTGGCCGAGGACGAACTCGCTGACCGCCCAGTCGATGTGACCGTTGTCCCACAGCCGGTCAGCGGTCGGGAACTGATCGCTGTAGGAGGGATGAAGGTGATACGCGCTTGTCCAGTCACCCGGGAGCCGATCTGCGATCTCCAGGGCGAAGGTTTCGAGTGAGGGTGAATTCCGCAGCATGGTCTCCGATATGTCGTGGGCGTGGCCAGTCGAGGTACGAGGCTGGGGCGCCTACAAGTCCTCGTGGTCGCGGTCCCAGTCGGCGTCGTCGAGGGTGTCCTGCTCGTAGCGGAAGACGGCTTCCTCCAGCGGGTGGAGGCTGGAGATTCCGGGGTGGGAGCGGAAGGCGTCGGTGCGCTCGTGGATGTACTGCTGGGTGTCCGCGGCGGCGGTGATGGTGCGGACGGTGTTCCGCGAGGAGATCAGGCCCCACTGCGTCATGTCCGTCGGGGTGGTGTGCTTCATCCACACCCAGATCCCGTTGCCGAGCTTGATGATGCTCTCGGGGTGGTACAGGCCGCCGGTCCTCTTGTTGCGGCGAGGGCTGCGGCGCTCGCCGAGGTCCCGCATCAGGCCCTGGGCGGCCTTCCTCAGGACGGCGCCCTCCAGGTCGTCGCGCTCGCGGATCCGGGCACACAGGTCGTCGAGGAAGTCGTCCTTGTGCATACGGCCGACGTCGGTGGTGACGTATTGGGCGGCTTCGAGGGCGAGCTGGCGCAGCTGGGGGTCGGAAGAGTACTTCACGGGAGGTCGCGGTCCTTCCAAACGGCGGCGATTTCGGCCAGGGCGGTTGCGGCGTGCTCGATCACTTCGCGGGTGACGGCGCGGCCGGGCGGGGCGAGTTCGGGGTCGTACTGGGCGAAGGTGCGGCTGCCGCGTATCTGGGCGAGGGCGGGGAGAACCTCGCAGAGCAGGTTGGTGGCAACCCGGCGCTGCCGCAGGTCCTCTTCGAGTCGGGCTTTCCGCTCCGCCCAGGCACCCTGGACGGTCAGTTCGCCCTCGACCACACGATCAGCGAGCTGAGGGTCCTCGACGCGCAAGCGGGCGAGCTGAGATTCTGCTGAATCTGCCTGGGCCTTGGCCTCACGGGCGGCCTTGTAGGCGTCGTCCAGGGAGACCGCACCGGAGATCACACCGTCCACTAGGTCCGGTGCATGACGCAGCACGGTCCTGGCCTGTCCGATCCGCCCGATGGAGAGGCCGGTCCGTTCAGAAACTGAACGCGCGGTCTGTTCAGTCTCTGAACGCCCCGGATGTTCAGAAACTGAACATGCCGAGGCCGCGATCATCGCGAGCTGCCCCTTGGTCAGATGACGCCGACGGCTGTTGACAGACAGCACGTAGGCTCGGGCATCGTCTCCCTCATACGTGATGAACGCGGGTTCGACACCGGCGATCTCGCAGGCGCGCAGACGGTTCTTGCCGTCAAGGATTCGGCCTGTGGCGTCCAAGACGACAGGCTGACGAAGGCCGTGCTCGCGGATGTCCTCCGCGAGGGCGTGGAGCTCTTCCTCATCGAGCATGGGGAAGAGTGCGGTGGTCGGGTGTAGGTCGATGGTGTTGTCCTGTCGATGTGCAGTGTTGGTCGGTTGGGCACTCAGTGCATGCGGGCGTCGGTGTCGAACAGCGACTTCTCGGTGGGGTGGAGGAGGTGCTGGACGACAAAGCTCCGGCTGGCGACGCGCCACAAGCCGCGTCCGCGGGAGAGGTGGGAGATGGCCTCGGTCTCGACGGCGGTGAGGCCGAGGAGGGTGGCGGCGGCCTGGATCTGGTCGGTTTCCTGGCGGTAGATGATGCGGGTGGAGCAGTCGGCCAGGAGTCCTTCGGCGAGGGCTCGGCCCTGGGATCCGGCGTCGCCCGCGGTGAGCAAGTCGGACAGCCGGTGGATGACCATGAGGTTGGCGATGCCGAGGCCGCGGCTCAGCTTCCACTGGGCCTGCATGCGCTGGAGGAGGCCGGGGTGGCGCATCAGCCTCCACGCCTCGTCGTAGACGATCCACCGCCGGCCGCCGTCGGGGTCGGTGAGCGCTGCCTCCATCCACGCCGAGGCGCAGGTCATGGCCAGTACCAGCGCGGTGTCGTCGCCGGATCCCCCGAGCCGGGACAGGTCGATGGAGAGCATCGGGCTCCCCGGGTCGAAGGCCACCGTGGAGGGGGCGTCGAACATGCCGGCGAGGTCGCCGTGGACGAGGCGGCGCAGGGCGTGGGAGAGGTCGCGGGCGGCGTCGCCGAGGTGGCCGGAGACGGTGCCGGCGGCGGCGTCGAGGAGGTGGGGCTGGGCGAGAGTGTGGGCGATGTCGCCGAGCAGCGGGGCTCGGCCAGCGGCGGTGGCGGCCTGGACGACTCCGTCCAGAGCGATGTCGAGGGCGGTGTGCTCCATGGGGAGCAGGTCGCGGCCGAGGACGGTGCGGGCGAGGGAACCGAGCAGGAGCAAGCGGCGTTTGCGGACCTCGCCGGCCCAGTCCGCGTCCGAGATGGACGGAGGCTTCGGGGCGGCGTCAAGCGGGTTCAGCCGTCCCGGGAGCCCGGGGCCGAGGGCGATGGAAGTGCCGCCGAGCGCGGTGGCGACCGGCGTCCATTCGCCCTTCGGATCGCACGGGACGTAGACGCGGTAGCCGAAGGCGACCGAGCGGAGCGCGAAGGACTTCGCGAGGGCGCTCTTGCCCTGACCGATGACCCCGGCCAGAAGGATGTTCGGGTTGGTGAAGCCCTCGACTTTCCCGTACAGGGAGAAGGGGTCGAAGACGAAGGACCCTTCGGCGTGGACGTCGCGGCCGATGTAGATGCCCTCGGCGCCGAGGCCGCCTTCGGCGAGGAAGGGGTAGGCACCGGAAGCGATGGCTGTGGTCATGCGGTGGGCGGGCAGGCGCAGGCGTTTGCCGCGGGCGGAGGCAGTGCCGGGGCGGCCGGCGGGAGCGTAGAGCGGCGCGGGCATCTCTGCCTCTGCCGCCGTGGCGCCGGCGGTCTCCACGGCGGCGGCCTGCGCTTTGGCGCGGGCTTCGGCGAGCTGCTTGCGGGCTGCGCGCCGGGTGCTGCGGTCGGCGCCGTGCGGGGTGAACAGGGGGCTGGCCGAGGCGCGGCGAGCCCGCCGTCCGGGGCGGTGTCGGGACATGGCTGGGGGATCGTTTCTGCGCGAGGTGGCTCAGGCGGTGCCGTGGTCGGCCGGGGTGGTCTTGCGACGGACGGCGTGGCCGGAGGCGAGGTGGCGCTGACAGATGGTGAGGACGAGCGGGCCGTCGGGGAGCCGGTCGGGGGTGCAGGCGGGGGCGGCAGGCAGGGTGTGGAAGGCGTCGTGGAGGCTGGCGGTGGCCTGCCAGAGCCGCAGGTGCGCGGTGGCCAGATGCCGTCCTGACGTGGGGTGTTCGGAGCGCACGGTCTCGGCAAGCTGGTCGAGGAGCAGGTGCAGGCGGGTGACGTGCTCGTGCAGGTTGTCGAGGTGTCGCCGGTCGGCCGGGGTGCCCCGGCCGATGGACCGGGCGTGGTGGCGGATGCCGGCGGTCGCGGCCCGCAGGTACGGGTGGGCGTTCGTCGGGTCGGTCGCGGTGATGGTGGCCAAGAGCGTGGGGTCTTTCTGCGGTGGCCTGGATGGATCAGGCGGCGGGGCCCTACTTCTCCTGGGCGGTGCGGGCGAGGGGGAGTGCGGCGAGGGCGAACGCGTCGGGCTGCTGGTAGTCGAGGCGGCGCAGGTCGACCTGGGCGGTGACGGCGGCAGTCTCGATCTGAGCGCAGGCTGCGTCCAGGGCCTGGTCGGTGTCGGCGGAGACGGTGAGCAGGCCAGTCATGGCGACATCGGCGTGACCGGCGATGAGCTGCCTCTCGCGTTCCTTGACGTCGCCGTACTCGACGACGTCGGCTTCGGAGTCGACCTGTCCGCGGCGGGCACGCTCGTTGGCGTCGGCGATGATCGTCGCCTTGGTGCGCTGGACGTCGCGGATCGCGGACTCGAAGCCCTGGGGGACATAGATGAGAGAGAAGGAGCGGCGCACCCCGGCGGTGAACAGCAGCTGGTGGAGGAAGCCCGCGAGGACTTCGGTGCGCGGCCAGTTCTCGACCCAGTAGGTGGTGTGGCGGGCAGTGTCGGTGATGAGTCGGTCGTGTTCCTCGACCTGGACGACGGGGCCGGCGGCGGCGGGGTCGGCTTCGGCGCGGCCGGTGTCCGACCACTGCTGCAGCGCGGCCAGGGCCTTGGGGTCGTAGGCGGTGCGGATGACCGCGGCGATCTCCCGCGCAGTCAGCCAGCCGTTCACGGTCAGACCGGCGTTGCGGGCGGCCTGGGTGAGGGAGGAGGTGGCCTGGCCGAGGACGGTGAAGGCTCCGGGCAGTCCGCCGCCGGCCTGGCTGATCAGGCGCTTGGCGGCCTTCAAATCGAGGGAGATGGCCAGGTACGTCTCGTGCGGGGCGGCGGCCGGGCCGGCGGAGGCGACGAGGTCGCTGTAGACCTGGCCGGCGAGCTGGGTGCCGGGCCGGCCGTGGGTGTTCCAGTGCCGGGTCAGGGTGTCGCCGGAGTCGGGGACGGTCCGCTCCAGGACCTGGACGGTGGCGACGTGCCCGGTGCGCGCGATCCCGGCCAGGGCCCGCCCCCACGCCTGGACGTGAGAGTTCTGGGTGGCGGGGTCCAGCAGGGCGAAGGCACGGCTGGTCACCCGGGCGACCGCGGTGAGGGTCTGCTGGTGGGGATCGTGCAGAGCGGCGGCCTGTCCGTCGACCGGGGTGACCACCTTGATCGAAGCGGCTGTTCCCGGCAGGTGCAGGGTTCCTTCGGCGCGCGGGCGGGACACCGGACGGGCGAGCCACAGGGTCTGCCCGGTGCGGCGGCGCTGCGCGTAGCGTCCGACGATCGGCGCCCAGTCGATCAGGGACCGGCCGCGGCGCCGGACGGCGACGAGGGCGGCGACCCCCGCCCACAGCGGGGTGAGGATCAGGGCGCCGGGCAGGCCGGTGGTCACGACGGTGATCAGGAGCAGCGCGAGCGCGGCCGAGGTGAGGGCGAGCTGGGGCAGCGAGAGGCCGAGCAGGATCCCGCGGCGGGACCTGGTCGGGAACTTCACCGTCATCGGGGTGATCGTGAGGTCAGACAAGGCAAGGGCTTTCCGAAGGAGGCGGCCCCCGGGACGGGACACAGCAGTCGTGTCCCGTCCCGGGAACCAGGGGAGTGTCGGGTGTCAGGAACCGGCGGGGGACTGCGGCGTCGTGAACGGGCTGCCGCCCGTGGCAGACCCGGAGCCCTGCGCGGCACCGACGGGGCCGGCGCTCTGAGGCGCTCCGTCCTGCGTGCTGCGCGGTGTGGCACCCGCGGGGGGTCCGCCGGGGGCGCTGTTGCCGACCCCGGAGGAGTTGCCCGAGTCCTGGGCCGCCGGGCTGGTCGGCATGGAGCTGACCGCCTCGTTCAGGCCGCTCTGGACCTTGTCCATGGCCGGTGATGCTCCGGTGCCGCCACCGCTGCCGGAAGGGCTGGAGGCGATGTCACCGGGGAAGGCGCCGGATCCTGCGGCCGGGCCCTGCGGCGATGCAGCTCCGGCCCCGGCGGCGGCACCGCCGGTTCCCGCGGTGGCCGCCGCGGCTGCCGCCTTGCGGGTCGCTTTCTCGGCATGCTGCTTGGCCAGCTGCGCACCAGCCCCGCCGGAGCGGTGCAGGGTCTCACCGTCGGTGGACTCCGCCGCCCAGTGCACGAACTTGAAGGTGGCGTAAGGGCACAGCATCACCAAGAGCATGATGACGATGCCGGCCATGACGTCGGCGAGCGCGGCGATCCCGCCGTCCGCGTCGGTCTTGCCCATGGCGGAGATGCCGAGGAGGAAGACCACGGTCATCAGGAGCTTGGAGACGATCAGGGTGGCGGTCGCCTCGATCCAGCCGCGCCGCCAGCGGCGGGCGGCCTCCCATCCGCCGCCCGCTCCGGCGAAGACTGCCAGGGTCACGAGCACGAGGATGCCGACCTTGCGGACCATCATGACGCACCAGTACATGACGGCGCCGACGGCGGCGCCGAGGGCTGCGAGGGCGGCCACCAGCCAGCCGAGCGGGGAGATCGCGGCGATCTGCGAGACCTTCACCATGCGGCGGACAGCGTCGTCGATCGAGGTGCCGGCTGCCGCGAACAGCGAGTCGGACAGGGCGTCGACGACTTCGATCGCGACCGTGGTCAGGGCGATGGCGGCGAAGCAGAAGATAACGCCGCCGGCGGTGCCGGTGAACGCCTGGCCGAGTGCCTGTCCGTCGCGCTTCATCGCGGCCCGGACGAGCTGGGCGCAGAAGGTGGCGACGAGGATGGTCAGCCCGATCGGCAGGAGCATCTCGTAGTTGTCGCGGAACCATCCGGCGCCGAGGTCGATCTTGGTGGTGGTGTTGACGGCCTCGGCGGCCAGGTCGGCGGCTGCGGCGGCGAGTTCGCCGCAGGATTTGGCGATCCAGTTGCCGATGCCTTCGGTGATCGCCTTGCCCGGGTCGGAGACGAAGTCGATCGCGTCGGCCGCGTCGCAGAGCTTGCCCGCGACCGGAAGAGCGCAGAAGTCCACGGCGGACTCCTCCTATCTGTTGCGGGTCAGGGGGCGGTGTTCGGCGCGATGGCGACCAGGGCGCAGTCGGTGCTGGGGCGGCACTGGACGGCGAAGGTGACCGAGCGGTCCTCGGCGCCGCCTCCGCCGTCCTTCCAGGCGATGGACTGCTTGCCGTTGACGGTGACGGCGTAGATGTACGCCTCGGTCAGGGCGGCCGGGTCCTCGGCCAGGGCCTGCTTGAACGCCGATGGGAAGTGCGCCTGGGAGACGGTCGCGGTGGCGTGCTGGCCCTGGTCGTGCATCCGCGACCACAGCAGCGGGTCAGGTACCTGGGCCTGGATGGAGGTCCAGTCGGTGTACTTCGTCTCGGCCGTCATCCAGGCGTGCATGCCGGCGAGCTGCTGGTCGCGGGTGGTAGCCCGGGTGTCGTAGGACCAGAGCATCACCGCCGCGGCGCGGCCGTAGGCGAGGGGATCGGACAGGCGCGGCGGTGGGGAGACCGTCCCCGTCGCAGCCTCCGTAACGGGTGCGGACGTGTCCGGACGGGCGGTCGGACCGCTGACGGACGGCTTGCCGGAGGGTGTCTCACCCCGGCCGCCGCCGGTCGTGAGGTAGGCGGCAAGGCCGGCGCCGGCCAGCAGTAGGGCCAGGACCGCGGCGAGGACGGCGACGCGCCGGCCGGTGGACCAGTGCGCCGTGGCGGCGCGGACGCGTGGGCGGGAGCGCTTGCCCATCAGCGGACCTGCGTGCCGAGCGTGGAGAAGAACGCGATGATCCCGTTTGCGGCACCGAGACCGAGCGCGGCGCCCGCGGACACGAGGGCGCCCTTCTTCCCGTTGGCCTCGGCCTGGTGACCACCGGTGTGGTGGCCCCAGGCCCACACGCCGAGGGAGACGGCGAGGGCGCCGACGACGGCGATGATCGCGGCCATGTTGATGGAGCTGACGACGTTGCGCAGCAGGTCCAGCCCCGGAAGGAAGCCGCCCTTCGGGGAGACACCGGGGTCGTAGGCCAGGTACGTGACGCGGTCGGTGAGCTGCTGGAGGTGAGCGAGGGTGGGGATGGTCGAACTCCTTGCGAGCGCAGGCCAGATGGCCCAGCGGGAAAGAGGAAGAGGGGAAGGCGCGCGGCGGCATGCGGCTCGCGGCGGCCGGGGAAGCGGCCCGTGGCCCGGGAAGCGGGCGGGGAGCGCTAGGAGTTGAGGGCGGGGATGCGGCGGACGGCGAGGATCTGCCAGTCGGCGACCTTCTCGATCCGCACCGGGCGTCCGGTCTTCGGTGCGTTGATCACGAGACCCGCGCCCATATACATCCCGACGTGCTCGGGGACAGCGGCGGTGCCGCGGATGAAGAGCAGGTCACCGGGCTTGAGCGCGTTCGCCGGGACCGGGACGCCCTCCTTGACCTGGGTGTACGTGGTGCGGGTGAGGGTGACGCCGGCCTGCGCGTAGGCGACCTGCATCAGGGAGCTGCAGTCGCAGCGACCCATCGGGTCTGGCCCGTGGGAGTCCTTGCAGGTCCCGCCCCACTGGTACGGGGTGCCGAGTTGGTGCATCGCCCACTCGATGGCCGTGCGGGCCTTCGGGGAGGCGTCAGCGGGAATCTTGTAGCCCGCGGGGACGGTGCCCTGGGGGATCTCGCCCCACTGCGATCCGTCCTCGCCGGGTCGGCAGCCGCCGCCCGCCGGGCCGCCCGGAGCCCCGGTGTCGCCTCCGCCTTGGGGGAGGGTCTTGACGATCGCCTCCTGCAGAGCACGGGCGAGCGACTCCCACTGGGCGTACGCGTCGGGATAGCCGGAGATCTGGACGGCCTGGGCGGCCTGGGTGATCGTCATCTGCTGCCAGCCCGCGACCTTGAGAAGTCCCTCGTAGAAGCGGGTGGAGGCGTGGACGGGGTCGAGGATCTCCTCGGCGGTGCCCCAGCCCATGCTCGGCCGCTGCTGGAACAGGCCCAGGCTGTCGCGGTCGCCGTAGCGGAGGTTGCGCAGGCGGGATTCCTGTATCGCGGTCGCGAGGGCGACGACTTGGCCGCGCTCGGGGACCTTCATGGCGATCCCGGTGGCGATGATCGTCTTGGCGTGAGGGATCTGCTCGGCGGGTAGCTCCAGGCCCTTGATCTGGATGCCGGGGGTGGCGCCGGAGCCGCCGAGGATGCCCGCGACCTGCTGGGCGACGGCGTTGGCGTCGACCGTGTTGTCGACGCCGCACTGCGTGGCGCGGGAAGCGGAACTACTGGCGGCAGCCGCTGTGGCGGCTGCGCCGGCCAGGAGGAGCGGAGAGAGGACGACGACGCCGACGGCTGCGGCTATGCCCTTCAATCCGCTGAGCCTCCCGAGGGGGCGAGGGTTCTACGCAGGGTTCGAGGCAGGGGAGGGTACGGCTGTGTCACGAGTGGTCCTTGAGGTGAAGTCCGGCCGCGCTGGTCCGAGGTGAGAAGGGCGCGAGGGCCGGGATGAGGTGATCGGAAGGCCTGGGAGGAGTGGCCGCGGGGCGAGTTGCCTCTCGCCGGTCGGGCATCCTCGGGGGCGTCGAGAGCGGGGTCAGGACAAGGCTGTGCCTCCAGAAGGGCAGGGGGAGGGGTGGGCGTTCGGCAGCTGGGGCCGGGCGGTGGTCAGACTGTAGGTGCCGATTCCCGGTTGACCTAATTTCTCGCCTCGCAGGGGTCAACCGGGAATCGTGTCCTACAGTGTGGCTTCCCCCGCTTGCCCGCCGCTCTCCTTCGGCATGCCGGCCTTCCGTGCCTGTATTCGCCGCCGCGGCGCCCGCATTCAGTGCGAGGCGGGATTCCCACTCTCTGTCGTGACCCGAATCGGGGTACCCCTTTGCCTTTTTCCCTTCACCACGGCGACGCGCTCGGCGTCCTGGCCGGCCTTCCGGACGACTGCGTGGACGCGGTCATCACCGACCCGCCGTACAACTCCGGCGGGCGGACCGCGAAGGAGCGCACCTCCCGTACCGCCCGACAGAAGTACACCTCCGCCGATGCCGGCCATGAGCTGGCGGACTTCCCCGGCGAGAACATGGACCAGCGCTCGTACGGCTTCTGGCTGACGCAGATCATGACCGAGGCACACCGGCTGACGAAGCCCGGCGGTGCGGCGCTCCTGTTCACCGACTGGCGGCAGCTGCCGGTCACCACCGACGCGATCCAGGCGGCCGGATGGCTGTGGCGTGGCGTCCTGGCCTGGCACAAGCCGCAGGCCCGCCCGCAGAAGGGCCGTTTCACGCAGAACTGCGAGTTCATCGTGTGGGCGTCTAACGGTTCGATCGACGGCTCCCGCAACCCCGTCTACCTGCCCGGCCTCTACTCGGCGTCGCAGCCGTCGGGCAAGGCCCGGCAGCACATCACGCAGAAGCCGGTCGAGGTGATGCGCGAGCTGGTGAAGATCTCCCCGCCCGGCGGCACCGTCCTCGACTTCACCTGCGGCTCCGGCTCCACCGGCGTGGCCGCTCTCCTGGAGGGCCGCGACTTCATCGGCGTCGAGAAGACCCGGCACTACGCCGAGATCGCCTCCGACCGCCTCACCGAAACGCTCCACCAGACCCTCGGGCCGGACGACCTCACCCTGACGGCCTGACCCGGATGCGCGCAACCGCGAGTTACTGGCGGTTTGTTATCCGCGCCTGCGCGCATTCGGTCCCTGCCGTCCCATCACCCGTTCTTGAATTTCCGGCTGCCGCGTGCGCCGGAGGAGGAGATTTCCTTGGAGCCTGACCCTCTGGAGGAATTCGGCGCCGCCGGGGAATTCGACCCGGTGCGCCTTCCGGAAGGCGACCTGGACAGCATCCAGGCCACCGTCCGCAAGCTGCTCGACCGCTCCGCCGAGCAGGCGCGGCAGCTCGACCACCTCGCCGCCGCACCGGGACCGGTGTCGCTGCCCGGCTTCGGCCTGCCGCCGATGCCGGCCGCGGCGATGATGCCGCCGGAGCCGCGTCCGATTCTGGAGCTGGACGGCGAGGAGTACGAGAGCGAGCTGGACCTGCTCACCGACTGGGTGGAGGACTTCCTCATGCCCACCTACGGGAGCGAGGTCACGACCGCCTCCCCGTGGTGCGACCAGTGGCAGGAACACCTCGACGTCGTCGCCTGGCTCCACGCCCTGTGGATGGCCTACCTGCAGCACAAGGACCCCGAGGCCGGACCGGCCGGTCCCTTCGTATGGCACAGGGACTTCCTCACCCACTGCATGGCCGCCATCCGGGCCGCCGGCGGACCGCTGTCCGCCTGCCAGACGGACCCCGAGCGGCCGTCGCACCGCCTCCTTCGCGGCCCTGGCCGCTCCGTGCGCGCCGTAGCCCGCGACGGTGAGACGGCGCAGGCGGAGGAGTGAGTGCCGAGGGCCGGCCGCCCACCTTCGGCCTCACCTTCGACCCGCGCGCCCTCACAGACCTGCTCCAGGCCCCCAGCGACATCCGCGACCTGTCGCTCGCGCTGCTCCAGGAGGTCGTCAACGCAGACCGGCACGGGAGCAAGCTCACGGCCGAACTCGCCGGACTGCGCAAGCTCTACGTCGACCGCCAGGCCGCCTGGCGGATCGTCTACGCGCTGCGGCCGGCCCCGACGACCTCGGCCTACCCCATGGAGATCCACGTCGTGGCCGTGCGCCCCCGGGCCAACCACGACATCTACGACACCGTGGCCCGACGCCTCGGCATCGACCACCGTCCGGTCGGCGCCCGCGCGCACGCCGCCCGCACCCGCTCACCCCAGATCGACGCCTACCGCGAGATCCCGAAGCCCGGCCCACCCCCCGGCCTTCCCCGCTCCGCCGAGCCCACCGTCCTCACCACGAAAGCCGTACGTTGACAGCCTTCCCGAACTTCCTCGACCACTTCGGCGAGAACCTCCTTGAGCTCCCGGCCGAGCCGGAGAACCCCCACCACCGCGCGCTGCTGGAGACCTACATAGAGGTCCAGCAGCTGGAGCGCCGCCTGCTGGAGACCCTGACCAATCCGCACCCGGACATCACGCCGGACGGCTTCCACGCGTGCACCGAGATCCTCATCGACCGCATTGCCGCCGGTCAGGAACTCGCCGTCCTGCTGTCCGCCCCCTGCTGCTGCGCTCCCGCGGAGGAGTCCTCCTGCGAGGAGGACCCCGACAACTGCTCCCCGGACTGCTACGAAGCCGTCGACCGCGCCGGCGACGAGGACGCTGCGGGGCGGCGTGGCTGCCGGCGGCAGTGACCGGGGCCGCGCGAACGTGCCCCGGTCCACGACGACGCCCGTCCGCAAGGCGCTGACGTCCCTCGACCACCGCGTCGAGCTTGCCGTCGGCTACACCGTCGACCGGCTCTGGCGCGACCACGACCGCGGCCTGCTCGACGAGCAGATCGAGAGCGTCGCCGGCGCCCACCGATCCCTGTCCAGCGCCGAGCAGTCCGTCACCTTCTACCGCGTGCTCCTCCAGCGCCTCGCCAGCGGCGAGTACCCCATGGACTCCGCGCTCTTCGACCGCATCGGCCGCACGGTCAAGCAGCTCCAGGAGGCTGTGCGCATCCGCGGCGTTCACGAGACGGAGCTGTCCGACGTCCTCGAGCCCGTCGAGGCGAACGCCCCCCCGCATCCCGGCTGGCCACGCCGACCTGAAAGCCCACGACATCGCCCTGCTCCTGGCGATCGGCCAGGGCGCCAAGCTCCGCGAGCACCTGCTCACCCAGCGGCTCTCCGTCGTGACCGCCTCCGGCACCAGGATCGGCCAGCATGACTTCGCCCGGCTGGAGACGGCCGGGCTCGTCCACCGCGACACCAGGCACCCGCTGCACGCCGGACAGCCGGTCGCCCTCACCGACGCAGGCCGCGCTGCCCTCGCCGCTCGCCGCTCCAGCCGTGTCACGAGCCGCCCCGCACCACGCCCCGGTGCCTGGCCCGACGCCACCACCCGCACCCGCTGAACCGAAGTCCCAGGAGACCCTTGTCCTCTTCCGGCTACGAACCCGCCTTTCGTCTTCAGGGCTACCGACCGACCTCAGCAGCGGTGGAGCGGGAGTTCGGTGACCGCGTCGCCCTGAGCGAGACCGACCTGAACACGCTGGCTCAGCACCACACCCCCGACGGCCGGCAGAGCTTCTTCGTCTTCCACGACACCTCCGTCATGTACGGGCTGCCCGGCGAACCACAGCTCCTCGCCCTGCACCTCACCCGCGACACCGAGGCCCGGACCTTCACCTTCGCCAGCGCCCGCCTCCCGCTGTACGCACTCGCGCAGTCCTGGCTCATCCAGCGCCACTGCCCGCCCTCCGCCATCAGCCGGTCCGATGACATCGGCACCAGCCCCGCCGACACGATGACCACCGGGCTGGAGCAGCGCTTCCGCGACCACGGCAACCAGTTCTCGATCGTGATGAGTTACACCGGCGAGGGATACCCGACCCAGGAGACCGTCGTCCTCCTGGAAGCCGCAGACCGCACCGGGCCGCAGCCCTTCCGGATCCTGCTGGAAACCACCGACCTGCGGGCCCACACCCACCAGCTGCGCGAGGGCGCCTTCGGCACCGCGGACGCGGCGCTCGCCTGGCTGGACGACCGCAGCACGCCGCTGCCCAGGCCCCGGGCCACCACCTCCCCACGGCCCCCGGCGAAGCCTGTCGGCCCGACGACCGCCCCGGGCCGGAAGCGGTGACCACCCGGCGAGAGCGGCGAAAGGTACCAGCAAATCGCCGGTTAGGTGAACCGGGGATTCTCCGGATCCTAGAGATCACCCGCCCGGAGCGACAGCTTCCGGACCTTCCCCCCTGTCCGCGTCAAGGAGAGGCGTATGCCTGTGACCGACGAACCCGACGATGTCCTGCGCGCCGTCGCCCGCGAGATCGAGGACCGCTTCGGCGTCCCCGTGGACGAACTGCGCGAGGCCGTGGCCGCCGCCCGCGGCACAATCTCGTTCCTGCCTAGCGCGGTCGTCCGCTGGTACGACGACCTCGAAGAGGCCCAGCGCCTGCTCACCTCGGCCGAGGACGAGCTGCTCGGCGCTCTGCAGTCCGCCCCCGCCGGCGAGCTGGACGAGCAGGTCATGACGCTCGCGCAGCGCGTTGACACCGCGCTGACCATCCGCGACGGCCGGGCGCTGACCGTGCGCCACCTCCTGGAGGACTACCCCCTGCCCGAGCCCCCGGCCGTCAGCCGCGCCGCCCGGAGAACCGGACCCGTACTCACCACCACCCCGGTCCCGCAGCCCGCCCCCGTATCCGCAAGGACCCGCCGATGAGCACCACCATCAAGCCGAGCAGCCGGGACGAGCGCTTCGCCGAGGTCTTCGGGGCCCCGCTCGACCAGCTCCTCGCCGCCCCCGAGCACACCCGGCACCTGCGCGAAGCCCTGGAACTGCGCGCGTTCCTGGCGGTGGCCGAGCAGCACGTGGCCCGGGTCCGCGACCGCAGCGCTCCGGACCGCCCGATGGACGAGCTGTCCGAGGACGACCTGCGCATGGACGCCCAGTGGATGGAGGCCGCACTCCAGGCCCGACGCGGCTACCTGTCCGTGCTCGACAAGGTCCTGCGATCCGAACCACCGCCGGAGCACCAACGCACAGTGACGTTCAACCAGCCGACGATCACTGCCCGAGCTGTACCTGCGGAGCAGGCAACGGTCCAACGAACTAAGGGACGTTGATTGCCCCATCCTGTATCCGACCAACTCGCCGAGCGGATCGAATCGCTCTACGGCAGGCCCCGGGCCGAGCTCGCCGCCATCGCCACCACCGACCGGCCGAACATGCTCGTCACCCTCCTCGACGCACTGACCACCGTCGAACTGGCAGAGAAAAACATTCAGTTCCAGCGCGAACGGCTTCTCCAGCTCGCAGACCCGGGCCGTGACATCGGCCCCGCCACCCCCGGCCACCTCCTCGACTGCAGCCGCCGGATCGCCGAATCGGTCGCCACCCGCGACAACCAGGCCCGCTTCGCCTCCGCCGTGATCCAGAGCCTCTACCGCGCCCCGGTCCCCGCCGCCACGCCCGTCGCTCAGACGCCTGCCCCGGCCGCGACCACAGCGCGCACCCGCTGAACACCCCACCACCACGCCTCAGGAGTACATCCATGCCCGCATCCGGCCTGCCCGCCCCCGCACCCCGTGACATCGACCTGGTTGTCCAGGCTCTGGAGGCGATCTCGCCGAGGTGGAACGCCTGGGTGCTGATGAGCCTCGCAGAGCCCGCCCGCTACTCCGACCTCAAGGCACGGATGCCGTGGATGGCCGACGGCCAGCTCCACCCGAAGGTCCGCGATCTGCAGGCCGCCGGCCTGGTGCGGCGCACCGAACACACACGCCGCCACGTCATCTACACGCTCACCGACCGGGGTGCCGCTCTGCTGCCCGTGCTCGACCATTTCGCCGCGTGGGGGAGCAAGCACCTGGAGCGGCCCACCGTGAAGGACCCCGTCACCAAGAAGAACACGACCCGTCCGGCGGCCAAGGGCGAGGAGATTGAGGACGCCCTCCACCTGATCTCGCGACGGCACGCCACCACGATTCTGTGGGCGCTCCGCGACCGCGGCGCCACCACCGGCGCGGCCCTCGCCTCTTCCGTACTCGTCGACGCCCACCCCACGGCCGTCTACCACCCGCTCAAGCACCTGTCGGACAAGCGCCTCGTGACGCGGGACCACGAAGGGAAGTTCGTGCTGACCGCCGCCGGCCGGGGCCTGACCCCCGCCTACGAGGCGCTCACCGCCTGGGCAACCGGCCAGCCCACCGCCCGCCGTGCCCCGGCACGGCCGACCGCAGTGCCGACCCATCACACCTCGCAGGCGGCGGTTGCCGGCGCCGTGCTGAGGACGGCCCCTGCCGTGGCGTCGTGGAAGTCCGGCGATCTCTTCTCTCACCCGTCGGTCGCCCGACCGGTCAAGGCAATGGTGCCTCCGGCGGGAGGTGTCCGCCGGTGAACGAGGCCGCCGAGCCGCGGCCGGTGGTGGCCCTGGGGACGAAAGACCGTCCGCGACGCCCTTGCCGCCCGCGGCCTCGTCCTCCGCTCCCATCAGCCCGGCACCGCCCTCGCCACCGTCGCTGACCTGATCCGCGAGACCGCGGACAACGTCGATGAGGTGCAGCAGACGCTGCTGCAGCGGGCGGACATGGCCATCAGCCAACTCCAGTCCGTGACGCAGGGCCGCGACCGCTACCGGCTCGGTTCCACCGACGGCCTCCTGCAGTCCCTCGGCAGCGAGATCGACGCGCTCGTCGCCCGCCGCGGCGAAGGCATCCAGCTCTTGCGGCTGCTCACCAACAGCTACGCCGACTTGAACGGCGCGCCCAAGCCGCCCCCGGCACCTTCCCGCCTTCCGTCGCCCCGCCGCGGCGGACGGTAGCCGCTCCTGATCTCCGACGAAAGCACATGACCGACTTCGTGATCGCCGGACCCCGGCACGCTCTGCCGCCCCAACTCTCCCTGCTGCGGCGGATCTACCTCCCCCGTACGGCCGACGCCGGCGCCTTCGCGATGTCCACGTACGGCATCCCGCTGATCGTGCTGGCCACCACCCAGTCCGCCACCCTCACCGGAATCGCCTTCGCCCTGGAGTGGCTGCCCCGCCTCGCAGCCTTCTCGCTCGCCGGACAGGTCGTGGACCGGCACGGCACCAAGCGCGTTTTCCGCATCGCCTCGGTCCTGCGCGCCCTGGTCGTCGTGGCCGCCGCCTTCATCCTGCCCACCCAGGCCGGCGGCACGGGAGCCACCATCACGGTGATGGCGCTCGCCGCGATCACCGGAGTCGTCACCGAGTTCTCCTACATCGCCGCCGAAACCGCCGGCGCGACCGCGAGCAAAGACGCCGGCGACCGCGCCCACCGGGTGCAGTCCGTCCTCCTCGGCATCGACCAGACCGCCACCCTCGCCGGACCTGCGCTCGCAGGGTTCCTCCTGCACGCCGTCGGCGTCACCGGCACCCTGCTGACGATGGCCGCCTGCTCACTGCTCGGGGCCCTGCTCGCCCCCTGGCACCGCGAATCGCGCCTCGTCCCGCCACCGGCGCCCGCACTCGCCGGACTGCGCACCGGATGGAAGACCCTCGTCTCCATTCCGGCACTGGCCTGGCTCATCACCGGCCTGACCGTCTCCAACATGGCGACCGGCGTCCTGCAGGCCGCCGCCCCGGTCATCGTCGTACAGCACCTCGGCCAGTCCAGCGCCGCCGTCGGCCTGATCTGGTCCGCTGCCGCAGCAGCCTCCCTGCTCGCTGTCGCCCTGTGCCGGTTCGCGATCGACCGCCTCGGCCTGTGGCCCGCGGGCGCGGCAAGCGCCGCCGTCGCCGCCCTGGCCGGGCTCGCAGTCTCCCAGGCAGGCCACTACACCGCCTTCCTCGTCCTGACCGCCGTCCTCATGGCCGGCGAAGGCGGCATGACCGTCGTCCTGCGCACCCTGCGCTCCCACCTCATCCCCGAGCCCGTCTTCGGCGCCACCCTCGCCGTCACGATCCTCGTGATGCTCACGCCCTTCCCGCTCGCAGGAATCGTCGTCGCCCTCACCCCCGCCGCCGCGCTCGGCCATGTGCTGACCGCCTGCGCCGGCCTCCAGGCCGCCGGTCTCGCGTGCGCGTTCTGGCGCCTGCGCCGCGAGCCAGCCGTGCGCAGCCCCCGTACCACCCAGCCCGGAGCAGCCACCTCCCCATGACCACCCCGCACCTGTCGCGGTTCAGCGCCGACCAGGCCCTCGCCGCCGCCTCCCTCGTCCGTGGACTCACCGACCGCCTCGCCGCTCTCACCTCCGCCGAGGCGACCACGCTCGCCGGTCACCTCCTCGCCCCCGGCGGCCTCGCCACCGACCTACGCCGCCTCCTCGACGCCGCCACCCGCCACCGCCCGACCACCCGTGAAGACAAGGGCCTCCCCGTGACCGTCCCCCCGACCTCCCTGAAGCAGACCACCAGCCGCCCCACGGTTCTCGTCGTCGCCCCCGGCGACGAGGTGTACCGCGGCTACTGCCTCAAGCAGGTCGCCGCCGCATACGACGTCGCCGTCATCACCCCGCAGCCGCTCACCTGGGAGACCGAGCACGTCGTCGACCACGAACTCGCCGACCCCTACCAGCTTGACCAGCTCCTCGCCGTCGGCGAAGCCATCACCGCCCGCCGCACCATCGCGGGCGTCCTGACCTGGAACGAGAACCTGCTCGTCCCCACCGCCCAGCTCGCCGAACACCTCGGCCTGCCCACGAACCCCCCGGCCGTGATGAAGAACTGCCGCGACAAGCACGCCACCCGCAAGCTCCTCGCCACCCACCAGGTCCCCTCGGCACGCTCCGGCCGCGTCCTAGACCTGCTGGAGGCCACCATCCTGGCCGATGACATCGGATACCCGATCGTCCTCAAGCCCGCAGGCCAGGCCGGAAGTGTCGGCGTCATCCGCGTCGACAACAGCGAAGACCTCGCCCACGCCTTCGACTTCGCCGCCGCCGGCGCCGCCCTGAGCGGAGGCCAGAACACCGACATCCTGGTCGAGGAGTACCTCGATGGCCCGGAGATCAGCGTCGAGTGCGTCACCCAGAACGGCCACACCCACGCGGTCGCCGTCACCCGCAAGAAGCTCGGCTTCGAGCCGTACTTCGAAGAGGTGGGCCACACCGTGGACGCCACCGACACGCTGCTCGACGAGGTCGCCCCGATCGCCGCCGCCGCGATCCGCGCGCTCGGCCTCGACCACGGCATCCAGCACGTCGAGATGCGCCTCACGCCGTCCGGCCCGCGCATCATCGAGGTCAACGGCCGGATCGGTGGCGACCTCATCGGCCACCTCGTCCGCCTCGCCACCGGCCTCGACCTGCCCCGCATCGCCGCCGACCTCGCCTGCGGCACCACCCCGAGCCTGGAGCACTCCCGCCTGCGAGCCGCCGGCGTCACCCTGCTCTACCCGGAGACCTCCGGCACCCTCACCCACCGCTCCATCGACCAGGACTTCGCCGACCGGAGCCGCTGGCTCGACCTCGTCCAGTGGATCGGCGCCGTCGGCGACCAGATCACCCTGCCCCCGGAAGGCGACGTCGACGTCGCCCGCGCGGGCCTCTACGTCGTCACCGGCTACGACGCCGCCAAGGTCGAAGAGCGCCTCGCCGAGACCGCGCAGCACATCACCCTCACCGTCCAGCCCGCCGGCGCGCGGGCGAAAGGCACCGCGTGACCTACACCCCGGAAGGCGACGTCTACGTCTCCCCTCGCTACCTCGCAGGGGCCGACTGGTGCGGCGACGCGGGCTTCGTCCCCGTGAACCACTGGCCCACCGTCCACTTGGAGGACGGCCCCTGCCAGATGCTGATCACCTCGCCCGACCAGCGCATTCGCATCGGCTGGTACGGCGACGACTTCGACGTCTACAAGATCTCCGCCAGCGAGGACGCCTCGTCCCCGACGCGCTGGTCAGCGACTTTCAACGACTCCTTCCCGGCCGAGATCGTCGCCGCATTTACCACCGCGCTCGAACGCGACTGGACTGCGCGCAAGGACCAGGACCCCTTCATCGAAACCCCCTCCCCGTACTGGGCAACGCGGGTGCAGCCGCTGCTGGATGCGGGCTGGAAGGCCCAGCGGCTTCCGGGATCGGTCACCCTCGGGGCCGCTGGCCGATCCAGCCGTATCCACGGCCCGTACGTCGAGATCACGGCCCCGGACGGCACCGCAGGGGTGTCCATCGACGTCGGCAGCGAAGACCTCGACGAGGAGACGGTCCTGCTGTGGGCCGGACCCTCCGGATGGAACCGAGCCGAAGCCCGATTCACCTCCCGCACACCCGCCCACCTGATCGCGGCCACCGCCCAGGCCCTGCTCGACCCGACATCGGTCCTGCGCTACCGCGACCAGCTGGCCCCCGAACTCGCCGCTCTGGCGCAGCTCACCCCGCTCACCCCGCCGAAGCCCCCCGCCCCGACCCCGCTCGACATCCAGCGTGCCCAGCGCCGGCCCCCGGCGATCACCACGCGCAGCGTCCCGCGCTGGAGCACCGCCACCCGGCCGCCTGCGACCGCAGCACCGCCCGCTGGCCGCTCGGTCGGCCGCTGACACAAGGAGTCTCGTGCCGCTGCACGCGCAGGAATTCTTCGACCGGCTCGACCTTCCTCTCCCGTTCGGCACCGTCGTCGGCGACGTCTATTACGCGAACCCGACCGACTCGCCGATCCGCCTGCGTATCGAGTTCGCCCGCACGATCATGGAACGCCAGTACGACGGCCTGCGCCTGGCCGTCATCGACGCCGAGCGCGGCACCCTCGACACCGTCCACCTCCGCTTCACCGAGCACGGCACGTTCACCCGCCGTGACGCTGAACGAAGGTCATGTGACACGCGCGGCGTCATACGCGACTGGCACCAGGACGGCCTGCCTCCCTGGGCCGGAGCGGACCTCACCGGCCTGCGGACCGCGATCGTGGACTTCGTCCATGTCTCCTGCCCCGCCCTTATCGCCCCCCGGAGCTTCGCGGAACCCGGCCCGTGGGCCGATCGCTGGCACGAGACGCTCTGGGCGACCGACACCGTCGTGCTCACCCGCCTCCACGAAGCGACCCAGGCCGTACTCGACCTCGCCGAGAGCGGCACTCACGACGACATGCCCATCACCGAGACCCTGCGCAACGCCCGGTACTACGTGATGGACATGCTCGGGCTCCCTCTGGACCAAGGCATGCTCGCCGAGGCCGCGGCCGTCACCCAGCTCACATGCCGCCGCCTCGGCCCCGACACCGCCGGCGCCCTCGAACGCATCGCCAGCATGCCGTTGGACAAGCAGCGCGCTGTCGTCCAAGCCGCCTCCCGCCGGCACGCGGCCACCTCCACACCCCTGCGGACGAGCCCGCCTCCCGCACGCCCCGTCCCGGCGCCCGGCCAGACCCCGACTGCCCGCTCCCACTGACCTCCGCCCCCGAGGCGGTCCCCACCACACAACTGACCGAGGAGAAACCCTTCTTCATGCGTGCCACCCGCCGTACCGCGGCCACCCTCGCCGCGACCACCCTGGCGACCAGCTCCCTGATCTGGGCCCCGACCGCCTTCGCCAGCGCACCCGAGATCCCCCCGGGCGCCGTCGAGATCAGCAAGAAGGACCCGGACGGCGCCCTGCTCGCCGGTGCCGCGTTCTCCCTCCTCGACACCCTCAACGGCACCAAGGCCCTGACAGGCAAGACGAACGCCGAAGGCATCCTGCGCTTCGAGAACGTCCACCCCGGTACCTACCGCCTCAAGGAGACCGACTCCGGCAGCCCCCTCCACGACCTGGCCCCCGACCAGGACGTCATCGTCACCCCCGAGCACACCGCGAAGCTCACGGTCATCGACACCTTCAAGCCCGCCGACCTGCTGGTAAAGAAGGTCGACAAGAAGACCGGCAAGCCCCTGGCCGGTGCCGTCATCAACATCAGCCCCTCCACCGGCACCGGCAAGGCGATCACCCTGACCACCGGCAAGGACGGCACCGCCACCACCAAGCTCCCCGTCTCCTCCCGCAACGGCACCACCTACGCCGGCACCGAAACGCAGGCCCCCTCCGGCTACGAACTCGACACCACCCCGGTCAAGATCACCGCCAAGCCCGCCGAGAAGACCACCGCCACCTTCACCAACGCCAAGAAGGACAAGCCCACCCAGCCGCCCACCACCCCGCCGACCACGCCGACCACACCCCCGGTCACCCCGACCACCCCGCCCACCACTCCGGTGACGACCCCGCCGACCGCCCCGACCCCGAGCCAGTCCACCTCCACCGCACCGGTGCCCCCGACCGACACCCCGAGCACACCGCCCGCGGAGGGTTCCCTCGCGCACACCGGCGCCGACTCCAACGCGTGGCTCCTCGCCGGCGGCGGCTTCCTGATCGCGGCCGGCGGCGGTGCCCTGATCGCGGCACGACGCAAGAAGACGGACGACGACGAGGAGACCCCGGCCACCAGCTGACCGGTAGAACGACCAAGAACTGAACTCTCTCGAAGGGCCCCAGGAAGGCGAACTCCTGGGGCCCTTTGCCATTCCAAGGCTGCCTGTTCAACAGGGGATCCGGGAATCCCGGGGCTGACGTGGAGAGCTCGTCGTACGATGGCCGGTTCTTCACACTCCCGAGGAGGCCATGGATGGACCGGCTGTCGCTCGACGACCTACGAGCCGTAGACGAGCGCGTACTTCCCTTCAACCCCTACGGGTTTGGTGGACGGCTGGCGCCTGACGATGCCCTGGCCTTTCAGCAGCAAGTGATTGCCCAGTATGTACTCGTCGACAACGTCGCAGAGGGAACTCGGCAGCGCTTCGAGCAATTGCGCCACGTCTTCTGCTACGGCGTGCTCTGCTACGACGTGTTCACTATGGTCGGCGACGCGGCACTTCTGGTGTTCGAGCAGGCTCTCCGTGATCGGTTCATCGCCTTCCATCAAGGTGAAGTGTCCGTTCGGACCAAAGAAGGTGAAGTGCACACCCTTGCGGAGGTGACCAACTACGGCCAGTTCATGGAGAGGTACAAGGACCTCAAGGGCACCAGGATCCAGATGGGACCGAACCGGAGCTGGACCGGTTTCAACGGAACCCTGGACGGCTTGCACCGTTGGGCCCGCCGAGAAGGCTTGCTGCGCGGTCAGCGAAACCGTGGCTGGGAGAAGGCCATCACCGACCTGCGGAACATGGTCGCTCACCCGAGCGGCTTTCACCTCCACGGACCCGTCGAGGCTGCCCGTACCCTCTCCAACCTGGCTGAGGTGATCAACCGGCTGTGGGGCCAGGACACCCCCGGAGGACGTCTCTACCCCGCTCCCGTGAGGCGTCGCACTACCGCCATCGCCTGGAATCCGGCTACTGGGTCCATCTCCATCGGGCATATCGAGAATCTTCGAACGGACGCCGAAGAAGACGAATGGCGGTACGTCGTCGTCCAGGCGGTCTTTGAACCCGGCACGGCCGAGGATCCCACCCTCTTCCATTTCGACGCCCTCTTCGAGCAGACGACGTACCCCTGCGACCTGCTCTGGGGGCCAGGCGACCGCGCGCAGCTACTTCGGTGGCTTGACAGGAACCCGCCGTCGGCCGATACGTGTGATCATCTCGACCGAGTGTTCCTGGTCCGGCATGACGGAGGCACTCTGTACGTACCGCAGCGGCCCGACGTCGCTGCCGGCCTTCCCGAAGCTGAGCGCAGTGGAACGTGGTTCGCGATCCGTGCAGACTTCCCCGCCGACGCCTTTACCCACGTGCGCGCATCCGTTGAAGACCTCGAATCCCGGCATCAACCTGTAGGGGAGTGTCGGCAGTGTCACGCAGACACGCTCAAAAAGGGCACCTGGCGAGAGGCGCTTGCGGCTGCAGAGGGTGCGGGGGCGAGCGTCGCACCGATCCAGCCGCCGGACGCGAGAGTGCCGGGCTGGATGCCCAGCTCGATCTCAGTGTCTACTACTACGTAGCTGGCCTGACCAGTTCGCCGGAGGCAGACAGGAAGAAGCGCTGAAGGACTGGTGGACAGGCGGGAAGGGATGTCAACGTGGACGCCTTCCCGAAAAAAGCCAGGTCAGAGAGGTGAATGCCCGTGACCGTCGATGCTGCGAGGCCAGGCTTCTCCACCACCGTCGCTGAGTTGCGGCTGCGGACATGGCTGCTTGGCCGGGGGCAGTCGATGGACGTCATCGACCTGTTCACCGACGCCGACTTCAAGGTCGTCGTCGACGACCGCGCCGATGTCCACATCAACTCGCGGGACGGCCGGCTCTACCTCGGATTCTTCCCCGACGGCCGGCCCGGCGCCGATGCAGAGGGCTGGAAGCTCGCCGTGACCGGCACCGCGGACGTGCCCGGCTACTGCGTCTCCTTCCACAGGGAGACTCCTGCGGCGGTCGTTGTCGCAGCCGTCGGCAGCGTGCTGGCCACGTCCGCCCCCGCCGCCCACTGGTGACCCGGTGTTCCGTTGCCCCACTCGATTCCGCTAGGAGCTGCTGTTGTCCTCCACCCTCACCACTCGCGATCTCATCGCCCGACTGTCCGAGTTCGATCCCGACACCCCGGTGCACCTCGCCATTAACCCCTTCTTCCCGTTCCGGCACGGCATCGCCGACGTGATTGCCGCGAAGGACGCGCTTGGCCGTACGACGGTCTACGTGACGGAGAACGGCGAACAGCAGGGCCCCGTCCCGCCGGGGGTCACCGTCGCCGCAGGTTGGCACGAGCCGACGGAAGCACCTCGCCGCCCGCGCACCGGTATCTCCGCGTAGTAGCAACCCCACCCACCGCCTGGAGGCGCCCCTGAACCCGCAACCCTTCTTCTACCCCTCCCGCCCCGCTTACTGGGTGCGACCGCGCCACCTGGCCGGCGACGACGACGAACTCGCCGACCGCGTGGCCGACGTCCTCGTGGAGGCCGGCTGGTCTACATGGACGACGGCCCGCTCCACCCTGCTGCACCTGAGCCCCCGTGGACTCGCTGGCGCCGAGTGGGTGCGAGGCTCCCACGGCTTCCTCCTTGGTGACCTCCAGGTCGCCTGGCACGTCTCTGCCCGCCTGCACCCGGCACGCGCCGCGATGGAGTGGACCGCCTGCTTCACAACCGGCACACCCCCCGAGGCCATAGCCGACTTCCTCCTAGCCAGCGCCGCTCGCACGGACCCGGCCGTCAACTACGACGAATACAGTCGCGTCCTCGACGCGCTGTGCGCCCACGGCTGGGCCCGTGACATCGACACCCCCGACACTCGAGCCTGGGATCCGGGCATGTCGGCGGGCTTCGCCTGGGCCGAACTGCCCGAGATGGTCCGCGACGGCGACCCGCGCCCCGGTTTCGGCTGGCAAGCGTGGGCCGAGCCGGTCATCGGCGATCCCTACCAGTGGACCGCGGTCTTCAGCGCGAGCGTCCCCCACGACCTCGTCGCCGCCTTCGCCGCGTCTCTCGCCTCGCCCACCCCGGTGCTGCGCCGCAACCCGCCGGAGAACGCCGCCGGCCGCCTCTTCGTGACGCCGGCACCCTGACCCACCGTCCGCGCCTATTTCGTTTCCGAGGAGGTCCCGTGCCACGTCTTCTTCCCCGCCTCAGTGCTCACCACCCGGACGGCACCGTCTGCCCGACCACCGGTCCTTCCCGGCACTTGGTGTCCACGAGCGGCGTGCCCCGCACTCCGCAATGCGCCGGCCGGGCCCGATGGGATGCAGTCTGCGGGTGTGGCTGGACCCACACCGCCACGGCGAAGGTGATCACTGACGACGAACGCCGTCGCCATACCTGTGGCTGAACAGCCGCGTGCTCTGCTCGACGGGATGTGAAGACGGCCCATGGACTCCGTATCGGAGTCCATGGGCCGTCTTCGTACACGTTAGGTCAGCCTCGCGCCTTCTCGACCGCACGGGTCAGGTGTGTGTCGACGAGGGCGGGGGAGCCGGACACGACGATGAGGATGGAGCCGGTGCGGACGGCGGTCTGCTTCATCACGGTGTCGTGCCCGCCTGAGGTGAAGGTGAGGAGCTGGCTCCAGGCTTCGTCGCCCAGGGAAGGCGCCGGGAGCTTCTGGGTAGCAACGGTGATCGGGGCGTCGCCCACGACGATCTGGTACAGCGGGCAGCCGGTCATGGCCTCGAACACGGTCTTCGTGTTCGGGCCGAGCTTGTCGACGGTGTCGCTGTAGAGCTCCTCGGCCACCTCGGAGTCGGAGCCACGGGTGTAGGAGAACGTGGCCTTCGCGCTGTTGGGGAAGTCCAGGTCTTCGCCGGCGGCGCCGTCGCCGCCGAGCTTCTCCAGCGCCGGGCAGCCGATGACAGTGACGTCGTCACGGCCGCTGTTGTCGGACTTCGCCTGGCGGGTGTAGCCCTGGCCGAGGTCCGACTCGTTCAGCAGGCGTTGGGCGAGCGCGGCTGAGGAGAGCGGGGCCTGTGCGGGCTTCGCCACGGGAGTCCGCATGCCTGAGGCGGCCGGTGCGGAATCGGAGGGGGCGGGGGAGGAGCTGTCCTTCGCGCAGCCCGAAACGGAGAGGGCGACGAGGGCGGCGAGGGACAGAGCGGCGGAGGCGCGACGGTGCACGGTGGATCCTTCGGTGGTCGGGTGGGCTGACGGCGCCGGGCCCGAATTGGGCTCTCCTCCGGCGGTCTCGGTGGGATCGTGCGTGGGTGCCGGCTAGTGGCCGAGGTCCCGCAGGCCGTCGTCGTAGGTGTTGTGGCGGTGGGTGACAGGTCCGCTGTGCCGGTCGTACCACGCGGTGTCGAGACCGGGTTCGTGCTGCTCGTGGCCGGCGGGACAGCGCAGCCACACCTCGTCACGGAGGCTGATCACGATCCAGCCCCGGTAGGACCCGCACGTTCCGCAGCCCAGGATGTCCCCGTCGACGACCAGGGGGTGGGAGTGCGTCATCAAGAGCCCCTCGACCTCCCGGCGCACTACGGCGGGGGACTCGAGCGGCGGCTCGATGTGCGTTGCGCTCATCTCTGCCGCCCACTTCCACGCTCCGCGCTGCTGACGAGCCACACGCCCGCGTTCGAACACGTCTCCCCCTCCTGTGGCGCTTCCGTCGGATGGGGATCGTGCCGCGAGGGGCTGCATGGCTTCAACTCTGGGATTGTCAAAGTCATGTCGCCAGAGTGCAAGGCGGACGCTCGCGCAGGGCCTCCGCCACTTCGTGTGGTCCGGTATCAGCCTCCGGTGATGTTGACCGGCGCGTTCCGTGATCCCCTATCTGGCATCGGGCTGCGCCCGGCGGGCGGACTGTCCCGTCTCACTGAACCTTGACCGATCTCACCGAACTTTGACCGGTCGGGAGGTTGCTGGCGCCTTGGGCGGCCAAAGGAGGTGTGGCCGGACGGGGCCGAAGAGAGCGGCAACATCGAGAGCAGGCGGGGGCTCGCGGGTGGCAGCCGAACGAGTGCGGGCACACCACCCGGGGCGCGGGCCGTCGCTGTGCCCACCGGGTCAACACCCAGTGAGAGTCAGAAGTTGTCGAGGCGGATTTCGTAGCAGTCGTCACACATATCCGTGTCCAGGACGATGTACCCACCGCTCCCACACCAGTCGCAGACCCCCTCCCAGTCGGTGCCACACCCGAAGCAGATGTAGGAGTCTCCGGTGGGGAAGCCGAGCGTGCGGAGGGCCGCGACTGCTGAGGCGCCACAGGCGGGGCACGTGGCGAAGTCGTTGCCCCCGTCCTTGATGGTGGTGTGCCGGTCCTCGCCGATGTACTCCCAAGCCGCCTCTTCGCCGGTGCCGTACGCCTTCCCGCAGAAGAGGCACTCCAGGTCGGCGGCCCCGCCGTCCAGGACCACGGCGTACTGGCCGCAGGAGCGGCAGGCGACGGTGGAGTGCTCGTGGCCAGCGAGTTGGTCGGATATCGCGTTCTGCCGCTGCGCCACGAAGTCCGTGAGGTGCTTGAGCTGTCCACGGACTTCGTCCATCTGCCGCTCTGCCTCCCAGTCCGCGGCGTACGGCAGGAGGTCCTGGTGGACGAAATCGAAGAGCAGCGTCAGCACGGGGAGGGTGAGGGCCTGTACCGCAACGGTGGTGTCCTTCCAGCCGAAGTGCATGATCCGGTTGCGGAGGTTGCCGAGCCTCTTCAAGGCCTCGTCGTCGGCGTTGAGGATGGTCCTGAGGGTGATGACTCCCTCATCTTCGGCGAGCCTATTGAGGCGCTTGATGGCGTGCGTCATGCCGCAGCTCTTGAAGTCACCGCCCTGGTGCTTGGCCGCGTCGTAGATCTTGGGATCGAACCAGACGAGTTCGGGACTGTGCATCTCCAGGCGGGCCTTGAATAGGGTCTCAGCTGCGGACTGGAGATGGAGGGTGGCGTACTTCAGTTCTCGGGGGGCGGGGCCGCCTTCGGACGCAAGGGAGGTGACAGCGCTGACGAGGAAGTCGAGCCCGTTGTTGAGGGGCGGGAAGTGGAAGTCCTTGCCGTTGTCGCGCACTGGGGTTCCTCCATCAGGTTCTGGCTACTTCTGGGAGGATCTGCGTCGATCGAAGGTCGGTCAACCGGATTCGCTGACGTGAGGCGGCAGCGCCCATTTAGCCCAGGCCACCGCCTCCGCCCTTGGCCCGCGGCAGAGTCGAGACGAGCCAGCAATCGGCTGAGCGGCAGAGGGGCCGGTCAAGGTTCGCTGAGATCAGTCAAGGTTCAGTGAGACGGGACACGGACCGTCATCCGAGGATCCCGAGGTCGGCGTCCGGTCGGCAGATCTCGCACGCAGGGATGCCGTCGACGGCGATGGTGCGGCGGGCCTGCTCCTCGGTGAGGCGCTTGACGTGCTTGGCGGCGAGGCGGCAGTTGCCTACGTGCACGCTGTCCGGGACCGGGTGGCCGCCCTTCCGGAGGTACGACAGGACGAGGCCCGGCTCCTCGGGTAGAGGGCGGCGGGCCGCAAGCTCGCGGAGGCGCGCCAGTTCGACGCCGATCCAGCGCTCCGTTCGCTCCAGGTCTTGGAGCTGTACCCGGTGGAGGAACTGCAACTTCGCCAGCTCAGGGGACGACAATTCTTCGTGCACATGTTCGATTCTAAAGGTGGTGGTCGACCAGGGCACGGTGTGGATGCCTGCTGTCTCCGATTGGCCGGGCGCGGCCTGTGCTCATGCGGTCAACGCCAGCCGGTGTACCCGTCGGGGTGCCCTCCACCACTCTCGCCTCGTGTGAGGCCGTACAGGAACAGCCCCAGCACGAGCAGCGCGAGCAGCACCGTCCAGACGGTGCCCGGGACGTCTGTGAGACTCGGGCCCCGTGAGGGAACGTCGCCCTGACTCTCGGTACCGCTTTCCTCGTCGCTCATGCCCGACCCCCTCCATCCGTAATTGATGGCACTGCGCCACACTGCCGGCGTCAAGCCCCCTGACGCCCGGGTTGGGCCGCGAGCGGGCCCAATGCCGGCCGTCTGCGCACTTGCGGAGACCTAGTGCGGGATGCCGTCGATCACGTCCCGGGCGCCCTGCCGCAGAAGGGCGACGGCCACGGAGGTGCCGAGCGTCGCCGGGTCGAGGCGGCCGGTCCACTCGTGCGCGTTGAGCATGACCTTCCCGTCCGGCGAGAACACCGTGGCCCGCAGGGAAAGCTCGCCGCCACGCTCGACCTGGGCGTAGCCCGCGATGGGCGAGTTGCAATGCCCCTGGAGGACGTGGAGGAGCATCCGCTCGGCCTGGGTCACCCGGTACGTGTCGGGGTCGCCGAGGTCGGTGACGAGGTCGATGAGGTCCGTGTCGCCCTCTCGGCACTGGAGCGCCAGGACGCCGGCCCCGATCGGCGGCATCATCACGTCCGGAGACAGGATCTCGGTGATGACATCGGTCCGGCCGATCCGGTCCAGCCCTGCGACGGCCAAGAGGAGCGCGTCCGCCTCTCCAGCGGCCAGCTTCTCCAAGCGCCTGTTGGCGTTGCCGCGGATCGGGACGCACTCCAGGTGCGGGTGGGAGGCGGCGAGCTGGGCGATCCGGCGGACGGAGGAGGTGCCGATCCGGGTACCGGCGGGCAGCTCGTCCAGGGTGAGGCCGCCGGGGTGGATCAGGGCGTCCCGGATGTCGTCGCGTTGGAGGAAGGCGGCGAACACGGTTCCGGCCGGGAGCGGCCGGTCGGCGGGGACGTCCTTGACGCAGTGCACCGCGAGGTCGGCCTCACCGGCGAGGAGCGCGGCGTCGACCTCCTTGGTGAACGCCCCCTTCCCTTCGACCTGGGAGAGGTCGCCCATCCACTTGTCGCCCGTGGTCTTCACCGGCAGGACGGTGGTCTTCACGTCCGGGTGGAGCGCGGCCAGTTCGGCGCGGACACGCTCCACCTGGGCGAGGGCCATCGGTGAATCGCGCGAAACGATGCGAATCAGATCACGGGGCATGACGGCACGATAGACCTTCAGATGCGGACGGCGACCAACAGCCCGAACGCCCACCGCGTCGTTGTAGCAGTGAAGTTGGAAGCGTCGGGCAGTCGTTCGAGGAACCTACCGACTGGGGCTGATGGTCATCCCGCCACGTGGCCTGAGCTGCATGTCGTCTATCACGTACAGGGCTCCGCGCTTGAGCAGCGAGAGTCTGGTCAGCCCGGAATGATACGAAAGGTGTGCCCTAACGGCGATAACGGCTGCGTCGTCCCCTTTCTGGAGCCATTCCGCTCGAAGACGCCGTACCCGCATGAGCGGTGACTGGTACGCCGGTTGTGTCGGCGGGAAGGTCCGCGGCACGGCGCAGGCGCCAGACGAGGACGTCGCTGACCGACTCAGCGGTGCCCAGCTCGCGACGGTCGGCGGCTTCGGCGAGCAGGACGGCCGGGTCGAGGCCCGCGGCCTCGGCGTCGGTGAGCGTGGCCGCAAGGGCGTACCACCCCTCCTCGGCGAGGACCTGCTCGGCGAGGTGGGGTACCGCCTCGCGCAGGACGATGGTCTGCCGCTGCAGCAGGGGACGGGTGAGGCGCCGGCCGCGCTGATGGAGGACGGCGAGCGGGTGGCTGGCTGCGGCACGGTAGGCCGTACGAAGATGTTCGGCGGCCTGGTGGGCGGCCTCGGCCTGCTGCGCGTGGCCCTTCCTCGCGTGCCAGTGCGCGGCGGCGGTGATCAGGAAGAACAGCATGTCGATGGCCATGGCTGTGCTCGCGCCGTCCTCGCCGCGGCCGAGGGCCGGCCCGCCGCGCACGAGATCGCGGGCGGCCTGACGCAGGGCCCGGTCGGTTCCGCGTACGGCGCGGACGTGCGAGCGGGAGGCCCGCTCGAACGCCCAGGCCGCTTCATGGAGTTCGCGCCTGGTGTAAGAAGCGGAGGTTTTGGCGAGCGCGTCGAGGACTTCGCCGGCGGCGGCGATGTGCGCGGCGGCGAGGCCGTCCTCGCCGTGCTCGACGACCAGCAGGGCCTGCCAGGCGACGGCCGCGGTGCTTCGCCGCGCTGTGGCCGGAGCCGTGGGACGCAGGGGCTGAACCGAGTCGTTGTTCTGGGGGATGGTGTCTGCGGACCAGCGCTCGCGGATGCGGGGAAGGGACAGATCGGGGGCCAGGCGGGCGCCGGGGAAGTACACAGCCTTCCCGTCCTTGTTACGGTCGTCGGGCAGCGCGACCTTGTACCCCAGGAGGTCCCCGGACGGGGCGACACGCGTCTGGACAAGAAGACCGGCCGCGGCCAGGCGGCCGAAGAACTCCTCCTCGCTCTGGGCGCCGGCCACGGCCCGCCGCACGGTCTCGCGCAGTTCCTCGCGGGCGGTGCGCTCGCGGCCCTGGCGCGCGGCCTTGTGCTGCTCGGCGCTGGTGGGGCGCTGAGCGGCGGTGCCGTCGCCGGGCTTGAGGCGACGCAGTCCGAGTTCCTGTTCCAGGAGGCGGGCCTCGGCCTGGACGCGTACGGCGTCGCGGTCGAGGTCGGGCCGGTAGCCGTCCTCGCGGGCGAGGGTGGCGAGGATGTGGATGTGGTCGTCGGCGTGCCGGACGGCGACCCAGCGGCAGCCAGCGCCCTGGTCGGGGTCGTCGATGCCTGCGGCGGCGACCATCCGTCGGGCGATGTCGCCCCACTGCGCGTCGGACAGGATCCGGTCGGAGGGGCCGTTGCGCACGGACAGGTGCCACACGTGCGGCCTCTCCCGCTGGGCGTCGGTGAGGAGGGCGAGGGGCTGGTCGAGGAGCTGTTGGAGTTCCTTGTACGTGGCCTCGGCGTCGCGGCCGGGGTCGGGGGCGGCATGGTCCCAGGACGCCACGAGGTGCGGGTCGATGTGTTCTTCGGCCTTGCCCGGTCCATACAGGTAGTAGAGCAGGCCGATGGTGCGCTTCCCGCGCTTGTGGATCTTCGGGACCATGTTCCTAGCGGCTTTCGAGGAGCTTGTCGGTGGCGGCGTGGACGCGCTCGGTCGCCCGGCGGACGGCGTTGAGCACTGCATCGAGCTGAGCGTCCGCCGGGCGGTCGCCCAGGTTGATGGCCCTTGCGATCTGGTTGAGGTTGTTGCCGACCTGCCCGAGGTGTCGGCGGGCCGTGAAGACTTCCGCGATCAGCTCGCGTTCGCCTGCGATCGACGCGGCGGCGGACTCTGGGTTGCGGGCGGCGGCGAGGCCGGCGCGGGCGAGGAAGGCGGGAAGGGTCGTACGAGCGGCAGCGGCGGCGTCGGCGAGCTGCTGCTTCTCAGCGTTGTTGAGACGCACGCTGCATACGTAGACGCGCTTGTCAGGGTTGGTCTTGGGTGAGCGCTTGCGCGAAGTGGTCTTCGTGGCACGGCGCTTGCGGCGGGGCTCGAGCTTCTCCGGCTGCGATCCGCCCTCGGTCGCTGCCCCGTGGTCCAGCACCCCCCGGTGCTGGACCGCTCCCGCCCCCTCCGGGGCGGGCATGGCCAAGACGCGCTTCCCCGACGGGGAAGAGTGTCTTGGCCGATAACTTGCTGTGCGACGTGAGGCCGCACGCTCTGAAGTGAGGTCCGTCTTGTGGAGAGGTTCAGGCATGACA